>NZ_JBSWYH010000015.1:0-137922 GCF_056161025.1 Roseibium sp. AWQ4_254
CGACTTCGGTGCCGACTTCCTCCGGCAAGCCCCGGTGGGCACGCCCGCCATTGCCGGAATATTCACCTTCGGAGTTTTCCCGGACGATCACCCAGTCGAGGTCCCCCACCCCGACATCGCGCAAGGGAGATGTGACGCCCGGAATGATCTTGGTGGGCCGCACATTGGCATATTGATCGAACCCTTGGCAGATTGGCAGCCGCAATCCCCAAAGTGTGATGTGGTCGGGCACGTCCGGCGCACCAACGGCCCCGAAATAAATCGCATCGAACGGCTTCAACTGGTCAAGCCCGTCAGCTGGCATCATCTCGCCATGCTTCTTGTAACGGTCAGAGCCCCAGTCGAAAAAGGTCAGGTCAAAGCTCACATCTCCGGACCGCTGACCGAGCGCAGCGAGGACTTCCGATCCTGCTTCAATCACTTCCGGACCAATGCCATCCGCCGGGATGGCCGCAATCTGATAGCTGCGCATTGCAAATTCCTGCTTGTTCGGGCTGGCGGGAGAGCATGACCATCCCTGGCCACCGCTGTGTCGGCCCTAGACTTGCAATCTCCTGTCATTCCGGCAATGCTGGATAGATCATATAAAAAAATGATATAATCGAAGAGATCCATGGAACTTCGTCAACTGAAGTGTTTTATCGCTGTCGCAGATACGCTGCATTTCGGCCGCGCCGCGCAGAAACTCGATATCCTGCCCGCGTCACTGGGGCGGCAGATCAAATTGCTGGAGGACAGTCTCGGCAGCCGTTTGCTGACGCGCACGACACGGAGCGTTGCGCTGACCCAGGCCGGAAGCGACCTGCTGGAGGCGGCCCGCGACATCGTGGACCGCGCTGACCGCCTCGAAGCCGAATTCAGGGAAAGCCAGAGGGACAACGCGTCAGTTTTGCGCATTGGGGCAATTGACAGCGCGGCGGTCGGTCTTGTTCCCAGGTTGATCCCGCTCTTCAGGGAAGCGCATCCGGAGGTCGACATTCAGCTTCTTGAACAAAAGACAATCCGCTTGCTGCCAAGATTGCTGACGGGACGGCTCGATGTCGCGGTCGTCCGGCCACCCGAGGTTCTCGACCCTCGCCTTTTGCTGAAATCGTTGTTTTTCGAAACGGCGGTCGTTGCGGTTCCCGAGACCCACCCGCTTGCACAGAGGAACCGTATTTCGGTCGAAGACATGGCCGATGAACCGTTGATCATTCCGGACAAGGGGTCGCGGCCGCACAGCCACGACTTGACGATGAAACTGTTCCTGGAGGCAGGGTTGCCCGCCCGGGTCGCGCAGATTGCCGAGGAAAAACAGACCATCGTCAATCTGGTGAGCACGGGTGTCGGGATCGCCATCGTTCCCCGTTGGATCTCCAGACTTACCGTCAAAGGTGTGGTGTTCGTCTCGCTGGATCTGCCGGCTGGGCCAGCAAAAAACAAACTGGCCTTGTCTGTCGCCTGGGTTCGCGATACGCGGGACCCTTCACGTGACGCTTTTCTGCAGACGCTTGAACAGCATGTGGACCAGATTGCGACGACGGCATAGCTTTCTATTATTCCATTTTTTTATATAAACCTTCTGCGCTGTGCAGCGACAATATGCAGGTTTAGCCTGCATATCTGGTGAAGGGCCGGTGTTTGCTGTCCACAGGAGGATGTGGGCTCGGGCGACAGACCCTTTATGAAAAGTGGAGGAACTCATGAATTTCAGCATGATGACCGGCGTCTTTGTGATCGCCGGGTTGACCGCAACCGCAGCGGTCGCAGACACAGTTGACAAGACTGGCTGGCCGGACAGCTTTACCGTGGGAACGGGATCGCAGGGTGGAACCTATTTCGGATATGGCACAGGTTGGGCCAACATTGCCGGTGAAGAGCTTGGTGTGTCAGGCGCTGCCGAGGTCACCGGCGGACCGATGCAGAACATGGCGCTTGTGCATTCCGGCGACCTGCCATTTGGCATGACCACCATGGGTCCGGCGGCAGAATCGATTGCCGGTTCCAATCCCATTGCGCCAGGATTGCAGATGGACAAGGCCTGCGCCATGTTCCCGATGTACCAGACCCCGTTCTCGATCACGACCTTGAGTTCTTCAGGCATCACCTCCGTTGCTGACATTCCGGAAGGAGCGCGTATTGGCTTCGGTCCGGCAGGGTCGACATCCGACACCTATTTCCCGCGTATGATGGAAGAGCTCGGCGTCAAGTTCGAGCGCCGTAATGGTGGCTGGTCCGACCTGGGCAGCCAGTTGCAGGACGGCCTTCTGGACGTGATTGCGTTTGCCGCAGGCGTTCCGGTTCCGGCCGTCAGCCAGCTGGAAGTACAGACCGACATCAACATCATCGAATTCACGGAAGAAGAACAGGCCACGATCACGAAGGCGTTCCCAGTGGCGAATTTCGATATTGCAGCAGACAGCTACACGACGCTGGAAGCACCGGTGCGCTCCGTCTCCATGTGGAACTTCGCGATCGCCAATTGCGATCTGCCTGAAACCTTCGTGTATGGCGTCGTAAAGGCGGTCATGTCCGACAACGATCGCATGGTCGCCACCCACAAAGCCGCCCGTTCGACACTTCCGGAATTCTGGGACCGCAACCAGGTCATGAAGTGGCACCCAGGTGCAGCGCGCTGGTTCCAGGAAACCCAAGGCGCTGACATTCCTGCGGATATGATCTACGGCAATTGACCGCCTAGCGCACCCGCGCGCGGACGTCCTCGCGCGGGTGCCCGATCAAGTCCGCACCGCCTGGCCTTCAGGCAGTGACATCCCCCGACCAAACAGGACAGAGCCGTTCGGATCGGCCGCAGCAGGACCCCATGACAGACAAGACCGACCAGGCAGCCGAGAACGCCGGCAAAAAAGTTCTGGCTGACGGTGTGGATGAAGATCCAATCGAGAGCAATCGGCGTCTCTTCGACGGGCGCGCTTATCTCGTCATGGCAGGCTTGTCTGCAACCTATGCTGCCTTTCACATGGTTGCGCTCAATGGCGTATCCATTTCCGCATGGACCGGAATAACCATTCCGCTCCTGCCTCAGTTTCCGATGGAGACCTGGAACTTCCGCATCGCCCATATTGCCGGCGCTCTGGCTCTCGGCTTTCTGCTTTTTTCTGCACATATCTTTCATGCAACCGGTGCCCCGCATCGCAATACGCGGCTCGTCAGCATTTTAGCCCTGCTGCTCCTTGCCCCTGCACTCGTTTCAGGGGCTACGGTGATCGGTTTTGTTCATACCATCCATTCCGGCACCCTGCCTCAGATGGGCGGACTGACGACCTGGGCGGCATTTCCGGGCACCGAGATCTACGAAAACGAAGTGTGGTGGTTCGGTTTTCCGCTGCTCATCGCAACGTTCGGAGCGATCCTCACCGGTTGGCTAGAGCGCCGCGGACGCGAGCGCTTTGCCGCGTCCGATATCGTGCTCGCCGTCTGCGCTGTTGTTGTGGCAACCTATTTCATCGCGATCTATGACACGGCGGCCAGGAACTCCGTCGGCACCACATTCGTTCCAATCGGGGTCGCCTTCGCCGCGACGGCTGGATCTGCATTGATCCTGGAACTGACCCGCCGGGTCGCGGGCCTCGCCCTGGTCATTATCACGGCCGTGTTCCTGATCTACACTTTCACAGCCCATCTGCTTCCCGGCATTCTGGCGGTGCAAAGTGCCTACACCTGGCAGCGTTTCTTCGGACATGTCTATTCTGATGCCGGTATTCTGGGGCCAACCACAGCTGTATCGTCCACCTATATCATCCTCTTTATCATCTTCGCCGCCTTCTTGCAGGCCTCCAAGGTGGGCGACTATTTCGTGAATTTTGCCTTTGCCGCCGCAGGGCGCGCGCGGGGGGGACCGGCGAAAGTGGCGATTTTTGCATCCGGACTGATGGGCATGATCAACGGGACTTCCGCCGGAAACGTCGTCGCCACCGGCTCCCTCACCATTCCGCTGATGAAACGGGTCGGATACGAAAAGAAGACAGCTGGGGCCGTGGAAGCTGCCGCATCGACAGGCGGCCAGATCATGCCCCCGATCATGGGGGCCGGGGCCTTCATCATGGCCGAGATCACCGGCATTCCCTATCAGGACATCGCGATCGCCGCCATCATTCCTGCCGTACTCTATTTTGCCTCGATCTACTTCATGGTCGATTTCGAGGCGGCGAAGCTCGGCATGCGGGGCATGCGCGACGATGAACTGCCGAAGTTCCGGGAGATGGTGGCGCGGGTCTATCTCTTTGTGCCGATCGTCATTCTGATCGCTGCTCTTTTCATGGGCTATTCGGTAATCCGTGCGGGAACGCTTGCGACTGTCTCGGCCGCCGTAGTCTCCTGGTTCACTCCGCATCGCATGGGCCTGCGCTCAATCATCAAGGCGTTTGAACTGGCCGGTGTCATGTCGATCCAGATCATTGCGGTCTGCGCCTGTGCCGGTATCATCGTTGGCGTGATCAGCCTGACGGGTGTAGGCGCGCGGTTTTCCAGCCTGCTTCTCGACCTCGCTGCAGCCAGTCAGCTTCTCGCCTTGTTCTTCGCCATGTGTATCGCGATCCTGCTGGGCATGGGCATGCCGACAACCGCTGCCTATGCGGTCGCGGCCTCCGTGGTTGCGCCAGGCCTGGTGCAGCTTGGCATTCCAACGCTGACTGCACATTTCTTTGTTTTCTACTTCGCGGTCCTTTCAGCGATCACACCTCCGGTGGCGCTCGCAAGCTACGCGGCGGCCGGCATCTCTGGCGCAAATCCCATGGCAACCTCCGTCACCTCTTTCAAGTTCGGACTGGCCGCGTTCATTGTTCCGTTCATGTTTTTCTACAATTCGGCAATCCTCATGGACGGCACTGTCATAGACATCCTGCGCGCCGGCGGAACGGCAATCATTGGGGTGTTTCTGCTGAGTTCGGGTGTCCAGGGCTGGTTCCTCGGAAAAGTCGCCGCCTCATATCTGCGCCTGGGCCTCATCGCTTCTGCTCTCCTGATGATAGAAGGCGGTCTGTGGTCCGATCTGGCGGGCCTGTCCATTGCAGCCATGGTGTTTGCTGCGCAGCGCCTCGTCTCCCCAAAAACCCGGGAGAGCATTCCCGTGCGCGGTGCTGATTGAAATCAACCTCAGCCTCTGTGGTCTTTAACGACGGCCCGCGGGTTGCACACAGGAGTGCGGCGAACATTTTCCCCGCTCTCATGGCGCAATCAAACGCTCCAAAACCGCCAGTCCGCCCATTGACCGTCTGACCGCCCCCTCCAAAGCACCCGTCAAATCTCCGTGCGCATCCGGTAGCCGGGGGCGAAGATCAGGCGGACATGGGTGATCGGCTGGTTACCGGACCAGGTGATACGCTCCATGGCAAACAGGGCCGTGCCGGGCACCGCGTCCAGCTTTTCGCACAGGGCCTCATCCGCATTCAGGGCGAAGAAGGACAGGTCCCCGTGGCTGTAGGGCGCATTGTGCACCAGCCATTCATTGGCGCTGACATCCTGAAATCGCAATTTTTCCGCCTCCGGCGCTGCTTTCAGGTTGATATAGCGTTCTTCAAACGCGTAGGGCCGCTCATCGGCAAAATGCAGGGTCTTCAGAAACAGAACATCCTCGCCCAAAGACACCTGAAACGCTCCGTGTAGCATCGGCGGCAGGGGCTTCAGCTCCCGGGCCAGAATACTGTGCCGGTAGCTCCGTCCCAGGCTTTCCACTTCCTCGCGCAGGATCGGGATCGTCAGCGTGGCCCGCTGGGGCGGGTTGACGGCCACTCGTGTGCCCGCCTTGCGCTTGCGCACCACAAGCCCGCTCTCAGCCAAGTCCCGCAGCGCCCGGTTGACGGTGGTTCGGGCACAGCCGAATTCCGCTGCCAGATCGGCTTCATGAGGGATCAGTTCCCCCGGCTGCCAGATCCGCTCATGTATCCGCCGCAAAAGCACGGCGCGGATTCCGGTCCAGGAATTCGTGTCTGTCAGCGTCACGTCACCGTCCTACAGTCGGGCACGCAAGGAGGCCATCGTGGCCCGGTAGCGTGCGCGGATGAGATCGCCTTTTACATGGTTTCCGCCCCGCACAACATGCCGTCCCGCCGACCAGACCTCCTGCACCATGCGGTCGTCTCCGGCAAAGACAAAACTGTCAAGCAGATCATCCCCTGCCTTGCCCTCCAGATCGATGGCGGAAGCATCCAGTGCCACAAGATCTGCCAGGGCACCTTCGGCGATCCGTCCGGACGGACGGCCAAGAGCCTGCGCTCCGCCCGCCACCGCGCCATCAAACAGAACCCGGCCGGTTGATTTCTCCCGGGTCGCCACCGACGCCCGGCACCGGTCCCTGAGCCGCTGGGAATATTCCAGTGTGCGCAGCTCCTCCGGCAGGGAAATGCGGATGTTGGAATCCGAGCCGATTCCAAACCGGCCGCCGCTCTCCAGATAGCGGACCCCATCAAAAATACCGTCTCCGAGGCTTGATTCGGTGATCGGGCACAGCCCGGCCACCGCGCCGGTTGCCGCCAGGCCATGCGTTTCCTGCTCCGTCATCTGCGTGCAATGGATCAAGCACCAGTCTTCTGACACGCCATGGTGGTCCAGAAGCCATTCGACCGGGCGCAAGCCCTTGGCCGCCTGAACCTCCTCCACTTCGGCCACCTGCTCGGCCAGATGCATGTGCAACGGCCGCCCCCGGGCCAGCGCCACCGCCAGGGCCAGGCCATCTTCATCCACCGCACGCAAGGAATGGGGCGCCACCCCCAGCCTTGCATCGGCAGGCAGGGCCTTGAGCGCTTCCGCAGCCAGGGCATGCAGCGCTGCAAACCGGTCCGTGTCATTGCCAAACCGGATCTGCCCTTGCGCCAGCGGGCGCCGGTCGCAGCCGCCAAACTGATAGAAAACGGGAAGATGGGTCAGGCCAATACCGGTCTCGGACGCCGCCACCATGATCCGCTCTGACAGTTCAGCCAGGTTCTGATAAGGCACTCCGCCCGGCTGGTGGTGCAGGTAATGGAATTCCCCGACCGCCGCATATCCGGCTTCCAGCATTTCCATCTGCACAAAGGCAGCAATCGCCTCCACATCCTCCGGCCGCAAGACATCCAGAAACCGGAACATGATCTGGCGCCAGGTCCAGAAACTATCCCGGCCACCTGCCCCGCGCCGCTCGCTGAGCCCGGCCATGGCCCGCTGAAACGCATGGCTGTGCAGATTGGCCGGGGCGGGCAGCAAAATGCCGACGCGTTCATGCCCATCAAGCGGGCCGTCAACATCGACGGATGCGATGGTCCCGTTCCGGGACACCGTGATAGCGACATTGTCCGCCCACCCCTGCGGCAGCAAGGCCTTTTGAGCAAAAAGGCGTGTTTCAGCGTGCACCGGCATGCCTGATTTCCTTCGTTGACACATTAATATGTGCATGCATATTATCTTATACCGCGATCTATTCAAGCCGGAGATGGCTCTTGTCCCAACGCCTCCTGACCAATGCCTGTCTGGCCACATGCACCAGTTCAGACACGCCCTACGGTTTGATCGAGACCGGGGCACTGGTTATTGACAACGGCCGGATTGCCTGGGTTGGCCCGGCCATCAACCTGCCGCACGCCTTCCGCGCCCTTCCGGCACAAGACATGCACGGTCGGCTCATCACGCCCGGCCTAATTGACTGCCACACCCACGTTGTTTTTGGCGGCAATCGGGCGAAGGAATTTGAAATGCGGCTGGAAGGGGCAAGCTATGAGCAGGTCGCCCGGGCGGGCGGCGGCATTGTTGCCACCGTGAGGGCAACCCGCGCAGCCAGCGAAGACGCTCTGCTGGACCAGGCTTTGCCCCGGGTCGATGCCCTGCTGCGCGAAGGCGTGACCACGCTGGAAATCAAGTCCGGCTATGGCCTCGATCTCGAGACGGAGCTGCGCATGTTGCGCACCGCCCGCAAAATAGCCGCCCTCAGGCCGGTCACGGTCCGCACCACCTTTCTGGGGGCCCATGCGGTCCCGGAAGACTATCAGGGCCGACCGGATGCCTATCTGGACGAGGTCTGCCTGCCCGCGCTGGAAGCGGCCCATGCCGAAGGACTGGTGGATGCGGTGGACGGCTTTTGCGAAGGCATCGCTTTTTCACCTGAGCAGATGGCCCGGGTATTTGACGCGGCCCAAAAGCTTGGCCTGCCGGTAAAGCTTCACGCAGAACAATTGTCCAATCTGGGCGGCGCGGCCCTTGCTGCCCGCTATGGGGCCCTCTCGGCCGACCATCTGGAATATCTGGACGAAACAGGCGTGAAAGCGTTGAAAGACAGCGGCAGCGTTGCCGTGTTATTGCCCGGTGCGTTTTACACCTTGCGCGAGACCCAACAGCCGCCTCTGGACCTTCTTCGCGCCCATAACGTGCCCATTGCCCTGGCGACCGACTGCAATCCCGGCTCCTCGCCGCTCGCCTCTCTGCTTCTGACCATGAATATGGGCTGCACGCTGTTCCGCATGACCCCGGAAGAGGCGCTGACCGGTGTCACCTGCCATGCCGCAAGGGCCCTTGGCCTTGACGACCGCGGCACGCTGGAAGCCGGGAAACGCGCGGATCTCGCCATTTGGTCCGCCACTCATCCGGCAGAACTCAGCTACCGGATCGGTTTCAACGCCCTTGACACCCGCCTGTTTGGAGATTCCGCATGAGCCCGCTCACCCTTACCCCGGGCAGCGTAACCCTGGCGGATCTGGAGCGGATCTACCGGGATGCCCTACCCGTGCGCATCGACCGCAGCGCGGAAGCCGCCATTGTGGCAGCTGCCGAGCGGGTCGCTGCCGCCGCCCAGGGAACCATGGCCGTTTACGGGGTCAATACCGGCTTTGGCAAATTGGCCAGCCTCAAGATCGCCCCGGACGACACCGCCACCTTGCAGCGCAACCTGATCCTCTCCCATTGCTGCGGTGTTGGCGAACTCCTGGAGCGGACCACCACCCGGCTGATGATGGCGCTGAAACTTCTGTCTTTGGGGCGCGGAGCCTCCGGCGTGCGCTTTGAGGTGCTGCGCCTGATTGAAGACTGCCTTGACCGCGATGTGACCCCGGTCGTGCCCGCCAAGGGCTCCGTTGGCGCCTCCGGCGATCTGGCCCCGCTGGCCCATATGACCGCCGTCCTGATCGGCGAAGGCGAAGCGGTCGTCAACGGCACCCGCATGCCGGGGGGCGACGCCCTTGCAAAAGCCGGGCTGGAACCGGTCACGCTCGGCCCCAAGGAGGGGCTGGGGCTGATCAACGGCACCCAGTTCTCCACCGCCTGCGCCCTCACGGGCCTGTTCGACGCCTGGCGCCTGGGTGAAGCCACCCTTGTCACCGCCTCCCTGTCCACCGATGCCATCATGGGCTCGACCGCGCCGCTGCTGCCGGAAATTCACGCCCTGCGCGGGCATCGGGGCCAGATCGAGGTCGCCCGGGCCATGCGCACCCTCATGGAAGGCTCTGAGATCCGCGAAAGCCATCGGGTTGGAGACACCCGGGTGCAGGACCCCTATTGCATCCGCTGCCAGCCCCAGGTGGCCGGGGCCTGTGTCGACCTCTTGCGCATGGCGGCCACCACGCTGGAAATCGAGGCCAATGCGGCGACCGATAATCCGCTGGTGCTGAACGAAGCAGACCGGATCGTGTCGGGCGGCAATTTCCACGCCGAACCGGTGGCGTTTGCCGCCGACCAGATTGCCCTTGCGGTGGCGGAACTGGGGGCCATTGCCCAGCGGCGGGTGGCCCTGATGGTCGACCCGGCGCTGTCTTGCGACCTGCCGCCCTTTCTCGCCCGCGATCCCGGCCTCAATTCCGGCATGATGATTGCGGAAGTCACCACCGCCGCCCTGATGAGCGAAAACAAACATCTGGCCAATCCCTGTTCCACCGACAGCACGCCGACCAGCGCCAATCAGGAAGACCATGTCTCCATGGCGGCCCATGGCGCCCGGCGCCTGGCCCAAATGACCCGCAATCTGTCGCATATTCTGGGGGTTGAGCTGCTCTGCGCCGTGGAGGGGATTGAACACCGCAGACCGCTCAAGACAAGCCCGGCCCTGCAGAGCGTCATCACCCGGCTGCGCCAGGATGTACCGCCGCTGGATGCAGACCGGTATCTGGCCAACGATCTGGAGACGGCGGCCTGCCTGGTCCGCTCACGCGGGCTGGCTTCCGTCCTGTCCGACGCGCACCTGATCGATCTGGGAGCCCGCCATGCAGCCGGTTGAGGTCACCCGCGGCGATAGCCCCATCGTTCTCGGCCTGCCCCATTCGGGAACCTTCATTCCCGGCACAATCTGGCACCGGCTGAACGAAACGGGCCGCAAACGGGCGGACACCGACTGGCATGTGGACAGGCTCTATGAGGGCCTTCTGCCCGGCGTGACCCGGGTTGAGGCCACGTTCCACCGCTATGTGATCGATGCCAACCGGGACCCGGCCGGAACCAGCCTCTATCCCGGCCAGAACACCACCGGCCTTTGCCCGCTCACGGATTTTGACGGCGCGCCGATCTACCTTAACGGCTGCGAACCGGACAGCGGCGAGATCGAGGCCCGGCGCCGGTCCTGGCACGCGCCCTATCATGCAGCGCTGGAAGCAGAACTGAACCGGGTCAGGGACCTGCACGGCATCGCGGTTCTTTATGACTGTCATTCGATCCGCTCGCGCATCCCGTTTCTGTTTGACGGCCTCCTGCCCGATTTCAACACCGGCACCAACAATGGCACCACCTGCGCCCCGGAAATCGAGGCGGTCGTCTATGAAACCACACAGGCCGCAGAGGGCTACAGCGCCGTTCTCAACGGCCGTTTCAAGGGCGGCTGGACGACACGGCACTATGGCCGCCCGAAAGACGGCCTGCACGCCATCCAGATGGAACTGGCCCAAAAGACCCATCTGGCGGGTGAAGACGCGCCCTTTGCCTATGATGAGACAAAAGCCGGACTGCTGCGGCCCCACCTTGCGCAAATCCTGAAACGGCTGGACGCACTGGCCCCATCGCTTAGTCCGGTCCACACCCATAACGAAAACCAGTAACAGGAAACGCCCGATGACTGACCGCCGCCACAATGCCCGCGATGTCTATCCGCCGACCGGAGCGGAGCTGACCACCAAGTCCTGGCTGACCGAAGCACCCTTGCGCATGCTGATGAACAATCTGCACCCGGATGTGGCGGAAAACCCGCATGAGCTGGTGGTCTATGGCGGCATCGGCCGGGCGGCCCGCACCTGGGAGGATTTCGACCGGATCGTTGCCAGCCTGAAACAGCTCGAAGAAGACGAGACCCTGCTGGTTCAGTCCGGCAAACCGGTCGGGGTGTTCAAGACCCACAAGAACGCCCCACGTGTACTGATTGCCAATTCGAACCTGGTGCCGAACTGGGCCAACTGGGACCATTTCCACGACCTCGACAAGAAGGGACTGGCCATGTACGGCCAGATGACTGCAGGGTCCTGGATCTATATCGGCACCCAGGGCATCGTGCAGGGCACCTATGAAACCTTCATGGAAGCAGGCCGCCAGCATTATGGCGGCGACCTGAAGGGCCGCTGGATCCTGACCGGCGGCCTCGGCGGCATGGGCGGCGCCCAACCTCTGGCCGCCGTCATGGCAGGCGCCTGCTGCCTGGCGGTCGAGTGCGACGAAAAAAGCGCCGATTTCCGCCTGCGCACCCGCTATGTGGACGAAAAGACACACTCCCTCGACAAGGCCCTGGAGCTGATCGGCCAGTGGACCAAGGCTGGCGAGGCAAAATCCGTCGCCCTGATCGGCAATGCGGCCGATGTGTTTCCTGAACTGGTCAAGCGCGGCATCAAACCCGATATCGTCACCGACCAGACCTCCGCCCATGATCCCGTGAACGGCTATCTGCCCCAGGGCTGGACCGTCGCCGAATGGCGCTCAAAGGCCGAAACGGACCCGAAAGCCGTGGAACGGGCCGCCCGCGCGTCCATGAAAGTCCATGTGGCCGCCATGGTCGAGTTCTGGAACCAGGGGGTTCCGACCCTCGACTATGGCAACAACATCCGCCAGGTCGCGCTGGAGGAAGGGCTGGAAAACGCCTTCGCCTTCCCCGGATTCGTGCCCGCCTATATCCGCCCGCTGTTCTGCCGGGGCATCGGCCCGTTCCGCTGGTGTGCGCTCTCCGGCGACCCTGAGGACATTTACCGTACTGATGCCAAGGTCAAGGAACTGATCCCTGACGATCCGCACCTGCACAACTGGCTCGACATGGCCCGGGACCGGATTGCCTTTCAGGGCCTGCCCGCGCGCATTTGCTGGGTGGGTCTCGGCCAGCGCCACAGGCTGGGCCTTGCCTTCAATGAAATGGTGCGCAGAGGCGAACTCAAAGCGCCGGTCGTGATCGGGCGCGACCATCTGGACAGCGGCTCCGTTGCCTCCCCAAACCGGGAGACAGAGGCCATGCAGGACGGCTCGGACGCCGTCTCCGACTGGCCGCTTCTGAATGCCCTGCTCAACACCGCCTCCGGCGCGACCTGGGTGTCGCTGCACCATGGCGGCGGGGTCGGCATGGGCTTTTCGCAACATTCCGGCATGGTGATCTGCTGCGACGGCACGCAAGAGGCTGACGAACGGATCGGCCGTGTGCTTTGGAATGACCCGGCCACCGGCGTGATGCGCCATGCCGATGCCGGTTACCAGATCGCGCTGGACTGCGCGAAAGAACAGGGGCTCAACCTGCCGGCCATACTGGACCGATAAACACGGCAGGAGACCCTCTTAACCAGAACCGAAACGAGGGGACTGACATGAAAAGACGTGATTTCCTGAAAGCCGGGGCCACCGGATCGGCAGCCGTCGCCGCAACCGCCCTGGCCGCTCCGGCCATCGCACAGGACGTGCGCCAGTGGCGCATGGTCACCGCCTGGCCGAAAAACCTGCCCGGCCCCGGGGTGGCCGCCCAGATGCTGGCGGACCGCATCACCGCACTTTCCAACGGCCGCATTGAGGTCAAGCTCTTTGCCGCTGGCGAGATTGTGCCCGGCAATGGTGTCTTTGACGCGGTCGGCGAAGGCACCGCCGAACTCTACCATGCGGTTCCGGCCTATTGGGGCTCCAAATCCAAGGGCATCCTGTTGTTCGGCTCCCAGCCGTTCGGCCTGACGGCGCCCGAACAGACCGGCTGGATGAGCCAGGGCGGCGGCCAGGCGCTCTATGACGAGATCTATGCCCGCTTCAATCTGAAACCGTTTTTGTGCGGCAATTCCGGTCCGCAATGGGCCGGCTGGTTCCGCAACGAGATCAACAGCGTCGATGACCTGAAGGGCCTGAAATTCCGCTCCACTGGCCTCGCCTCGGAAATGTGCTCCAAGCTGGGCATGGCGGTCCAGGCCATGAGCGGCCCGGCCATGTTCCAGGCCTTGCAATCAGGAGCCCTCGATGCGGGCGAATTCATCGGCCCCTGGAGCGATAGCGCCCTTGGCTACTACCAGATCGCCAAGAACTATTATTGGCCCGGTGTCGGCGAACCGTCGTCAGCAGAAGAATGCGCCGTCAATCTGGAAGCCTATAACGGCCTGCCGGACGACCTGAAAGCCGCCGTCACCTATGCCTGCTCCAGTCTTTATGACGATGTCCTGAGCGAATACACCGCCAAACACGCCCAGGCTCTGACCCAGCTGGTCGAAGACCATGATGTCAAAGTCCGCAAGCTGCCGGATGAGGTGATCATTGCCATGGGCAATGCGGCCGGGGAGGTGATTGCCGAGCTGAAAGACAGCGATGACGAGCTGGTCCGGCGCATTACGGAAAGCTTCCTTGCCTACCGCAAGCTGATGCATGAATACATGCCATATGCTGACAACGGCCAGATGAACGCCCGGCTACTGGACTATCAGTACGGCTAAACTCCCCCGACGGCTCCGGGGTGGTCTCAAGACGGACCGGCCCCGGAGCCATTCTGTTGCCAAAAGCTGACACGGCCGTGGATCAGGCAGACGCAAGATAGACAGGCAGGACTCTCCCGATGGACCGGTTCGCGGGCGCGCTGGAGCGCGTCAATTCCCTAATAGGTGCCACCTTGTGCTGGGCGGCCCTGCTGATGCTGCTGCTGCAATTCGTGATCGTTCTGCTGCGCTATGTCTTCGGCTACAGCTTCATCTTTCTGGATGAGGGCGTGCTCTATTTCCATGCCAGCCTTTTCATGCTTGGTGCGGGTTACACCTTTCTCATGAACGGCCATGTGCGCGTTGATATTTTCTACGCCAAACTGACCGGCCGCCGCAAAGCCTGGATCGATCTCTTCGGCCATCTGTTTCTGCTCACGCCAGCCCTGCTGCTGCTGATCTGGTTTTCCTGGCCGACCGTGCGCGGCAGCTGGGCTATTCTGGAAGGGCCGATTTCCGTTGGCGGCATTCCGGCCTCGTTTCTCTTGAAATCCCTTATTCCCGCCTATTGCCTGCTGCTGCTGATCCAGGGTGCGGCGGCCTTTTTGCGCGACCTTGCCAGAGTGCGGAGCGCGGACACATGAGCCTGCCGCTTGATCTGATCATGTTCGCTGCCCTGATCGCCTTCATTTTGCTCGGCTATCCGGTGGCCTTCACCATTGCCGGTGTCGCCACCGGCTTTGCGCTTCTGGGCTGGGCGCTTGGGGAGTTCAACATCCAGCTCATGGGCGCCATGGGCCAGCGCTTTTTCGGCGTGCTGACCAATCCGGTTCTGACAGCCATTCCCCTGTTCGTGCTGATGGGGGTCATTCTGGAAAAGTCCCGGATTGCCGAAGAGCTTCTGGAGACGATGGGCCGCCTGTTCGGCAGGATGCATGGCGGCCTTGGGGTGTCTGTCATGCTGGTCGGCGCGCTTCTGGCCGCCTCCACCGGCATTGTCGGCGCAACGGTTGTTGCCATGGGCCTGATTGCCCTGCCGACCATGCTGCGCAATGGCTATGATCCGAAACTCGCCTCCGGCATGGTCTGCACCGCCGGAACCCTGGGCCAGATCATTCCCCCCTCCACATTGCTGATCATTCTGGCCGACGTCATGTCGAATGCCTTCCAGCAGGCCCAGTATGCGCAGGGCAAGTTCACCATCGAGACCATTTCCGTCGGCCAGACCTTCGCCGCTGCCATGGTGCCCGGTATTCTGCTTGTGGCCGTCTATTGCGCCTATATTCTGATCCGCGCCAAATGGCGGCCCGGTGATGCCCCGGCCATGAGCGGCCGTGTTGACCAGCCGTCCTTCCGGGAAATTGCGGCAGCCATCGTCCCCCCGGTGCTTCTGATCATCGCCGTTCTCGGCTCCATCCTTGGCGGCATTGCCTCCCCCAATGAGGCCGCCTCCGTGGGCGCCATCGGCGCCATTTTGCTGGCCGGGCGCCGGCTGGGGGTGCCGTCCCGGATGATTGTGGCTGCAACCCTCGCCCTGGTCACACTGGCCCTGGCCGCGACCTTGCTGCCGGTGCGCCTGCAGCGCTCCGACGTCACCCCGGGCGGCTATCTGCTCGCAGCGCTCTATGCGGCTCTGGCGCTGTTTGCCCTTGCCGTCGTACTGCACATTCTCTGGCGCGCCTTCCGGGACGGCCTGCTGAAAGCGTCTTTGCTGTCCACGCTCACCGTCACATCGATGATCTTCGCCACCATCTTGATGGCCAGTTTCTTTTCACTGGTCTTTGTTGGCCTGGGCGGAGAAGACCGGGTGCATGCGCTGCTGGACGGCATGCCCGGTGGACCCACCGGCGCGCTGCTGTTTGCCATGCTGTTTGTCTTCGTGCTCGGTTTCTTCCTCGACTTTGTCGAGATCTCGGTGATCCTGCTCCCCGTGCTGATCCCGCCGCTTCTGATCATGGGAATCGATCCCATCTGGCTGACGGTCCTGATCGCCATCAACCTGCAGACCTCGTTCCTGACGCCGCCCTTCGGCTTTTCCCTATTCTATCTGCGCGGCGCCGCGCCGAAGGAAATCACCACCGGCCAGATCTATCGCGGTGTTGTGCCTTTCATCCTGCTGCAGGGCGTGGCAGTCGCAATCCTCTGGGCACTGCCGGGCCTGGCCACCTGGCTGCCCCGCTGGCTCTACTGAGACAAGCAAGCCTCTGCCGCAGATCCGGTAGACGGAGCCACTGGCTTTGCATCTGGAAGTGCATGACGGCTAAGCATGCGCGCGTTCTCCCCTCGGGCTCTGCCGTCTCGCCTTGCTTGACAGCCCACCATCCCGACGGTCAGGCGGTATCCGTCAAGCTGGTCCCCCTCTGAAGCTGAAAACCGGGACAGCCGATCGATTTTCTTTCCGGCTCCCCCCGCAGGCCAATCGCTTTAAAAAATTTCAGACGCCCGGTACAATTCTTTTTGGATTCTTGTGCATTTTACGTTATTTTTTCCCGAAAGAGGGAGAAAATCCATTCATGGACAGTTTCTGGAGCGCGTTCAGCGGCGCTTTTGCGCTGGTTTTTGCGCTTGATCCGGATCTTATGGAGATCATCCGCCTGTCCCTGCGGGTCACCTTGACCGCAGTCGTGCTGGCCTGCCTGATCGGCCTGCCCCTCGGCGCTGCTGCAGGTGCGCTCACCTTTCCGGGCCGCACGGTTCTTGCCGTCACGCTCAATGCCCTGATGGGCCTGCCGCCGGTCGTGGTCGGGCTCGTGGTCTATCTGCTCCTGTCCGCGTCCGGACCGCTCGGGCCTTTGCGGCTTCTCTATACGCCCACCGCCATGATCATCGCACAAATGGTGCTGGTCACACCGATCATCGCCGCCCTGACGCGGCAGGTGATCGAGGATCTGAACCGGGAATATGCCGACCAGTTTGCCTCTCTTGGAGTTCACACCCTGGACCGCCTGTCCGCGCTGTTATGGGATGCCCGCTACAGCCTCTTGACCGTGGCCCTGGCCGGCTTCGGCCGGGCGGTCGCGGAAGTGGGCGCGGTGATCATTGTCGGCGGCAATATCAATCACGTGACCCGCGTCATGACCACGACCATTGCCCTTGAAACCTCCAAGGGCAATCTCCAGCTTGCGCTGGCTCTGGGCGTTATCCTGCTGCTGATCGCCTTTACGGTGAATGCCGCTGTCATGGCCCTGAGAGCCTCCGCCGTGAGGTCCGCCTATGCTTGAGGCATCCGGCCTGCACGACGGCCCCCCCAATCTCCCGGACACCGGATCAGCCGAAACGCTGCTCGAGGCACGCGGCCTGTCTTTTGAGGCAGGCGGTGACATGCTGTTGACCTCGGTCGACGCCCGTATCCGGCGCGGCAGCCGGACGCTGGTGATGGGGCCGAACGGGGCTGGCAAAAGCCTGCTCCTGCGCCTGCTGCACGGGCTCCTGACGCCAAAGACCGGAGACGTGCTCTGGCAAGGAGCGCCCCTGACGCGGGACGCCATGCGCGCCCAGGCCATGGTCTTTCAGCGCCCTGTCCTGCTGCGCCGCTCCGTTGCCGCCAACCTGTCCTTCGCCCTTTCGGTCAAGGGCCTGAAGGGACGCACACGGGCCCGCATGATCGAGGCGGCGCTTGCCAGCGCTGGGCTTTCCCATCTGGCCAGACGCCCGGCCCGGGTCCTGTCCGGCGGCGAACAGCAACGCCTTGCCGTGGTCCGCGCACTGGCCTGTGAGCCGGATCTTCTTTTTCTGGACGAGCCGACAGCCAATCTCGACCCGGCCTCAACAGCCGCCATTGAAAGCCTTATTCTGGACGCCAATGCCAGCGGGGTCACCATTGTTCTGATCACCCATGATGCCGGACAGGCCAGACGGCTCGGCGAGGATGTAATCTTTCTGCAGGACGGTCAGGTGGCTGAAACCGGCTCAGTTGACCAGGTTCTGACCAAACCCAAAAGCGAGCCTGTGCGCGCCTGGCGCGACGGCCGTCTTTATCTCGGTCCCAACACCCAATCCATCACAGATCATTCAGGGAGAAAAAAGTGATCCGGCGTTTATTCCTGGCGGGACTGGCCGCCTTGACCCTCACGGCGGCCGTAACCGGCGCCTCAGCAGCAGACGACAAGTTCATTGTTGTCCAGTCTACCACCTCCACCCAGAATTCCGGGTTGTTCGACGATCTCCTGCCGAAATTCACCCAGAAGACCGGCATTGAGGTCCACGTCGTGGCTGTCGGCACTGGCCAGGCGATCAAGAATGCGGCCAATGGCGACGGCGACGTGCTGTTTGTTCATGCCAAGCCGGCCGAGGAAAAATTCGTCGCCGAGGGACAGGGCGTTTCGCGGTCCGACGTGATGTATAATGACTTTGTCATTGTCGGCCCGCCCTCCGATCCGGCCGGCATTGCCGGATCCTCCGACGTTGTCGCAGCTCTGAAAAAGATTGCCGAAGCCAAGGCCCCCTTTGCCTCGCGCGGCGATGACAGCGGCACCAACAAGGCCGAACTGCGCCTTTGGAAGGCGGCGGATCTTGATGCAGCCCAAGCCTCCGGCGACTGGTACCGTGAAACCGGCTCGGGCATGGGCGCAACCTTGAACACCGGCACCGGCATGGGGGCCTATATCATGACCGACCGCGCCACCTGGATCGCCTTTGGCAACAAGGGGGATTACAAGATCGCGGTGCAGGGCGACCCGAAACTGTTCAATCAGTACGGCGTCATCCTGGTGAACCCCAAGGCGCATCCCCACGTGAAGGCCAAGCTAGGACAGACCTTCATTGACTGGCTGCTGTCCAAAGACGGCCAGCAGGCGATTGCCGACTACAAGGTCGACGGCCAGCAGCTGTTCTTCCCCAATGCCGACAAAGGCTCAAGCTGACGTCTGAGCCCTGGGCAAGCCCAAAATCGCATTACTCCGGCCGGGGGGATTATTCTCCCAGCCGGACCGAAGGGCTGCTGCGTTGTTCCGCGCTGGAAAAACCGGCATGTTCCAGGATCTGATGGGCGCCGAAAGAAATCACGGCAATGGCGGCAAAAGCGGCAAGCATCGCTTTCATCGTGGGTCTCCCTTGGTGTTTGGCGTGGCCTGCGCGCGCGTGGCCGCTTTCAGATAGTCGACCAGATCGCGCCGGTCCTGCGGCTTCACGATCCGCTGCATGGGCATTTTCGAGCCCGGAATATAATGATCCGGCCCGTCAAGGAACAACTGATCAATCGTCTCTTCGCTCCAGACAATATCAGATCCGGTCAAGGTTGTTGAATAGGGATAGCCCGGCACAGTGCCCGCGCGGCGGCCGAAAACCTCATAAAGGGTCGGCCCGGCCTTGCGCCCGCCATCAACGCCGAGCGCATGGCAAATGGAGCATTTGCGGGCAAATTGCCGCTCACCATTGGACATGTCTTCCGGCCGGCGCAAGAAACTCGGGGTCGATTGCGCCATCGGATCAAAGGAGCCAAGCCCGGCCACTGGCCAGGAATAGACAATCTCCTCAATGCCGCCCGCATGCAGCACCTCACCATCGCGGGAGAAGGCCAGTGCCCAGATAGGCCCCTTCAGAGCAGCCCGGAAGTCGGATTCGATCTCCCAGCTCAACGTGTTGAAGACGGTGATGAAACCATGGCCATCGCCGGTCGCAAGCCGAAGGCCATCCGGGCTCAGCGCCATTGCCAGGATCGGGCGGCGCTCCAGCGTAAACTCGTGGAGCCGTGCACCGGTCCGGGTGTCCACGATGCGGGTGACACCATCCTGTGAGCCATAGGCCAGCCAGCTGTCATTTCCGCCCGTAACCATAACGTTGATGCCGAACCCGTTGCGGTCCAGCACGCGCATTTCCGTACGCTTGTTCACGTCCCACAGCTTGATGGAGCCGTCAACAGAAGCGGAAAAAAGGTACTGGCCATCTTCAGAAAACGCAATCTTGTTGACCCCTGCCGTGTGGCCGCTCAGAAACTCCGGCGCACCGCCCGCAACCGGCCACAGGCCAATCCGCGCATCCCAGCTGGCGCTTGCGATCAAGCTGCGATCCGGTGACACGGCCAGCCCCATGACCTTCGCCGTGTGCCCTTCAAGGCGTGTCTGCCCGCCATCTTCAAGGTCCCACAGGATCAGGTCATTGTCGTCCCCGGCCGAGACGACCTGGCTGCCGGTGACAAACCGGACCACCTTGACCGCCGCCCCGTGCCCCTCAAGCCAGCGCGGAACTCCACCGGTCCAGATGCCAACCGAATTGTCGAAACTTGCCGTTGCCACAAGACCCTTGTCCGGTGAAACCGCGATATCCATCACCGGCCCGCCATGGCCTTTCAACGTTTCGAAATCGGCAGCGGACGCGCGAGCGGCACTGACAGACAGCAGCGTGGCGCTCATCAATGTGGCGGTCAGCACCGATGGCAACCGGCCGGCAAAAGCCTGCGCCCGCTGCAAAAGGCCGAGGCAGCCTCCGGATGCTCCTTTGAGGTTCGGTCTTTTGGGGTCCTGAAGCGCCATGCCGCCCTACTCGGCAGGAACCGCCTTGCCGCCGCTTGAGGTCTTGGCTGCGCGCCCGGCCTCCTCGACCTCCTCCACCCACAGGCCGTGGTGCTCCCGCGCCCATTGCAGTTCGACCTCACCGGAGCCCATTGCGTCATAGGCGCCTTCCATACCGACAGAGCCGATATAGATATGGGCGAGGATCATGGCGATCATCACAAAGGCCACGATGGAGTGCCAAAGCTGTGCATATTGCATCTCCTCGTGGGGCGCAAGCTGGGTCGGCAAGGGGCCAAGGCCCACAAGCTGAGGCAAGCCAAGGGCGTTCAGCTTTTCAAACGTGACCGCAAACATCGGGAATTCGAACGGGAACAGCAGCGAAAGACCGGACGCGGAAATGGAAGCACCGAGCGCAATCACGCCCCAGAATACCATTTTCTGCCCGAAATTGAATTTCTTTGCCGGCGGATGAACGCCCTTCTTCAGCAGGCCGCCCCCTACAGCGATCCATTTCAGGTCGGTCTTGTTCGGGATGTTGTGAACCACCCACATGACAAACACCATCACAAGGCCCAGCATGAACGCCCAGGCGACATTGTTATGCACCCATTTGGAAGCCAGAGCCATGGGGGCAAAAGCCTCCTTGCCAATAAGCGGGATCAGGGCAAAGCGGCCGAACAGGGTGATCAGGCCGGTCAGGGCCAGGAGCACGAAGCTGCCCGCCAGGATCCAGTGGCCGAAGCGCTCAATCGCCTTGAAGCGGGTGATGGTCTGGCCTGTCTTTTCGCCGTCAATGCGGATGCGCCCGCGCAGCAGGTAAAACAGCGCCAGAAAACCGATGGTTCCGGCAAGCAGATAGGCCCCATAAGTGGCCAGCGGCCCCTTGCGCCAGGCCAGCCAGCGCATGCCGCCATCCTGAATCAGAACCGTAGCTTCCCGGCCGCCGGACGAGACCCTTGTTTCCGCCGAGCCATAGCGCAGGGCACGCCAGAGTTCGGGATCGGACACACCGCCCAGGGTGCCAAGCTGCGACGACATGCCTGCCGCGTGCGAAGGGTCGCCGGTGGCATTGCGGCGGAAGCCGGAATCGACCGTTTCGCCGCGCTGGCGCCGCATGATGTCTTCCAGGGTCTGGGCCCCGCCGGTCGCAGCCCGGTCGGCCTGAGCCGCGCCGGTGTGGGCGTCCGGCGCCAGGTCCTGTGCCGGCTCCTGTGCAAATCCCGGAGCCAGAAACGCCAAAAGAAGGAGGACGGCGGCAGCCAAGCGTATCATGAGAGCACCCTTTACCAAATGTCACGAAAGACGAACGGGGCGGCCTCTGGACCAGTCACCTGGCCCGGGCCGCCCGGCTCTGCGCTTTTCAAAAACGAACATTGCCCGGCAGCAGGCCTAAGCCCGCTGCCGCACAGGCTGGCGTCAGCCGCCTTTCTGGCCGTAGGCAGAGCCCCAGCCCCAGGCACCGGAGCCAAATCCGCGGGCGACGACGCGCTCGCGGTAGATGGCCGAGACGACATCGCCGTCCCCAGCAAGCAGGGCCTTGGTGGAGCACATTTCCGCACAAAGCGGCAACTTGCCTTCCGCGATCCGGTTGGAGCCGTATTTCGCGCGCTCGGCCGTGGAATTGTTCTCTTCCGGACCGCCCGCACAGAAGGTGCATTTGTCCATCTTGCCGCGGGACCCGAAATTCCCGGCCTGCGGGAACTGCGGCGCGCCAAAGGGACAGGCGTAGAAGCAGTAGCCGCAGCCAATGCAAAGGTCCTTGGAGTGCAGAACCACGCCTTCTTCGGTCTGATAGAAACAATCGACCGGGCACACCGCCATACAGGGCGCGTCCGAACAATGCATGCAAGCCACGGAAATCGACCGTTCACCGGGCTTGCCATCATTGATGGTCACGACGCGGCGGCGGTTGATCCCCCAGGGCACTTCATTTTCGTTTTTACAAGCCGTCACGCAGGCATTGCATTCAATGCAGCGTTCGGCGTCACAAAGGAACTTTGATCTTGCCATTGTGTCTCCTCCTTACGCTGCAGAGATCTTGCAGAGCGTTGCTTTGGTCTCTTGCATCTGGGTCACTGAATCGTAGCCATAGGTCTGCGCGGTGTTACAGCTTTCACCAAGGACATAAGGGTCCGAGCCTTTCGGGTATTTGGACCTGAGATCGTCGCCCTGGTAATGGCCGCCGAAGTGGAACGGCATGAAGGCAACACCTTCCCCGACCCGTTCGGTCACCATCGCCATGACCTTGACCTTGCCGCCTTCCGGGCCTTCGACCCAGACCTGGGCCCCGTCGCGGACACCCAGATTGTTGGCATCCCGCGGATTGATCTCCACGAACATGTCCTGCTGCAATTCGGCCAGCCACGGGTTGGACCGGGTCTCGTCACCGCCGCCCTCATATTCCACCAGGCGCCCGGACGTCAGGACAATCGGATAGTCCTTGGAGAAGTCCTGCTTCTGGATGGAGGCATAGAGCGTCGGCAGGCGGTAGAATTTCCGGTCCTCATAGGTCGGATAATCTGCCACCAGATCCCGCCGGTTGGTGTAGAGGGGTTCGCGGTGCAGCGGCACCGGATCCGGGAAGGTCCACACAACCGCCCGCGCCTTGGCATTGCCGAAGGGCGCACAACCATGTTTGATTGCCACCCGCTGGATACCGCCGGACAGATCCGTCTTCCAGTTGGTCTTGGGACCGGCAACGGCTTCAATGGATGCCCGTTCCGCGTCAGTAAGATCCCCGTCCCAACCCAGATCCATCAGCATTTGCATGGTGAATTCCGGATAGCCGTCCTGAATTTCTGCACCGGGGTTGGACACCCCGTCGGCAAGGAGGTTCTCCCCGTCCCGCTCGACACCGAACCGGGCCCGGAAACACAGACCGCCTTCGGCGACCGGCCTGGACATGTCATAAAGGTTCGGGGTGCCGGGATGCTTCATCTCCGCAGTGCCCCAGCACGGCCACGGCATGCCGTAATATTCACCGTCATTCGGCCCGCCGACCGCCTGAAGAGTCGTCCGGTCGAACGTGTGCTGGTTGGCCATATGCGACTTGATCCGCTCCGGCGACTGCCCGGTATAGCCGATCGTCCACAGGCCCTTGTTGAACTCGCGGGTGATGCTTTCAATGTTCGGCGTTTCCGCATCATCCATGTCGATGTTGCGGAACAGCCGGTCGGCCCAGCCGAACTTGTTCGCAAACTTGGCCATGATCACATGATCCGGAAGGCTTTCGAACAAAGGCTCGACCACCTGATCGCGCCATTGCAGCGAGCGGTTGGACGCGGTCACAGACCCGTGGGTTTCGAATTGCGTGCAGGCCGGCAGCAGATAGACACCATCGGTGCGGTCATGAAGCACGGCGGAAACAGTCGGATAGGGATCGATCACGACCAGCATATCCAGCTTTTCCATTGCGGTTTTCATTTCCGTCATGCGGGTCTGCGAATTCGGCGCATGCCCCCACAGAACCATGGCCCGCACGGCATTCGGCTGATCCGTGTTGTCCGGATCTTCCAGAACCCCGTCGATCCAGCGGCTCACCGGGATACCGGTCAGGTTCATCAGGTTCTTGTCTTTGCCGTCCGCACCCTTGACCGTCGCGAACTGCCCCTTCAGCCAGTCGAGATCCTCGTCCCAGACGCGGGACCAGTGGCCCCAGGCGCCGGCGCTCAGGCCATAATAGCCCGGCAGGGTGTGGCTGAGAACGCCAAGGTCAGTCGCGCCCTGCACGTTGTCATGGCCGCGGAAAATGTTGGTGCCGCCGCCGGACGTGCCCATGTTGCCGAGGGCCAGCTGCAGCACACAATAGGCGCGGGTGTTGTTGTTGCCGTTGGTGTGCTGGGTGCCGCCCATGCACCAGATCACCGTGCCCGGCCGGTTGTTGGCCAGGGTCCGCGCCACGCGCTTCAGCTGGCTTTCCGGGGTGCCGGTGACACGCTCGACCTCGTCGGGCGTCCATTTGGCGACTTCTTCGCGGATCTGGTCCATGCCCCACACGCGGGTGCGGATGAACTCCTTGTCCTCCCAGCCATTTTCAAAAATGTGCCAGAGAATGCCCCAGACCAGGGCGACATCCGAGCCCGGACGGAAGCGCACATATTCATCCGCATGGGCGGCCGTGCGGGTGAAGCGCGGGTCACAGACAATGACCGGCGCGTTGTTCTGTTCCTTGGCGCGCAGCAGATGCAGCAGGGAGACCGGATGGGCCTCGGCCGGATTGCCGCCGATGATGAAGATCGCCTTGGAATTGTGGATGTCGTTGTAGCTGTTGGTCATGGCGCCGTAGCCCCATGTGTTGGCAACACCGGCCACCGTGGTCGAATGGCAGATCCGCGCCTGGTGGTCGACGTTGTTCGTCCCCCAATAGGCGGCGAATTTGCGGAACAGATAAGCCTGCTCGTTATTGTGCTTGGCCGATCCGAGCCAGTAGACGCTGTCCGGGCCGCTTTCCTCGCGGATCGACATCATCTTGTCACCGATCTCGTTGATGGCCTCGTCCCAGGTCATCTTGGTCCACTCGCCATTGACCTTTTTCATCGGGTACTTCAGGCGGCGTTCACCATGGGCGTGTTCGCGCACCGAAGCACCCTTGGCGCAATGGGCTCCCAAATTGAACGGGCTGTCCCATCCCGGTTCCTGACCGGTCCAGACCCCGTTCTTGACTTCGGCAATAACCGTGCAGCCTACGGAGCAATGGGTACAAACGGATTTGACGAGATTGACGGCTTCGTCGGCTGACTGGGCCTTGGCCTGGGTAACGGTTCCACCCGTGGCGGTGATTGCGGCCAGGCCACCTGCGGCAAGTCCGGAACCTTTCAGAAAGGTTCTGCGGTCTACCGATTTATGTGCAGCGTCTCGAAGGATACTTGCACCCTGGGGGCATCGCGCAACCCCATTGGTCTTTTTCCTAAGCATAGTTCCCTACCTTGCTTGTACCGGAATCGGTATGGCTGGGTTGGTTTTCAGCGGACCGGCCAGCGGGCGTCACGCAACCATAGGCCGGAAGTGAATGTCTGGGTCAGGGTCCGGTCAGAACCGGGCGCTGTCAAAATAGGCGCGCGTATGCGCGGTGTCCTGCATCCGTGTGGAAGCGGGATCAGCTTCCGCCGCCTCAGCAGGCGCCGAAACGGCAGTTGCCGCAACGGCCACGGGTGCCGAAAGGGCTGCCAGTTTCAGGAACTCCCGCCGTCCGGCCCCTGCATCAGGCGCCTTGTGATCGGGTTTTGTCATTGTTTCGGTCTCCTCTCCATAGAGCTGTTGCAGCGTATCGCCGCCAGTATTGTTGCGCGGCAGCCCGGGCCGCCGCAGCTTGGATCCTTGGGTCGATCTGGCACACCGCCGAAGGCATTTCAGTTCGCCAGCATACCGAAGGCTTCGGTCTCAATCTCAATGAACGCCCGCCCGAGCGCCCCAATGGCGCCGTAAAACACCGAGCTTTTCGTTCCGGCGAGATCCGAGAAAAAGTGAATGGCCCACGGCTCAACATGGGCTTGAAAGAACTGTTTCTGATCGGCCACGGAGGTGACCGTGCCGAACCGGCCGACAATCATGCCCCCCATCATTTCCATGAGAGACCCGATATGGTCTTCCGGCTCATGAGTGCCATCAGAGCGGCCAATGCCCCGCTTCGCCATATCGGCGCGCAGATTGGCCAGCGGCTTTTCATTGAGGAAACCTGTCAGATAGTGACTGGCATAGGGAAGAAGTTCACCACGCCCAAGGCCGATGAAAAGGGCGTTGTAATCGCGTTCCGCCGTTTCAGGGCTGGTGACTGAAGCCACTTTTGCCAGAACCCCCAGCGCCTGACCGAGAGGGGTATTATCCCCATCAAGGCCCGCAAGCTGTCCAAGAAGGGCGGCATCCGCCGGCCTGACCAGCAGCAGTCCCAAAAAGTCATAAAGTTCTGATCGGGCCCGGTCTTCCGGGTCGATAACATATTCCGTCATCACTGCGGACATCCGCGGTGTTCCTCCCTCAAGCGCGGGGATCAGTCTTACCCCTTGCCAGCGCGGCAGATATTAGATTTTGGTATCATTCATAGTCAATCCGCAAGCGCCGCCTCACATTTGGAGGCGTATTTTCTTCCATTTCTGCGACTATTTCGAGTCGTTCTGACAGGTTAACGTGCTTGACGGCAGGTTGCCCTATGTTTTTACCTTGCGTCAATTGATAATATGACACCTCAGTTTTGACAATTTCATTGTGCACTGCAGTATCTTCTTCAACGTGAAGGCTATCTTTCTCGGAAACTCCATCTTCAATTGCAACTTCAGCAGGCAAACCTTCCGGCACGACTTTCGTGTCTTCGAGCTCCGCAAACCGGTCGAACATGCCTTTTCCGACCTGGTAAACCGTTTGCAGATCGTCGATTACTGTCGCGGCATCAGTATAGTCTTCGCCATATTCCAGAAGACCATCCAGATTGGCAAGAACCGGGTTCACGCTCCATAGCCGGCGCAGGGCGCGGCGGCGGAGCCGCTCCGGCACGGCTTTGGAGAGAAAACCGGAAAAGTCATCCTCTCCGGTCAGGCTGTCCGGATCCGGCAGCCCCAGTTCGTCCAGAATTTCCGGGTCGGTTTTCTCTTCCAGACCAGCGCGGACCGACGCGGCTTCCGCCGCTGCGCGCTCGGCCTTCTCCGCGTCCTCGGCCTTTTGCACCGCAGCCTTGCGCCGGGACCAGAAATCACTTCCCCTTGTGCCGCTGCCACTCATTGCAATCTGTCCTTCGCTTTGCTGCCGGGGGCCCGGTAGACATCCGCCGTCTGCCGGATCCTTGCATCTCCGATCCCGTCTTCCTTCAGATCGATTCGAGTCTTGTCGCGCCGGCGCTTGATAAAGATTTCTTCCTCATGGTGTTGGTCGACAAAGTCCCGGATCCAGGCAATCAGGCCCGGTGGCATGGGCACTTTTTCCACCTGAACATCGCTGGCATCCGCATAATCCTGGCCCTCATAGGCTGACGCGGTCAGCAGCAGCACCTCCATGGGCACATCCCGCTCCGCTTCTTCAGCCGGGCGCATGACGACGTAAAGGGACGGAACCTTGTCGGACAGGGCGGTCAGATAGGCCTCCGTATCGGCCCGGTGCAGGTCAAGGCTCAAGGTCGCAGCGTGATATTCCACCGCTTCGCCTTCCTGACGCAGCATGATCCAGTCGGCCTCTCCAGCCCCGGGCAAAAGGGAAACGGGGCGCCAGCTCCATTTTTGCCATCGTGTCACCCCCGGCAAACGCCGGACGACAACGCCCACCGGCATGGTGCGTATGCGTTCGCTTGTCACTGCGCCTGTCCCCTCCCCTTGTTCCTTCAGCCTGCCTGTCTAGGGATGTATTTATGCTGTCGCAAGCACGATAAAATGCAAGCCCTAGCAGAAGTTGAACTTGACCTGAAAGCGCTTACGCCATTGTTATGGGCTGCGGACTGCTTTGAGCTTGAGCACAAAATCCTGCTCAGGCGGTCCCGGGGAGAGGACGCGAAAAACATGAAAGACAGCAAGATACTGCTGTGCGATTGCCGGAACAGCCAGGCAATCGATGCCCTTGAATTTGAAAACGCTACCGGACTTTCCTGTTCGAAAATCCACACGGATCTGTGCCGCAGCGAGGCCGCCGTGGCTGAAGAAGCGATTCGCTCCGGCTCCCTGGTCCTTGCCTGCGGTCAGGAGCAGGCGCTGTTTGAGGAAATCGCCGAAGAACTGGAAACTGACCCGCCACTGTTCCTGGACCTGCGCGACCGGGCCGGCTGGACGGACGACACGGCCCCCGCAACGCCCAAAATGGCCGCCCTTGCCGCAGACGCGCTTCTGCCCCAGCCGGGGGAGAAGGTTATGGATGTTACCTCCGACGGCACCTGCCTCATACTGGGCGATCCCGAGGATGCCTTGAGCGCCGCGGCCCATCTGTGTGAGCTTCTGAGCGTCACGGTCCTGCTTGCACCGGAGGCGGATCTCCCTCTGTCAGATGACCGGCGCTTTGACATTGTGCGCGGCCGGCTGAAATCTGCGACAGGTGCACTCGGGCAATTCCATCTCTCTTTCGACGCCCTTCAGGAACGCATTCCCGGCGGCAGGGGCGCGTTCAACTGGACCGAGCCGCGCAGCGGTGGCCGCACCCAATGCGCCATCGTCCTTGAC
Organism: Roseibium sp. AWQ4_254; assembly: GCF_056161025.1. Lineage (NCBI taxonomy): Bacteria > Pseudomonadati > Pseudomonadota > Alphaproteobacteria > Hyphomicrobiales > Stappiaceae > Roseibium > Roseibium sp. AWQ4_254. The sequence goes on from NZ_JBSWYH010000015.1 coordinate 28,375, forward strand.
CTGCGCCGGGGCGCTGCGCCACTTTTTCCAGCCTCCGGCAAGCGCGAAGGCTATTTGCGCGCCGATCCCGGATATGCGGACGCCCGGCTTTCCGTCCTGCTGGAAGCCTCCCAACTAACCGGCACGTTTGAAAAGCCTCTCTATGTCAAGCTGGACGCGCAGCTCTGCGCCCATTCCCGCGCCCGGAAAAGCGGCTGCAGCCGCTGCCTTGACCTGTGCCCAACCGGGGCCATCACTCCTGACGGCGACCATGTAGCCGTGGAGCCGATGATCTGCGCGGGCTGCGGCAGCTGCTCCGCCGTGTGCCCGTCCGGGGCGATCTCCTATGACGCCCCGCCAGTGGAACATATCTTCAAACGCCTCCAGACCCTCGCCTCCACATGGCGCAAGCTGGAGGCAAAACAGCCGCAGCTACTGGTGCATGACGCCAGCCATGGCCGCGACCTGATCCGCCTGAGTGCCCGCTATGGCAAGGGCTTGCCAACCGATGTGATTCCGTTAGAGGTCCAGTCGCTTGCCGGGTTCGGCCATGCAGAAATGCTGGCGGCCCTCGCCTGCGGCTTCCGCTCTGTCACCTTGTTGCTGTCGCCTGCAACCGAACGGGACGGTCTGCCGTTTCAGGCAGAACTTGCCAATGTCCTTGCCGGGTCTCAAAACGGGGAACGATCCCGCATCCGCCTGATCGAGCCGGTAGACCCGGACCAGCTGGACGAAGAGCTTTATGGCCCCTCGCCCGATCCGCAGGACGTGCAACCGATCCTGCCCCTTGGCTCACGCAGGCAGATTACCCGCCTTGCCGCCAAGGCTCTGAACAGCGTCGCCCCCCCTGAGCCGGTCGTCCTGCCCGCCGGGGCGCCCTATGGCGCCGTCACGCTTGATAAGGACAAATGCACGCTGTGCCTCTCCTGTGTATCTCTTTGCCCCTCCGGCGCCTTGAAGGAAAATCCGGACCAGCCGCAACTGCGCTTTCAGGAAGATGCCTGCCTGCAATGCGGCCTGTGCACCAATCTGTGCCCGGAAAGCGCCCTGAGCCTCGATCCGCGCTTCAACCTGGCGGACACGGCCCTGACACCGGTTGTCCTGAAAGAAGAAGAACCCTTCCACTGCATTGAATGCGGCAAAGCCTTCGGTGTGCGTTCCACCGTGGAGCGGATGACGGAAAAACTGGCCGGAAAACACTCCATGTTTCAGGACAACAAGGCCATAAAGCTGATCCAGATGTGTGACGACTGCCGGGTGAATGCAGTCTACCATTCAGAAAACAATCCCTTCGCCATGGGCGAGAGGCCACGCGTGCGCACCACTGACGACTATATCAGCAAGCGGCGGGACCATTGAGCCGGCAGCAGCCCTTTCACTGGTACTGGATCGGCGCGCCCAGATCCGCCGGCGCAATTTGCGAGACGAAAGCCAGGATGGCGTCCAGCTCGTCCAGGGTCATTTCGATCGGAACGATGGGCGATGGCCGGCTGACATCGAACGGCTCGGTCACCCCGTCAACCTGGGTGAAGGCCGGATGGGGGTTGAGGGCAAAAAACGCCTCGAATCGGTACCGCCAGTCGGAAAAGCCACGCATGACCGAGAAGGATGGCGACGAGCCGATGGTCGAAAACCGGGTCGCCTCATTGACCACATGGCAGCGGCCACAATGGAAGACCGCCAGCTTTTCCCCGGAGAGCACATCCCCTGGCAGCGCTTCTGAAACCGCCTGCCCCGGTCCGGCCTGTGCAGCTGCAAACAGCGCCCCGCCCTCCGGTTTGAAGCTCTCGATGGTCTTTCTGCCAACATCGCCAGTCAGCCATTCCCCGAAGCGGGCGACATCCTTGTTGCCCACGTCAAACACCTGGAAATACCAGTCCCGGCCGAGGCCCGAAAACACCGGAATGCCTTGCGAAGCACTTGAAAACCCGGCGGCAGCATCGTTATGTGCCGGAACGATTTCAATCCGGATGCCGGTTTTCAGAGAAAAGCGGGGCAGAAGATGTTTCAAGAGCCCGGAAGCAACCAGCTCCTCCGGTGCTCTTAGGGTGAACGGTCCGGCCGCAGCCTTTCCGGCCGGCAGCCAGACCCCCAGAACCAGTCCAAGCAGGACGGTCAGTTTCAAACGGCAGCACACGCGCTCCTCCCTCACGTTGCCGGCGGACGCCGTAAGGGTAGGGGGCAAATCCGGGAGCCGTCAATGCATGCCCCAGCACACAGGAGCCAAAAATGAGCGACACTTTTAACATGTCCATGCGCAAATTTCTGAAACAGGTCGGGGTCACATCCCAGCAGGCCATTGAAGACGCTGTCAGAAAAGCCGGTCCGGCGGAGGGAAAAACTTTCAAGGTGAAAGCCGTCATCACCATTGAGGACATCGGCCTGACCCATGAGGTCACAGGCGAAATCGAGGGGTAAGCCGGCCGTGTCCCTGACGCGCGAAACCGTTCTCAACATGCTGAACACACTTGAGGACCCGGCAACGGGAGAGACCCTGGCCGCTTCCGGCATGGTGCGGGCCCTCCAGGTGGCTGAGGGCAGCGTGCGCTTTGTCCTCGACATCGACCCTGCCCGTAAGGACGAGATGGAAGCCCTGAAGGCAAGGGCCGAAACGGCCCTTGCCGCCCTGGAGGGATGCCGGACCGTGCAGATTGTTCTGACGGCCCATTCCGAGACCCCGTCTTCTGGCGCCCCGGCCGCAGAACCGCCTGCAGGGAAGATGCCGCCTTCCGGGCCACAACCGATCAAGCCGCGCCCGGCGCCCCCGGGCACGTCCGGACCGCAGAAAGTGCCCGGCATCGCCCGTATACTGGCAATTGCCTCGGGCAAGGGTGGAGTCGGCAAGTCGACCGTCGCGGCCAATCTTGCTTGTGCCCTCGCCGCCGAAGGCCGGAAGGTCGGCCTGCTGGATGCGGATGTCTATGGCCCGTCCCAGCCGAAAATGCTGGGCGTTTCGGGACGGCCCACCTCGCCGGACGGCCAAATGATCCTGCCTTTGCGCAATCACGGCGTCACCATGATCTCCATCGGCCTGATGACCTCCGGCGATCAGGCAGTGGTCTGGCGCGGCCCCATGCTTATGGGCGCCCTGCAACAGATGATGAGCCAGGTCCAATGGGGTGCGCTGGATGTTCTGATCGTCGATCTGCCGCCGGGCACCGGCGATGTCCAGATGACCCTGTCCCAGAAATTCCTGGTCGACGGCGCGATCATTGTATCGACACCGCAGGATGTGGCCCTGCTGGATGCGCGCAAGGGCATCGACATGTTCAACCAGATGCAGGTGCCGATCCTGGGCATGATTGAAAACATGTCCACCCATATCTGCTCAAAATGCGGCCATGAGGAACATGTCTTCGGCCATGGCGGTGTTGCCGCCGAGGCCCGGAAACTGGGTGTACCCCTCCTCGCCGAAGTGCCACTGCATTTGAACATCCGCCTGGCAGGAGATGGCGGCACGCCGATCGCCGTTGCCGACCCCGATGCGCCGGAGGCAGCTGTTTTCAGAACACTTGCCAAAACCCTGGTGGCGGAGGACAAGGCATGAGTGAACTGCACTTGCCGCCCCTGTTTCAGGGCGAAACGCTGACCGGGCCTGCCGATCCGTTCGAGCGCGCAACAGCGCTGGCGGTGGCCGGAACCGACCCCGGCACGGTGGTGCACAACCTGTCCGGTGCAGTGCTTAAGGCCAGCATCATCTTTTCCCCTGAAGTGCAGCTGGAAGAGGCCATGACCATTCTGCCGGTCTGCGGTCTTGGCCTGCAGGCCGCCCTTGGCGCGCTCGCCCCGCCGGAAGTGGCGGTCCATCTGGACTGGACCGGCGGCATCCGCATCAATGGCGCCCACTGCGGGCGCATGCGCGTCAAGACGTCCACTGCCATCCCGGAAGCCGTGCCGGACTGGCTGGTCCTCGGGCTGGAACTGAACCGGACCAGTCCGGACAAGGACCCGGGGGCGCAAGCCGGAACAACCTGGCTATCTGAGGAAGGTTGCGTGGACATTACACCACAGGCCCTTGTGGAAGCCTGGGTGCGCCACAGTCTTTACTGGATCAACCGCTGGCTGGAAGATGGCCCGCGCGCCGTTCACGGAGACTGGCGCGGTCTGGTGCCCGCCCTTGGCGAAAAGATTGAAATCGACGGAAAAAGCGGCACCTTTGTTGGTGTCGACGACCAGTTCGGCATGTTGCTCCGGCAGGGTGAGGCGACCATCGTGATCCCCCTGTCGAGCCGCTTGGAAAGGTAAGCGCATGAAACTCGCCCGTGCCATTCATATGGATGACAGCGACCGCAACGTCTTTTTCGCTCCCGCCCGCACCGGGGAATGGTGCCTGTCGGGCGGTTTCGAGTTTTCCGACTGGACCGAAGCCGACCTTGTCGGCAAGGCACGGCAGGCATTCTCCAACGGTTGGCTGGGTCTGGAAACGTTCGGCCGCGTGACTTTTGTTGCCATCACGCCAATCGCGGAAACGGAATTCTCGGACCTCGTCGACCGGCTCGCCCAACATTTCGTCGACATCTACGGCGCTCCCTCTGTCGAGGCGGCACGTGGGGTTGCGGAAGACGAATTGCGTTACATGGCGGATCTGTGCTCCGAGCACGACGAAAACATGCTGCTTGCCGTCCACCGGGAACTGGCGGAGGAGGGTGTCAAGGAAAGCTACAGCGCCATCGAGGCCCCGGCAGCGGAACTGGATCTGGTGGCGATGCACGGGGATTTGACCTGATACCCATCTCAACGGAGAAAACCGTTCCGAGGACCCGCAACACTCAGCCCTTGTCCGGCACAGCGTTCAGATCCGGTTCCACACGGATGCCCAGGGCGATTTCCATCGATCCGATGCACATCTCGCTGGCAAAGGTCTCCATCACCTCGCGCACGAAGCCATCGAGACCGGTCTTGCCTGCCCGCAGCTCTGCACCGCAGTGATGCAGCCTCGCAGCAAAGGTCCCCAGAAGGTTGGCGAAGGCAGCGGCGATCAGATGGTTCTTCGTTGGAAAGTGGTGAAACAGCGCCACCCGGGACACACCGGCCTTGTCCAGGATCGGCTTGATCGACAGGTCCGAAAAGCGCTGCGCGATCAATTGCTCTGTGGCTGCTGCCTTGAGTTCGGCAACCGTCAGATCCCAGTTGCACCACCTGGGCCTGCGCGGCAGAGCCGCCATGGAAAAGTCAATTTCGCTCATGCAAAAACGGACAAACCAATCGGCCGGTTTGTCAAATGCATAAATTTCCCGTGTCTTTTCAATACGTTTACCTGAGAGAATGGCTGCCTCACCCACAGGACGCTGAGGGAAATCCGCCTCTTTCCGGGCAGCCCTGGTCCGCGTCTTGCCTTGCAGCAACCAGCCATCTAGGCTTTGCCGGGCCCTCTTCAAAGTGCTCCAGCCAGATCCCGGCGCCTCCTGTCTGAAAGGTCAAAACGTGTGACAATGTCCTCCCGAACGCCACCCCATCTGGTGACGCTCATTCTGCTGACCGCATTCTCGCCGCTGTCGCTGAACATGTTCCTGCCCTCGCTCGGGCACATGGCGCAGGAGTTTGAGACCGACTATGCCCTGATGAGCATTGCCGTGGCCGGGTATCTGGCGGTGACGGCGGCGATCCAGCTGATTGCCGGGCCGCTGGCTGACCGCTATGGCCGCCGCCCGGTCCTCCTGGTCACGCTCAGCCTGTTTTGCCTGGCTTCGGTGGTGTGTGCTATTGCACAGTCCATCTGGGTGTTTCTGGCATTCCGGATGCTTCAAGGCGGCATCACCGCAGGCTACACGCTGTCGCTCGCCATTGTCCGAGACATCCATCCGCCCAGAAAAGCCGCCGGTCTGATCGGCTATATCGGCATGTGCATGGCTGTCGCGCCCATGCTGGGTCCTGTCTTTGGCGGGCTTCTGGACACGGCGTTCGGCTGGCGGTCAAATTTCTATCTTTATGCGGCCTTCGGTTTGCTGCTGCTTGCGCTGTGCTGGTTTGACCTTGGCGAAACCAGACCGGAGCGCCAGGACGGCAAAGTCCCATCCGCCGCCTCCCTGCTGGAGCTCTTGAGAACCCCGCTCTTTTGTGCCTATGGACTGTGTTCCCTGTTCACGGTCGGCTCCTTCTATATCTTCCTGGCCGGAGCGCCGCTGGTGGCCACCCAAAGCTTCGGGGTCTCAACCGCAGAGCTTGGCCTTCTGATCGGCAGCATCACGGTCGGCTTTTCCGCCGGAGGCTTTATCTCCGGCCGGTTTTCCGCCCGCCTGTCCCTACCGGCCATGATGTTGATCGGGCGTGTGACGGCCTGCGCGGGCCTTGCCATCGGGCTGACCGTCTTTGCCGCCGTGACCCTGTCCCCAACGGTCTTTTTCACCAGCACGATCCTGGTTGGCCTTGGCAACGGGCTGACAGTGCCCGGCGCCAATGCGGGCGCCATGTCGGTCCGTCCCGATCTTGCAGGGACCGCGGCCGGGCTTGTAGGCGCCCTCGTGCTGGCTGGCGGTTCAGCCCTTACCAGCCTGACCGGCCTTGCCGTCGGCACCGGCGATCATCCTGCCACTGTCCTCGCCCTCATGCTGGCCAGCTCCCTCCTCGCCCTTCTTCTGGCCCTTGCAGCGCAGGTGCTGGAGCGGACCAACAGCACCCCCCTGCCAATGGAAAAAGAAGCCGGTTAGACATCCTGCCTGACTGCGGCAAGGCAGATTACCGCCTTGCCCCTTTTTTCTTTTTCCAGAACGGTTCGATATCGCCGGCCATGATGCAGCCGAACGGATCGATATAGTCCTCGATCTCGGCCAGACCGTATTTCTTGATCTGGGCGACGACCGCATCCGCCTTCTTGTAGCCGGACGGCAGTTCGGAGACGTCGATCTTCTGCTCGAAGAACCGGATGTCGAGACCTTCCGTCTCTTCCCTGAGCATTGCTTCCGGCGTCTTGCCGAGCGAGCGGCGCTTGTGCTCGGAACGCGAGAAGTTGCGGCCCGCACCGTGCGGCGAGAACCCGAGAGCATGACCGGCATCCTGGCCGCGCACGACAAGAACCGGCTCCGCCATGTTCAGCGGGATCAGGGTCAGGCCCGTCGCGTCGGACGCATACCCGTCCCAGGCAGGCGTTGCCCCCTTGCCGTGATAGAACAGGCCATCGCGTTCAAACACGAAGTTATGCTCGTTCCAGAAACGGTCCGAGTAGCTTGCTCCGCTCACCTCGACTGTCGCCTGATGCAGTGCGTTGTGGTTGGCCTTGGTCCACTTGCGGATCAGCTGCAGCGCGTCCCAATAGGCTTTTCCCTCCTCGCTCTCGGACGGGATCCAGGCATTCTGCTTCAGCGTTTTCGGCGACAGCTTTCTGCGGTATTTTTCCGCAACATTCATGCCGATCTTGTAAAGCAGCGCACCCGGTCCGCGCGATCCGTGATGGGTTACCATCGCGGTCTTGCCGGTTTTCCTGGAGACGCCGACAAACAGGAAATGGTTGCCGTCGCCCTGGGTCCCCAGATGTTCCTGCGCAGAACGCAGGATCTTCGGGTTGTTCAGGAACTGGTTCTCGCGGAACTGGTCGTAAAGGCTCATGGACATCGTGAAGCGCTTGCCGTTGGCCCGCCCGCCGCCACCGAAATGCGTCACCGAATGCGCCGCATCCAGAACCGCCTTCGGGTCAGCATCCTCGAACTCGGTCATCATCACCGAGCAGCAGATATCGGCGCTGTGCATTCCCGGGTGGATTGCACCGCGCGCCGCCACCACGCCGCCGACCGGAATGGTCCCGAGTGGACCGGCCGGACAGGCATCCGGCATGATCGCCCCCGCCTCAACGGTCGGCGTGCGCATCAGCTCCGTCATGTGATGCTTGACGGCCTTCAGGTTCGCCTCTTCGTCCTCCCCCTCCGCGTCCAGGTTGACGTGAAACGGCTTTGCTCCAGAGGCGGCCAGCGGCAGCACCGGGTCCGGCTTGTAGCTCTCCAGCATCTGGCGCACGGCTTCCAGCGACGTGCCTTCATCCAGCGCCGCCTGGCCGTCCCTCAGGGCCGCACCGAAGGCCTTGCCTTCTTCGTGGCCCCATGCGGTCAGCATCCCGCTCGTCAGTTTCACCGTTTCCGTTTCAATCGTCATCGTCTTCTTCCTTCACACTCGCCTGGCGGCAAACATCGGGCGCAGAACCTCTCCGCGAAAACCGCGGGCCGGAGTTGCACCGGCGACGCTCACTGTAGTCCTGCCGGCATCCGCCAGGCTACGCGGGGCAAGGTCTGACAAGATCTTCATTCCGCCACCGGATTGCTCCGGGCCAGACTTGAACTGGCACGGGAGGCGCGACCGCGCCTCCCCTCCCGACCGTGCCGGAAGGCGTCTACCTGTAATCCTGCCGGCATCCCCGATATCGCGGCGGAGCCGCAATCAAGTTTACCGTTTCAATTCCAAGATCCGGTCAGGGCGACAAGATGGATACAAACCACGTTTGTGTTCCGCGTCGCAAAACCTGCTAAACTACTCAGCTACGCTTCCACTTGTTGGAAACGGCGGGAGTCGAACCCGCGTACAATGTAGTTCTGCGGGCATTCGCCCTGACCGTATCTTTCGGGTGCGGCGGCAAGGAATGGCAAGACACTCATGGTCAAGAATGTAGTCCTGCCGGCATCCGCCGCGATTGATTTTCAATTCTTCTTCTCGTGTTTGAGCCGGTCCGTGTCCGGCTGAAAAGTCGGCCCGGTCAGGGCGACAAGGTGGGTGCAAAACACTCCTGCTCTATCCGTTGAGCTACGCTGCATCAATTGGTTGCAGCGGCGGGATTCGAACCCGCAACCTGGCGATTAAGAGTCGATGTAGTTCTGCAGGCATTCGCCCTGACCGGTTTAATTCCTTGTGGCGGCAAGTCGGTGATGAAATCCACCCCGTTGTCTTTCCTCGTTAGACGACATCGCGGTGTCGCGAAGGCGTGGCTCGACCCACGCATTTCCGGGGCTGACGGTGTAATTTCATCGGCATCCGCCAGATCTCTCGGCAAGCGCGGCAGGCGGTCGCCCGCCGCGCTTTCAAGTCTTAATCGAGATCGATGGCATCGATCTCCCCGACCCACTGGCCGACATTCATGGTGCCCTTGGCAAAGGCCGCAACCTGATCGAACACCGCATCGGAGAAGCCCCCGATGTTAAGGATATCCGGCCGCGACTTGGCCTGGGTCGAACCGTAAGGCGCGATATCGATGCACACCATCTTCGCGTCCGGGTTACGCCTTTTCAGCGTTTCCCATTCACGCATCACGCCGGTCTGATGGCCCGCCTGGATCCCGGCCCAGGACTGGTTATCCGAAACCAGAATGACCAGATCCGGGGCACGGCGCTTGGCGTTCAGCCACGCCAGAGGCGCTGCACAGTTCGTCCCGCCGCCCCACTGCTCGGTGAGCTTTCGGGCGTTGGTCATCACCGTGTCTCGCCCGGTCAGCTCGACCGGCCGCACCTTGACCTCGAACGGCAGAACCGTGGCCTCGCGATTTCGGCGCAGCACCGCCGCGGCGACAAGGGCAGCGACATCAACGCAGCGCGTTGCCGTCGTCGCCCCCTTTCGGTAACCGGTCACCGGCGAAGCCATGGAACCGGAGACGTCCGGGCACACAACCACCTGGCCCCTCAGGGCCGGGACATTGGCGACCGAGATCTCCATCGCGTCATGCATCGCCTCGCGGATCTCCGTCGGCATTTCGTCCGACAGGGCCTGAAAACCCGTCAGGAGCTGGTACGGAAAGGCACGCGCCTTCCTGATCCGCTTCGGATCCTTCAGGATATCCGCCACCAGACGCACGGCCGGTGTCTTCTCGAACCGCGCACCTTCGAAAACGCCATGGCGCAGGAAGGTGTTCAGGTTCATACGCACCATGTTCCATGTCCCGCGCTCCGCCAGTTTCGTCCAGTCTTCCCTGGAAAGGGGCAGATGTGTCAGCATCTGGAACGGGACATCCGGCAGCGCCTGTCCTTTCGGATTCTCCTTGAACGCCACATAGGCACGAACCAGTTCCGGCAGCTTTTCAACGTCACACGGCTTTCCGATCAGCCAGGCGAACAGGACGTCTCGCTCTGCATCGCGCGGCTTCGGGTGCACCATCTTGATGACGTCCGCCAGCGACGGATCGTTGCCGATCGACGCTTGCAGCAGCTGATATTCGGTTGCCGCGTTCAGCCATCCGCGAACGAGCGCCTTCGGCCGTGTTCCGAGCGACTTACGCCCGGTCTGCCCCGAACGCATGATCTGCACGAAGTTGCGCAGCATCCTGCCGTCGGTGACCACTTTCGGAAACGCCTTGGCAAGCAGAACCGCATCACGCGATGCCAGAACCGCCAGCAAGAGTGCCGGCAGATCCTTCATCCTGCCTTTCTGGCGGGCGTAGACTGCCGTCTTTGCCAGAAAAGTGTCCGGAACCTTTTCAGCAGCTTTCAAAACCGCCTCCAGTTCCAGCTCGGCAGACTGGTAGAACGTGTTGCCGATGGATCCGGTCGCCGCCAGCTGCGCCAGCTTGTGACGGTCCTCGTAGGTATAGGCCTTGCCACCCGCTAGGTCTCTGGCGTCGGCTTTGCCGGAAAAACGTCCACGCTGGGATGCAAACAGGTTTTTGTTCGCCATTTTCTCTCTCCACAAATCCGCGCCCTTGAAGGCGTTCGGGTTGATGTCTGTGTTGAGAAGGAGAATGCCTGCACCCGCCGGACCGCAAAACAAAAAAACAAAATCAAGATAAGTATATGTAATATATATGTTTTTTGCATTATTGACATTTCTGCGGGGAAAATATTTTATAGAAAAAAATAGCATCTTATAAATTTGGATAGACGCATTGAAAAAGAACATCGTCATCGGCTTTCTCGGCACCCAACTGGACGCGGGCAAGAAGCGCCGGTGGCGACCGTCGATTGCCGTGACCCAGCATGGCCGCTTTCCGGTTCACCGTCTCGAACTGCTCTACGACAGAGCCCATCATCACCTGGCTCAGAACGTGAAACGCGAAATCGAGGACGCCAGCCCAGCGACAGAAGTGCTGTTGCAACAGGTTGATCTCCGAGATCCCTGGGACTTTCAGGAAGTCTATGGCGCTCTCTTCGACTTCGCGCGCAACTATGGGTTCGACGAGGATCGCGAGGACTATTTCGTCCACCTGACGACGGGGACGCATGTCGCCCAGATTTGCTGGTTCCTCCTGACCGAGTCCCGCCACGTTCCGGCCAAGCTTGTACAGACCTCGCCGCCGCGCGGCGAGGACGGAGATCTCAGCGGCCAATACAACATCGTCGATCTCGACCTTTCCCGCTACGACGCCCTTCAGCAGCGCTTCGATCTCATCGCAGAGGAATACAACGCGCTGCTGAAGGCGGGCATCGAAACCCGGAACGCCGCCTTCAACAGCCTTATCGAGCGGATCGAGCTGGTCGCCACCAACACAGATGCCCCTCTTCTGCTGCTCGGCGATACGGGGACGGGAAAGAGCGAGCTGGCTGAACGCATTTACGAGCTGAAACTCCAGCGGCGCAGGGTCAAGGGCCGGCTAGTTCACGTGAATTGCGCCACCCTGAAGGGCGAGCGGGCCATGTCCAGCCTTTTCGGTCATCGACGCGGGTCGATGGGCACAGGCAGCCCGGATCGGCGAGGGCTGTTGCGCGAAGCGGATGGCGGCGTGCTGTTCCTGGACGAGATCAACGAACTCGGCCTCGACGAGCAGGCGATGATCCTGCACGCCGTCGAGACCGGACGCTTTCTGCCGGTCGGCTCCGACCACGAGATCACCAGCCGCTTCCAGCTGATCGCGGGCACCAACCACGACCTCGGGCAGCTCGTCTCGGAAGGACGGTTCCGGCCGGATCTCTATGCAAGGCTGAATCTCTGGACCTTCCGGCTGCCGTCACTCACCGAACGGCGCGAGGATATTGAACCCAATATCGAGTTTGAACTCGACAGGTCCGAAAAGCTCCTCGGCAACCGGGTCGGCTTCAACATTGACGCCAGGGCGCGCTATCTGGACTTCGCAGCATCCCCCGCCACCCTGTGGCCGGGCAATTTCCGGGATCTCGGCGCGTCCGTCCAGCGCTTGTGCACCCTTGCGCCGCGCGGCCGCATCACGCTCGCTCAGGTCGACCAGGAAATCGAGGCGCTGGAGCGTCAATGGGCCAGCGCGGCGTCCGATCCCGACGACACCTTGCTGCGGGACCTGCTGGGAGACAAAACCGATGCCCTTGACGCCTTTGACAAGGTACAACTGGCCTTTGTCATCCGCATGTGCCGGAAAAGCCCGTCTTTGAGCGCGGCCGGCAGAACTCTTTTTGCAGCTTCCCGCGCAACAAGAACCAGCCGCAACGATGCAGACCGCCTCAAGAAATATCTCGACCGGTTCGACTTGAGCTGGGCGGAGGTCACTGCGGACGTTTAGATCATCATTCGTAACCTGGCGCCGATGCTCACCGCCGGATCGCGGCTGCGTGATTTTGGCCCTCGCGCCCGTGAGAGAGATGTCAGAATTCAAGCCGTGAAGTTGAATGCACGTGATGAAATACCGTCCTACATCAGGAGGACACCATTCGTGTTCTCTGGAAGGGCTAGACGCATGACAGATCTTGCAACGGAAAACCGGCGGGCCACCGCCCTGCCCGCACGAACCTTCAACACGCTCGGGATGATGTTCATCTCAGGGTTCTTTGCCACCCTGGCATTTGATTTCTGGGGCCAGATCCTCAGCCCGGTGCTCGGCTTTGCCACGCTTTCTCCCCATGGGCTGGCACAAAGCCTGCTGGGCAGCCTGGGTTTGCCCAGCAATGCCTTTGCCGGCTATTTCGTTCATTTTTATGTGGTCGGACTGATCGGCTACCCGGTTGGCTGGCTGTTTATCTTCGCCCCCCTCTGGCAACGCGCCCTTGGCAGCTCATCCGGCCCGGTACACTGGCTGCTGCCCGCCGCCCTTTACGGGTTTGGCCTTTGGGTGTTTGCAATTGGCGGCATCACATCACTTGCCGGTCTGCCGTTCTTCCTGAACTTCACCGGCATCGTCTGGGCCGCCCTGATCGGCCATGTTCTTTATGGCATCGTTCTGGTCGCCCTTATGACACTCATCGTGCGAGCGCGCTCCACCGGCCCCTCCTGATGGGATAGACCGGACCAGTCCCAGCCGAAACAGCGCGCCGCCCCCACCACGGCGCGCAATCCGCCTCCTCAGCAGACAAAGCGGATCCGGTCGAATCGTGCAGACTTGCCGCACGCGGCTCTAATGGCCAAAGAAAGCCCTACTGGCAGCCGCCTTCGGCCCAGACCTTCAAAAGCTCCTTGAAGACGCCGCCAAAGGGATGATCTTTCGACAGCGCCCGGGTCTTGTCGGACACATAGGTCTGCGCCTGGGTACACAGGTTGGCCTGTTCCCAGTTGTGGCAGGACGCACAGGTCTTGTCTTTCCAGGCCGCCTCCGGCAAGCCTTCAATGGGCGGAAAGGCGGGGCTGGCAGTGATCAGGTCCGCAATGCTGCGTGTCGCCAGATCCGGCCCACCTGCCCCAAGCGGCTGGTTGAAGGCCACCACATCCGGCAGACCGGTTGCAGACGGGGCCTCTGGCTCAGCCAGCTCCTTCGGCGTGCCTTCGTACGAGGCTGCCGGGTCCGTGCGCCGCTCTTTCTGCTCCAGGGTTTGAAGCTCCAGCCGCGCCAATTCGGCAAAATGGCCATCCGGGTAAGCCTCAAGATAGTTCTGATAGGCGGCAACCGTGCCCGCCTGACGCGCGGCTTCAATCAGATCCCGCTCGGCTTTTTCCGGGTCCGCCGGCTCTGGCGCCGGGGCGGGCTCCTGTGGCGCAGCCTTTGCAGTTTCCTGCACTTCCGCAGAGACAAGGTCCCGCAGCAGCCTGCGCGCTTCGCCGGCGTAGACGCTGTCCGGATTGGCTCGCAGATACAGCATGACCTGGATCGGATCCTTGCTGAGCTTCACCGTTTCCCAAAGCTGGCGGGCCTGAATTTCCTGGGGCGACGGCAATACGGCAGACACGAATTCAAAATCCACCGTCAGGGACGAGGTGTCCCAGGGGGTCTGAAGGCCGTTTGTGGCCTGCAGCACATCCCGGCGCACTTGCTTGAACAGTGTCTCAATCGGCACGCCCGGCTCCGGCAGGCGGCGCGCCAATGCACCAGTAAAGGGGCTGTTGTTGTCGGCCCCGTCCACGGCCACTTCGCCCGGCGCCGTGGAATAGGCCAGAAACGTGCCCCGGGGCGCCTTCATTTCCGCAAGGCCATTGTCATTGAGATCCGGCAGCGTGGCAAAGGGATTGTCCCGGCAGGCATCCAGAATGACGATATTGGTCTGGTTGCTGGCAGAAAACATCTGCCGGAGGAGCGCCTGAGCAGGCACGCCGACCAAACTCAGATCAGCCGCGTCCTGAAGTTCAATGTCAACGGGCAGAAGAAAGTTCGCCCCGAAAGACTGGACCCCATGCCCGGCATAATAGAACAGGCCGGTCGCCTCATCATCGGCTTCGCGCAACTTGCGTCCGAAGTCGGAAATGGCCCGGATCAGCTCCCCCCGTGTCGTATTGGTCACCAGCATGACCTCAAACCCGACCGCTTCCAGGGAGGCTGCCATCAACTGCGCGTCATTGACCGGATTGTCCAGCGGCGTGACATGGGTATAGGCGCCATTGCCGACGACCAGCGCCAGACGGGCACCGTCTTCGTCACCGGTGGACTGCGCGTGCGCGTCCCGCTGCCCGGCCGCGACAGGCAGGATCAGCATCAAGAACCAGCAAAAAAGAGCCTTAGTTGACAACGATAAACTCGATACGGCGGTTGCGGCGTTTGCCGTCAGGTGTGTCATTGGAAGCGACGGGACGGCTTTCGCCATAACCGACACTTGTCATTCTCGTGTTAGGTACGCTCTTTGCGTTAAGATAGTTTACAACGGCCGCCGCGCGGCGCTCCGACAGGCGCTGATTGGCATCGGTGCTGCCGTCGCTGTCCGTATGGCCACCGACTTCAATCTTCAGGCCCGGACAGCGCATGATGATGTCCACAAGGCTGTCAAGCAGCGGTGCGCTGCGCGGATCCAGCGCCGTGCTGCCGCTGGCAAAATAGATATTGTCCGTTCGTGACAGGATTTCGAACCGGCCCTTGCAGGCGGCCTCATCCAGGTTGCCTTCCGGCTCCAGGGCTGTTGCCGCCGCACCGGTCTCTTGCACCGGTTCTGCCTTGGCCACCTGCTGCCCGTCCACATTTTTGGAGAACAGAAAGTCGAATGTGACCGTGGCAGAAGGCACGATTGCGACACTGGCGGCCTCTTCCAGCTTCTTCACCCCGCCATCCAGATTGAAATCGGCAGCTGCCACGGAGACCGGCGCCGTGGAAGACACCGCCACCATGGCCTCATCTATCATCGTGACCGCCACTTCGGTTTCAAGGCTCCTGGTGACCCCGTGCAATTGCAGGTCAAAGGTCAACGGCATGACTTTTCTGCGCCGCGTGGGCAGATCCGCAAAAACCGCCGGGTCCAGGCGGGTTGTGATCACCGCCTCGGGAAATTCAAAGGTTTCGAAAAAGAGGAACCGCATGCGCACATTGCGCAAGTCGATCTTGGTATCGACGCTGTCGAGAAAGATGCGGACTTCCGCTTCTCCCGAAGCGTCAATCTGGCCGTTGAACTGAACAAAGCCACTTGATTCGACAATTGTGAGGTTCTTGACCGACTGGAACCGCAAGGTGGAGGCATCCGGCTGCAGCGTCCACCCGGGCGAAAAGACCGTGTCCTGAGCGGCCGAAACCTGCGGCATTGCCAAGACGCACATGAAACACAGGATAGAAAAAAGAACCCGCGCAACCGTCATCCTGCCACCCCTCCCTAGGGTCAAATTTCAATCAATCCAGATTTAGTTCCCTGAGGGCGCGAGTGTTACAGCGTTCGAATGTTATTGCAATATTGCGCTCACGCCGCCTCAACGGCGTGAGCCTTGCCGCCCGCGCAAAAACGGGAAGGCGACTGAACAAGATCGCTGGCCTGTCTCTGGCGGTCAGAGCGTGCCGCTCTGGGCCTTGTCAAAGATTTCCAGAGCCCCGTCCCTGGTCAATTCAACCGGATTGCCTCCGGCCGTCGGATCGACAATGGCCATTTCGGCGATGAGGTCCCGCTTGGCATCATCCACGTTCAGGCCGGACAGCGTGTGCGGCACGTCCAGGTCCTGCCGCAGCTTCAAGACCGTGTCGAGCACACCCTGATAACCGCCGGAAATCCCCAGGAACCCGGCCAGGCGTTCGAATTTCTGTTCAATCGCCGGTTTGTTGAATTGCAGCACATAGGGCATGAAGACCGCGTTGGTCATCCCATGGTGGGTATCATACAGCGCGCCCACCGGGTGGGACAGGGAATGAATAGCCCCGAGCCCTTTCTGGAAGGCGACCGCGCCCATGGCGGCCGCACTCATAAGGTGGCCCCGGGCTTCCAGATCTGCACCATCAGCGGCCACTTTGGGCAGGTTCTCCAGAACCAGCCGGATGCCCTCCAGCGCGATCCCTTCCGACATGGGATGGTACATCGGCGCCGAATAGGCTTCCAGGCAATGGGCGAGCGCGTCCATGCCCGTGCCGATGGTGATGAACCGGGGCATGCCGACGGTCAGTTCCGGATCGCAGATCACGGTTTCCGGCAGCATCTTGGGATGGAAGATCACTTTCTTGGTATGCGTCGCCTCATTGGTGACCACACCGGCCCGGCCGACTTCAGAGCCGGTTCCAGCGGTCGTCGGAACGGCCACAATCGGGGCAATTCCGGCCGGATCGGCCCGGGTCCACCAGTCACCAATATCCTCAAAATCCCAGATCGGCCGGGTCTGGCCGGACATGAAGGCAATCAGCTTGCCCGCATCAAGGCCGGAGCCGCCGCCAAAGGCGATGACACCGTCATGGCCGCCAGCCTGATAGGCAGCAACACCTGCGGTGATGTTGCTGTCGACCGGGTTGGGTTTGACATCGCAAAAAACCGCCGCCGACAGGCCCGCAGCCTGAAGGCTGGCAATGGCATTGGCGACCATCGGCAGACCGGCCAGACCGGGATCGGTCACCAGCAGCGGGTTTTTCATGCCAGACGCCTTCACGGCATCGGGCAGCTCCTTGATACGCCCGGCACCGAAACGGACGGCAGTCGGGTAGGACCAATTGACGGATGGAAGTGCGCTCATGGGTGTCTCGTGTTTTATCAGATCATGTCATCTTCAAAAGGCAAGCAAACGGACATCAGGTCAGCCGCATGCCGTTCTGTTTGGCTCCGCTGCACGCGCCGTCTTAAGCTCAAGCGCCTGCAGGGGGGTATCGTCTGTCAGTCCAGTTCGGTCCGGGACGCCCTCTTGGCGCCACAGGGCACCGGATCCTTTCAAAGACCCACGCCCCTTGCGACCTTACCCGGCTGATCTCAATGCTCCAGGCGGAAGTGGAAGGATTTCGGGCGGGTCAGGTTGTGGAAGCCGATTTCCGACAGCGCCGCCCCCTTGCCCGTGTCCTTCACGCCGGTCCAGACCAGCGCCGGGTCCAGATAATCGCACCGGTTCATGAACACCGTGCCGGTCTCGATCCGGTCGCCGATCCGGGCAGCCGCTTCCACATCTTCCGACCAGATGGAGGCAGTCAGACCATAGGGGCTGTCATTCATGAATTGCAGGGCTTCCTCGTCATCGCGAACCTTCATGATGCCGACCACAGGACCAAAGCTCTCTTCGCGCATCACCGACATCTGGTGATTGACTTCGGTGAGCACCTGCGGCGCCAGATAGGGGGTGCCCTCCTTGTTTTCGGCAAAGGTGGCCATATCGATATGGGCCTTGGCCCCCTTGCGCAGGGCTTCGTCTGTCTGCTCACGGATCCAGGTGGCAAAGCGCGCCTGGGCCATCGGGCCGAGGGTCGTTGTCTCATCCAGCGGATTGCCGAGCGTGTACTGCTTGGTCAGATCAACAAAACCGTCGACAAACCGGTCGAACAGGCTTTCATGCACATAGACCCGTTCAATGCCGCAACAGCACTGGCCGGAATTGAAGAAGGCGCCATCCACCAGATTGCCGATTGCATAGTCCAGATCCGCATCGGCGCGCACATAGGCCGGGTCCTTGCCGCCCAGCTCCAGCCCGAGCGTTGCGAAGGTTCCGGCCAGCGCCTTTTCAATGGCCCGGCCGCCACCCACGGAGCCGGTGAAATTGACATGATCGATCAGGCCGGACCCGAGCAGCTTTTCGGTGCCCCCATGGGTCAGAACGATGTTCTGGAACACACCGGAGGGCAGCCCGGCGCTTTCAAAAGCTCTGGCCAGGCGCTCGCCCACCAGCAGCGTCTGGGCCGCATGTTTGAGCAGGATCACGTTGCCGGCCATCAGCGCCGGCATGATCGTGTTGACCGCGGTCATGAAAGGATAGTTCCAGGGCGCGATCACCATGACGATGCCAAGCGGCACCCGGCGCAGATAACGCTTGAAGCCCGGTTTGTCGGTGCGCTCGATATCGGCCAGCGCCTCTTCGGCAATGGCGGCGCAATATTCGGTGCGCTCCACAGTGCCCCCCAACTCACCGCCATAGCGGACCGGACGGCCCATCTGCCAGGCAAGTTCCGGCACAACTTCGTCATTCATGGCCTTCAGCGCCTCCAGCGCTTTCAGGCAATAGGCGACCCGCTCGGCAATGGGCGTTGCCGCCCAGCCCGCCTGGGCCTGCCGCGCCGCCGACACGGCCTTGCCAGCCGCCACCTCATCGAGCGCGGGCCGTTCGGCATGAACCGAGCCGTCAATAGGGGAGATAAGTTTGATGACGTCAGACATGGGCTTGCCTCACAATTCCTCTTGGCGAGGGTTCTGTTAAACTATGGTTCCTCAACTCACCCCTCATCCCGAGGAAGCGCACGAGCGCTGTCTCGCAGGATGGGCCGCATAATCCGTTCACGTGACCCATCCCTCGAGACGGGACCAATGGCCGTCCGCAGGATGAGGAAGCGGTTGAAGCAACCGGAATTGGTGTGTGGACCACCAGAGGGGCACCCTTCACTTGGCGCCTCTGCAGGATTGATCCGTTTCAGGCTGTCAGGGTCCTCAATACCGGGTCCCTGAACAGCAAAGGTCCTAGGCCCGTTCAAATCCCCGGGCGATTTCATAGTCGGTCACCGCCCGGTCGAATTCCTCGATCTCCCATTCCGCCGCGCGGGCATAGTGGTCGATCACCGTGTCGGAAAACGCCTCGCGCAGCAGTCTGGACGTGCGCATGGTCTCGTGGGCGTCGCGCAGCGTATGCGGAATTTCCTTTGCCTTGCGGCTTTCATACACATCGCCGGTGGCAGGCGGGTCAAGCGGCAGCTTGTCTTCCAGTCCCTTGATGCCCGCAGCAATCAGGACGGCCAGAGCCAGATAGGGATTCAGATCGGAGCCGCCGATCCGGCACTCGACCCGCAGCGCCTTTGTGCCCTCCCCGCACAGGCGGAACCCGGCCGTGCGATTGTCGACCGACCAGACGGTCTTGGTCGGGGCGAAGGACCCCTTCTGGAACCGCTTGTAGCTGTTGATATAGGGCGCCAGGAAATAGGTGTAGTCGGGTGCGTATTTGATCATGCCAGCCAGATAGTGCCGCATGGTGTCCGACATGCCGTATTCAGCGTTTGAGTCGCAAAAGACGTTGTTGCCGTCCTGATCAAACAGGGAATGATGGACATGGGCAGACGAGCCGACCTTGTCGCTGCGCCACTTGGCCAGGAAGGACACCGCCCGCCCCCTGGCCCAGGCAATCTCCTTGACCGCATGTTTGGCGATGGTGTGGTATTCGGCCGTGTCCATCGCGGGCGCATATTTGATGTTCAGTTCTTCCTGGCCGGTTTCCGCTTCGCCCTTGGTGTTTTCCACCGGAATGCCGGCCCCGAAGAGACCATTGCGCACCGGGCGCAGAATATCCTCTTCCTTGGTGGTCTGCAGGATGTGGTAATCCTCGTTATAGGCGGAGATCGGCTCCAGATCGCGGAAGCCTTCCTTGCGGATCGCGTCGAAACTCTTTTCAAACAGGAAAAATTCCAGTTCGGTCGCCATGATCGGCGTCAGGCCCATTGCCGCCAGCCGGGCCACCTGGGCCTTCAGCATCGCCCGCGGCGAATGGGGCACTTCCTTGTGGGTGTGATGGTCCAGAACATCGCACAGCACCAGAGCGGTGCCCTCCAGCCACGGCACTTTGCGCAGGCTCATGAGGTCCGGCTTCATCACATAGTCGCCATAACCGCCCGACCAGCTGGTCGCCGCATAGCCCTCGACCGTATACATTTCCAGGTCGGTGGCCAGCAGATAGTTGCAGCAATGGGTTTCATCATAGGCGGTGTCGACAAAGTGCTGGGCGTGGAACCGCTTGCCCATCAGCCGCCCTTGCATGTCGACGATACAGGCAAGCACAGTATCGATCTCGCCGGAGGCGACGAGGGTTTTGAGGGCATCAAAGGTCAGGTTCCCAGACATGGTGTGTCTTCCGCAGGTCTAATTCTTGTGAGGGGCAATCGGCAAAAAGGGCTCCGGGAAGAGATCTCTCCCCGAAGCCCATCAGTCAGGTCTTAGCCGAAGTTGTAAGGAGGTCCGGCCTGGTTGATAACCTCATTATAGTCTTCGAAGATCGAGATGATCTTGGCCTGCAATTCGCCTTCGGACGCAATCTCTTTCCAGAAGTCCTTGGCAGCGTTTTCCACTTCCGCCCATTCAGCGGCCGGAACCGTGCGCAGCTGCAGCTTGTCGCCCCGGGCCCGAAGACGTGCTTCCCCGCCCCAGTACCACTGGTTCCGGTAGGTGTGGCTGGCCTCGGTCGCCGCCAGAACAAGCTGCTTCAGGTGGTCGGGAAGATCCGCCCAGCGTTTCTGGTTGACGAACCAGGAGCCGATCCAGGCCCCGGAGATGTTGTTGGTCAGGAAGTAGTCGGTCACGTCCGCCCAGCCGACTGTGTAATCTTCGGTAATACCGGACCAGGCCATGCCGTCCAATTCGCCGGTCTGTACAGCCACTTCCGCATCCTCGTAAGGAATGGAAACCGGCACAACGCCGAATTTGGACAGGAACCGGCCGGCAGTCGGGAAGGTGTAGAGCTTCAGGCCTTCCAGGTCGGCAACAGACTTGATTTCCTTCTTGGTGTTGAAGTTGCACGGGTCCTGCCCGGCAGAGGAAATCCAGGCAACGCCGACTTTCTCATATTCGGAGCGCCAGATATCGGCGAGGCCATACTGGTTGAAGAGAACCGGAACATCCAGAATATGCTTGGTGGCAAACGGGAAATAGCCACCGAACTGGCGCAGCGGGGTCGGCGAAGCCATGGAATCATCGTCTGAATGCACCGCATCGATGGTGCCGCGCTGCAAAGCCTGGAACAATTCGCCCGTCGGCACGATCTGATCGGCATAGTAGAGCTCGATCTGCAGCTCACCATTGGAGGCATTGTTGACGTAGTCCACCATGGGCTTCGTCACATGCTCGCCAAGGGCGCCGCCGGCATAGGTCTGCAGGCGCCACTTGATCGGCTCCTGGGCCAGAACGGCCGGTGCGGCCAGCGTGGTGGCACCAGCGGCAGCGGCCGTGCCCAAACCGGCTTTTTTCAGAAAATCACGTCTATTGGTCATCATAGTTCCCCTATGTCAGTGTACGGTCCATGCGGCAGGCCCGTTGTCCGGTTCTGTGTCCTGCCGCGTGTCTGTGACTGTGTCTGTTTCCTCCAGACTTTTCATTATTGTCCCGGCTCCCACCCCATCTGCGGCTGCTATTTGGCATAAACCAGATTGGGCAGCCAGAGGGCGATTTCCGGGAAAACCATCACGATTGCCAGTGCCAGGATCATCACCATGACAAACGGCAGGATCGAGCCGTAAATGTCGCGCATGGAAATGTCCTTGGGCGCCATGGCGCGCATCAGGAACAGGTTGTAGCCGAAGGGCGGTGTCATATAGGCGATCTGGGTGGTGATCGTATACAGAACGCCGTACCAGATCAGGATATCGCCGCGCGGCATGCCCAGATCCAGCGATCCGACCAGCGGAACATAAAGCGGAGCGACAATCACCAGCATGGCTGTGTCGTCCAGAAAGGTGCCCATCACCAGGAAGGACAGCTGCATCAGGATCAGGATCATCCAGGGCGACAGGCCGAGCTGCTCGGTGAAAAGGCTTTCAATCGCCTTCACTGCGCCAAGACCGTCAAAGACGGCACCAAAGCCAAGGGCTGCGAGAATGATCCACATGAACATGCAGGAAATGCCGAGCGTGTTCTTCAGGCACAGGATCAGAATGTCCAGGGTCAGGCGGCGGCGCAAAATAGAGGCGATCAAGGCTGTCAGCGCGCCAACGGCCGAGGCCTCCACAAGGCTGGTCTTGCCCATCACGAAGGGCACCATCATGGTCGCAAAGATGATCACCGGCAAAAGACCGGCCAGCAGCAAGCGGTACTTCTCCGCCTTCGGCACGTCCCGCTCGTCTTCCGGCAGGGCCGGGCCGAGCGACGGCTGCAACCGGCAGCGGATGGCAATATAGACAATGAACAGGGTTGCCATCATCAGTCCGGGAACCGCTCCGGCAAGCCAGAGCTGGCCAACCGGCGCCCGGGCGATCATGGCATAGAGCACCAGCACCACAGAGGGCGGCACCAGAATGCCAAGTGAGGAACCGGCCTGGATCACCCCTGTGACCATGCGCTTGTCGTATTTGCGTTTCAAAAGCTCCGGCAGGGCAATGGTGGCGCCGATGGCCATTCCGGCAACCGACAGACCATTCATGGCCGAGATCAGCACCATGAGCAGGATCGTGCCGATGGCCAGCCCGCCATTGATGGGCCCCATCCAGACATGGAACATCTTGTAAAGATCATCGGCGATCTTGGTTTCCGACAGGATGTAACCCATGAAGATAAACATCGGCAGGGTCAGAAGCGGATACCATTTCATCAACTTCATGGCCGCCGAAAACGGAATATCGCCGCCGCCGGTGCCCCACAGCGCCAGGGAGGCGATCGCGGCGATCGCGCCAATGGCGCCGAAGACCCGCTGCCCCGTCAGCAGCATCAGCATCATCGACGAGAACATGAGAAGAGCGATCATCTCATAGGACATCAGATCGTCTCTCCCTTGATCCGGGCGATATCTTTCAGGAACTCGGCAAAGACCTGCAGCAGCATCAGGAAAAATCCAATGATCATGATCAGTTTGACCGGCCACAGATAGGGCCGCCAGCTGGTGGGGCTGCGCTCAATGAAGCCCATCTTTTCCCGAGCAGCCTCCGGACCGCCGGTCACGAACGCGACAATCAGATCCTTGTAGAAAGTGAAAGGCTCCTGCTGGAAATGGCCCAGCGAATAGGCAAAGGAATTGAGCGCCCCATAAAGCAGGACCCCCAGATAGAAGATCAGCAGCAACACCGTGAAGGCGTCGAACCAGGCCTTCTTCTTCACGCTCCACTCCGCATAAAACAAATCCATGCGCACATTGGAGCCAAGCTGGATGGAATAGGGCCCACCCAGAACGTAGTAGGCAACCATAGCAAATTGGGCCGTTTCCAGGGTCCACATGGACGGACTGAAGAACGTCTTGGAGATGGATGACCACAGCAGAATGCCTGCCATGACAAAGAGGCTCCACATGACGGCCTTGCCAAGCCGGCGGTTGAAGCTGTCGATGGCCCGGACATAGATACGCGCGGCCTTAAGCATTGCGCTCTCCTTTGACCGCAGCTTCCAGAAGCGGCGCCAGCAGCCCGGCCCAGCGGGCTTCCTCTGCCACCGTCGTCAGCTCGTCATTGCGGATTTCAATCATCAGACAGGGCAGGTCCCGGTTCTCTCCGTGGCGGCGGATCGTATAGTAGACACCGTCGGAGGGGGAATAGGGCTCATTGTCGCCAACCGTCAGGCCGTCCGTTTCCTGCAGCGCTTTGAGAACCGGCTCGGCCAGCCGGCGGTCCCGGTCATAGATCAGACCGATCTCCCAGGGCCGGCTGCGGCCCTTATAGACCGGTGTGAAGGAATGGACCGAGACAAGCGCCGTCGGCAGCCCACGGCTCAAACGCTCTTCCAGCACCGCATCAATGGCTGCATGAAACGGCCGGTGCACCAAGTCGAGACGGGCCGTGCGTTCACAGTCCGTAAGTTCCCGGTTGCCCGAAATCTCCGTCAGCTCGCTCATGCTTGGGATCAGGTCGGGCCGGTCCTCTTCCCGGTTGCAGTCAATCACAAGGCGCGACACCTTGGTATAGACAAGTGGGGCGTCCAGCGTTTCCGCCAGCCCGCGCGCCACACCAAGCGCGCCGGGATCCCACGAGATATGTGCCGCCTTGTCCGCCTGCGACACACCCAGGCTGTGATCATATGGGGCCGGAAAGAAGTTCGAGGCATGGTCGCAGACAAACACGAAACCGCCGCGTCCTGCGGCGTTCTCAACCGCAACGGTGTCCATCCTGCCACCTGTTTGAAGGCTTGCGCCCATTCCCCGATCCCCTTGCTATTTCAGCTTGGCTGCCTGTAATGTTTGTTACAGATTTTTTGTAGCAGCCGATATCTGTAATATTTGATACGCAGATTGAGACCGCTGTCAAATAAAAAGGCATTGCCAGAAACACCGATAGGCCAGCCATGGAACGCCCGCTTCTGGAAGACATCCGCGACCGTCTGGACGAGTTCACCGCTACGGAAAAAAAGGCGGCCCATGCACTGATGGCGAATTACCCCATGCAGGGCCTTGGGACAGTTGCCCAATTTGCCGAAGCAGCCGGTGTCAGCTCACCGACGATCCTGCGCTTCATCAGCCGCCTGGGCATTCCCGGCTTTGCCGAGTTCCAGAAGAAGCTGCGCAGCGAGCTGGAAAGCCAGCTGAACTCGCCGCTGGCCCGCAGCGCGGCCATGGCGGAGGAAACCAGCGGCGATCCCCATGTGAGCCAGCTTCTGGATAATCTGCGCGAAACATTCGAGCATCTGCCCAAGGGCGAACTGGACGGACTGGCGAAGCTTCTGGCTGACGAAAAGAAGACGGTCCATCTGA
The DNA here is from genome assembly GCF_056161025.1 of Roseibium sp. AWQ4_254. NCBI lineage: Bacteria > Pseudomonadati > Pseudomonadota > Alphaproteobacteria > Hyphomicrobiales > Stappiaceae > Roseibium > Roseibium sp. AWQ4_254. The sequence continues at coordinate 53,314 of NZ_JBSWYH010000015.1, forward strand.
TCGGCGGCCGCTTCACCGACGGCTTGGCACGCTATATGGCCGCCCACCTGCGCATCGTGCGCTCCGGCGTCAACCATGTGGCCGGGCAACAGGGCAACTGGATCGACCAGCTTCTGGGCATGGGGCCGAAGGATGTGGTGCTCATTTTCGATATCCGCCGCTACCAGACCGAGATCATCCAGTTTGCCGAAGGCGCCGCCAAACAGGGCGCTACCGTGGCCCTGATCACGGACAGCTGGATGTCCCCGGTCGGCCGGATCGCCAGTTTTGTCCTGCCTGCCCGGGTTGCCGTGCCCTCCCCCTGGGATTCTTCGCTTGCGCTGATGGCCATCGCCGAACTCCTGATTGCCGGGGTCACACGCGCCAATCCGGACCGGGCGCAGGCCCGCATGCGCTCACTGGAGGCCCTGCGCAACAAGGTCGATCCATCCAGTGACAGCCGGACTGTGGAACTGGATATTTAAGGGTTAAACTCGATCAAGCCTCCGGACCTGGTGGCTTTCCAGGCGTTTCGTGATATGATCACACATGAAATCAAGGACTTAAATCGCATCACGTTCAGCCGGTTTCAAACTGCTTTCTCTGTTGCGTTGACTTCTGTGATGTCAGGCCACGACAGGCAAATCCGGAGAAACATGACGTCATCTATAGGTTAGAGCCTCGTGCACTAAGTTTGCATCATTTGATGCTGGAAAGCAGATCCTTCGGCAAGGCGCTTCGCGCAGCGCGATGCGGCGTATAGGGCAAGCGACGCAACGCTGCCGATGGGCTGCTTTCCAGCACCCGAGGAGCCGGTCTGCTTTGCCCGCTGACATCGTTGGATCGCACTTGTGGTGGGAAACACCAAGGCGCGCGATCCGCCTCCTCAGCAGACAAAGCAGATCCGGTCAAATGGTGCAGACTGATCGCACGAAGCTCTAGCCTCACGAAGCGACTCATTTAACATGCGCCCTTGACAGGGACAGGGACGGGCCTGTTTGGAGCTGAACGTCCGGCTTTCCTGAAAGCGTCCTTTCACGCCAATGTATCTTGGGGGACAGCGCGGCATGTCACACAGCACGGAACAGTCGAATCACCGGGTGTTCAGACCGGTCATCCGCTCCACACCAAGAGCGTTTATCCTGAGTGGGCAAAGTTTATTGGTTCAGGAAAAACAGCATCCTGCCAAAGGCCGCTACTATACGCTGCCCGGCGGCAAACAGGAGCCCGGCGAGAGCCTGGAAGACACACTCAAACGGGAGTGCAGGGAAGAGATCGGTGCGGAGGTCTCTGTTGGCCCACTGCTTCATGTTGCTGAAATCTATCGCGAAAAACCTCAGAGCGAGGACTGGCAGCATCAGCTGGATCTGGTCTTTGCCTGTTCGGTGCCCGACAGCTATGCCCCCACACTGGGGCCTCAACCCGACCCCCATCAGACCGGCACCGTATGGATCGGCACGGAAAACGCTCAACAGCTGCGTCCCGCCTATGTCACAAAACTGTTTTCACTTGGCTGTAGGCGGGTCCTCGAAGTCTATCTCGGATCATGCAATGACTAGTTTGCCAAAATCCATCCGGGAAAACCTCCACTTTCTGTGCGCTGAAATCGACGGACAGATGCTGCAGCTGGAGGCTTTCTTCCAGGAGCCGACAACGGTCCGTGCCCGGCGAATCATGGACAGGGCAGGCTATGCGCATAATCTGAAGACGCGTATTCACGGCGCCTGCCTGCGTCAGCTGGCCTCCACAAGGAAGAACAACCGCAAGCACCTGACGTTGCGCAGCCTGGAATTTATCGCAACGGATCTGCAGCGGCTGGCCAATCAGGCCCGCCAGTCCCTGCGCCATGTGGAACGCATCGACACATTTGGGACCCTGTTGCCTGAGCGCTATCCCGCCCTGGTCCGCTCCGTGCGCAAAGGTGTTGGCAAGATCGAGACGGCGTTCTTCGGCAATGACAGCGAAGAAGCCATCGAAATCGGCGAGTTGCAGAAAAAGATCGAGGCCGACTACCGCAAGCTGTTCAAGGCCTACACCAAGGAAATGCGCAACGCGGCGCTTCAACCCTCCGACATCGCCAACAGCCTGCTTGTGGCTAGCGAATTCCAGCGCATGGGCGATTGCCTGAAATCGATCAGCGAAGCGCTGATTTCCGCCAATATCGGCCAACCCGTCAATCTGGAGCGCTATTTCGCCCTGCAAAGCCTGATGTCGGAGCTGGACGGCGCAGGCGGTGATCTCAAGGTGGAGACAATCGCCGAAACCCGGTCGGGCAGCTCGATCTCCGCAATCAAGGACAAGAAGACCCAAGCGGTCGCCGCCGTCTTCAAAGACGGGGAGAAAAGCAAGGTCAAGGAAGAACGCGAGGGCGTGGAAAGCTGGCATGCGATCTATCCCGGGCTGGCGCCGAAAATCCTCTCATATGAAAAGCGCAACCAATCGGCTGCGCTGCTCATTGAGCATCTTCCCGGCCTGACATTTGAACATATCGTACTGAACGAATCCGAAGAACTGTGCGGCAAGGCCCTCACGTGTCTTTCCGGCACGCTGAAGGATGTCTGGAAACAGACCAAGACCAAAAAGCCGGCCGAGCTTGGCAGCATGCAGCAACTGGCCAAACGGCTTGGCGAAGTGCGCCGGGTGCATCCGGAGTTCAAGGACACGGCCATCCGGTTTTCCGGCGAAAAGCTGCCGTCCCTCGATGCCCTGATCGGACGGGCGTCCGAGCGCGAAGCAGCAGTGTCAGCACCTTTCTCGGTCTATATTCACGGCGATTTCAACGTCGACAACATCATCTATGACCCAGGCGAAAACCGGGTTCATTTCATCGACCTTCACCGCTCCCGCTATATGGATTATGTGCAGGATGTTTCGGTGTTCATGGTCTCCAACTACCGGCTGCAGGTGCTGGACCGGGAGACCCGGCACCGCATCATGCTGGTGTCCCAGGCTTTTTACAAATCCGCCAAGGCCTTTGCGCGCAAACAGGAGGATGCCACATTCGAATACCGGCTGGCCCTCGGACTTGCCCGCTCCTTTGCCACCTCCACCCGTTTCATTTTCGACAAACTGCACGCCCGGCGAATGTGGCTGCGGGCCCGTTACCTGATCGAACGGGCCGTCGCCTGCCCGCCCGGACACGAGGCCGCTTTCCGTCTGCACATGAAGGAGATCTTCGTTGACTGACCTGAAAATCGGCGTCATTGGCATTCCCGGCAAATGGTCCACCGAAGTTCTTGCCGACGCGTTGGAAAGCCGCACCGGCTTCCGCTGCGTGGTCGACATGGCCGACGCGGCCCTGCACCTAGACCGGCGCACCCTTATGGCAGGCGGCCAGGACCTGTTCGCGCTGGATGGGCTGGTGGTGAAGAAAATCAGCCAGGAATACAGCCCGGCAACGCTGGACCGGCTGGAACTGCTGCGGGTGGCTGAAGGGGCGGGCGTCCGGGTGTTTTCCAGAACTGCGTCCATTCTCGGCCTCGTCAACCGGCTCAGCTGCACCGTGACCCTTGCCAATGCGGGCATTCCCATGCCGGCCACCTGTGTCACGGAGCATGAAGGGGAAGCGCTTGCCGCCGTCAAACGGTTTGGCGGCGCCGTCTTCAAACCCCTGTTCTCGACCAAGGCCCGGGGCATGACGCTGATGGATGCGGAAATGGGCGACGCTCTCTTAAAGGAGAAGATTGCCGCGTTCAAGGCGGACAATCCGGTGATGTATCTGCAGAAGAAGGTCAACCTGTCCGGCCGGGATCTGGGCATGGTGTTTCTGGGCGGCAAGTATCTTGGCACCTATGCCCGGGTGGCCCAGACCGACAGCTGGAACACCACCATCCTGCATGGGGGCAAATATGAGCCATTCGCGCCGGATCAGGATCTGATCGATCTGGCCACCCGGGCGCAAGCCCCGTTTCAGCTGGATTTCACCACGGTTGATGTCGGCCTGACTGATGACGGGCCGATTGTCTTTGAAGTGTCCGCGTTTGGCGGGTTCAAGGGCGCCCTGGAGGGGGCCTCCATCGATGCAGCCAGCCTTTACGCGGACCATGTGATTGCGGGGGTCAGCACATGAGCGGAATAGACGTTCAGGACATTGCCGATGCTCTGGCACCGGTCAGGGCCACCAGAGCCTCCGATCCGGTCTGTCTGGCCGTCGGCGGCTACATTCTGGAAATCCGCTGCACGTCGGACAAGCTTCTGGCCGAATTGCTGCGCTATTTCCAACATGTGATCACCGAACCGGCACGGCCCGACATGACCGTCTATGCGCTGGGGCCGGCCGAACTCCCCTTTACGGTCGACTATCGGGACTGGGCCCGAGAGCCGGGCAAGACAGGACGCAAGGACGCGATCTGCGATCTCGCTCATGGACGCCTGGTTCTCAAAGTCCGCACAGGAATGCAGTTCCTGCAGTCCCCTGACTGGACCATCGCCTTCGGCCCGTCGGAAGACTATCCGAACCAGGTCATCAATTTCGTCAACACCCAGATCCTGAACCGGTTTCAGCGGGATGGCTGGGTGGCCTGCCACGCTGCCGCCGTACGGACGCCGGACAAGGGCCTCGCGATTTCCGGCCTGTCGGGCGGTGGCAAATCCACCACCATGCTGCGCCTGATGGAACTGGCTGGAACCCAATATGTGACCAATGACCGCCTGCTGGTGCGCAAGGGCCTCGACGGGACCGACGCGCTTGGCATTCCCAAACTGCCGCGCATCAATCCGGGCACGATCGTCACCAATGCCCGCCTTGCCGGTCTTCTGGATGAAGAACGGGAAGAGGAACTGCGCAACATGGAGCCGGATGACCTCTGGCACCTGGAAGAGAAATACGACCTCTTCATTGAGGACATTTATGGTCCCGGCCGCATTTCCCATGACGCGCAGCTCACTGATTTCTGGGTGCTGAACTGGTCCCGGGACAGTCTTGCCCCCACACAGTTGACCGCCGTTTCCCTGAGCGGGCGCCCCGACCTTCTCGCCGCGATCATGAAAAGCCCCGGCCCATTCTTCCAGACCCCTGACGGCACTTTCTGGACGGACAGCTCACCGCTGGATGAGGCCGCGTATCTTTCAGCCCTTGACGGCATCAAGGTCTGGGAAGTGACCGGACAGATCGATTTCGATGCCCTTTTCGATGCGGGCGCAAGCCTTCTGGGAGCGGCTTGACCGATGACGGGGCCCATGACGGACCGCTTCGCTATCCTGCTGCGCCATGGAGCGTACCGGCAAAAGCCGGACACCCCGAGCGCGCTGCAGCCTTATGGGCTGACCGAGGCCGGCCGCCATCAGGCCGAAAGCGCCGGGCGGGAGCTGGCGGATCTTGCCAAGGCCCATGGCTGGCAACTCTCCGCTGAGATTATCTGCTCCCGGCAGCTCAGGGCTTGGGAAACCGCCACCCTGGTGGCAAGGACCCTTGGGGAGGCCACCGGAACAGCGTTTCAGGTGAGCGAAGACGAAACCCTGGCGGAACGCAGCGTTGGCGCAATGGCCAATCTGAGCCTGCAGGACATTGTCCAGATCCTCGACGACGACCCGCGTTATCCGCCGCCGCCGGGCAACTGGAAATCCGACAGCCATTACAGGCTGCCCGTTCAGGGGGCGGAAAGCCTGATGGAGGCAGGCGAACGAGTGGCATCCCTTCTTGACAAGAACCTGTCCGCCCTCCCGGACGGCGCGGCAAGCGGCGCAACGGCCCAGATCTTTGTGGGCCATGGTGCGTCCCTGCGCCATGCGGCCCACCATCTCGGAGTGCTCGCCTTTGACGACATTGCCCGACTGAGCATGCACCACGCCCGGCCCGTGGTGCTGAAACGCAGCCCTGGCCCCATCTGGCACCACCATGCCGGCGCGTGGAAAGACCGCCGCCCGCTGGACCCCGCCCTCGACTGACGAAGACGGATGGAAACACCCATGACCCAAAGGCCCCTGACCCCTTTCCTCCCTCCCATTGCCCCCGGTGTGGCAGACGGGCTCGGCATTCCCGAAAGCCTGGTCCCCTGGCCACTGAAGGCAGAGGCCGGGCGAACGGCCTCAGACGGAGTGCCCGCGCCGGATCTGCTGTCCAGCCTGGCCCGGGTCAACGCGCTTGGCCCCTGGGACTGGCCGGACAAACCGGTCATCTTCATTTCCGACCTTCATGCGGATGCCGAAAGCCTGCTCCGCTCCCTTGTGGCGGCACGGGCGATCATGCGTACCGGGCCGGAACTGGACACCTTCGCGCTGACCGCCTTTGGCAGACGCTGCCAGATCATCATTGGCGGCGATTGCCTGGACAAGGGCCCCAGCAACCTGGATCTGCTCGACTGTGTCGCAGCACTCATGAAACAGGGAGCGGACACGGTGCTTCTGGCCGGGAACCATGACCTGCGCCTTTTTCTCGGCCTGGAATCCCTTACCGTGAAACGCAGCTCCCTCAACGCTCATATGTTCGTGCGCATGGGCAAGAAGGTCATGCCGCTCCTGCGTGAGGTCTTTGACCGGCATGTGGGCCGGGACGCGGATCTGAGTGCCCTGCCGGATGAGAACGCCTGTCTTGCCCTGATGGTACCCGGCAAAAAATGGACAAAGGAGTTTCCCAAGGCCGCAGAGCGCTACCTAAACGAGGCAGCCGTCCGCAAGGAAATGAAGCGGCTGAAGAAAAAGACAGCGGGCTTTGCAGAGCATGCCCGGGAGGTTGGCCTCACGATCCGCGAACTCTATGCGGCCGCCCTTGCCTGCAGGACCCTCTTCATCGAGCCCGGCGGCCGCTATGCCTGGTTTTTCCAGAGCATGAAGGCCGTGCACCAGAGCGGCTCCCTGCTGTTTGTCCATGCCGGCATTGACGACAGCATGGCCGGGCAGATCTCCGCCAAGGGCATTGCCAATGTGAACCGGCGCTTTCGGAAGGAAAGCCGCGAGGACCCGTTTGTGTTCTATTCCGGCACCATGGCCAATCTGGTGCGCACAAAATACCGGGACGTCGATCATCCCCTGACGGACCGGGGCGTGGAAGAGCTGCATCTGGCCGGGATCAAGATGCTGGTTCAGGGCCATGTGAACCGCCATGCAGGCCAGGAACTGACAGCAAAACAAGGGCTTTTGCATTTGGAAGCGGATGTTACTCTTGACCGGCACTCCAGGAGATCGGAAGGTCTGGACGGCATCGGAACGGGAGCAACGATCATTCATCCGGACGGCAACATCATCGGCATCAGCCGGGACTACCCCCATGCCAAGCTGTTCAACCCGGCAGAGATCCTGAACCAGCACGGGCTGACACGATGATGGAACGCAAGGGCCGGTTCCGGCATCAATCCATGCAGGACAAAAAATCGATCCAGAAAATGCTGGATGCGGTCAAGCGCGGCATCGCCAAGGGCGAGCTGCAATTCGGCGATGACACGGGCGAGATCACCCTGGAACCCAACGGGCTCATGAACCTGCGTGTGACAGCCACGATGGAAGACGGCCAGTCCCGCCTGGACCTGCGCATCACCTGGACCAATGACAGCCAGGACAAAAAAGACAGCGGCAAGCTCAAGGTCAAATAGGCAGGCACAACACGCACGCTGCCCGCACCCGGCCTCAAGGCGGAGCGCATCTTGTACGGGTCTTCGCAGCCAGCTGTTACCGCAGCGGGCGTTGTCCGAAGGAATTGATCGTCTGCAGCCGTTCCAGATTGACGATGGTCGACAGCATGATCCGGTCCTGGCTCCAGTCCGCCGGTTTCTGGATCGACAGGGCCGCCACAAACACCAGGGCGGTCATGGGCAGCACGGCAAGGCCGACCAGGCTCCAATGGGGCCGCAACCGGTCCGTTTCCAGAAGCGCCTCCAGACGCCGGCGCAACTTGTGCGCAGGCGAGCGCCGCAGCAGCCGGTCCTGCACTTCCAGAAGCGCCACGGCGGCCATAGAGCCGGCTCGCTCCGGGACAAGCTGGTTCTGGCGCCGCCTCAGGCCCGCCTGTGCCGCATGCAGCAGGCACAGGCAATAGGCGCGCAGATCCACCTGAACGTCTTCAGTCACCTTCTGGTCACAGGCCAGCTCCCGCAGGCGCTCAACTTCCGACTTCCAGAAGAAGAAGAACGGATTCCAGAAAAAGAATGGGCGCAGCAGTTCCAGCCCGATCTCCCAGGTCACATCCCCCTGACGCACATGCTGAAATTCGTGTTTCAGCACCAGCTTCAAGTCCTCCGGGCGGCCCAGCAGGTCGGATGGGATCACCACATAGTGGCGGACAAGTCCGCGCGCGGAAAACGGCACAAGCGCCCGGTCGGACAGCAGCAGATGCAGCCGTCCGGCCCGGTGCCAGGCATGACAGCTGGACAGAACCCGGCACAAACGCCGGAAACTGATGGAAAACCGGAGTGCAAAGAACGCAAAGCCCACCGCCAGAAACAGGGCAATAGCCTGCCCGGCGCCCGGCGCAAAGCCCACAATCTGGTCTGTCAGGCGGCTGCGCACGCCGAGCATAGCCTGGAAGTCTTCCGCAGGAAGAGCGATGCCACCGCGCAAATATTGCGAAACGGCATAGTCGGCCAGATTGACCGACAGGGCAGCCGGCGCAATCTGCGCCGCCTGCAGGAACTGACAGAGCGCCACGGCGGCCGGTGACAGAACCACAATGGCAAACAGCCCGTTCAAAAGACCGAGCTGATAGGTAAAGGCGAGCCGTCTCCCGAAGCGCGCCAGACCCAGTTTTGCGGTCAGCCATACCAGGGCCGCGATGGCCAGGGTAATATTCAGGTCGAGATAGATTTCAAAAATCGGGTCAAGTAGCGTCATCTGTCCTCCTCCTGTCCAGCAACGCTCTCATTTCGTCCAGATCGGCCTCTGACAATTGGTATTCATCGACAAGCCGGGCCACGAGGGATGCAGGCGTGCCATCGAACAATTTGTCAGACAGATTTCTCAAAGACCGGGACTGGTACGTATCCTTGGTCAGCCGGGGGCTATAGATGAATGTTTTGCCTTCCTTGCGGCTGTCCACGAAGCCTTTTTCATCCAGAATCCGCATGATGGTGGCGCAGGACGTGTAGGCAAGCTGTCTGTCCTGGGGCAGCGCGGCAAGAATATCCCGTACGGAGCCTTCGCCAAGCTTCCAGAGTTCGGTCATGAACTCCAGTTCGACTTCCGTCAGAAACTCGTTGCTTTTACGCTTTCTCATTACAGCCCTGTGCCGCTTGCAGTTTGGATGTGGCAAGAGCCCTCACCGGTTTTTTCAAACGGATCAAACCAGTGCGCGCCCTTCAGTCTATTCATGCATGACCGTTTTGAAATTACCAGCGACTTTCCGTTTCCTGCAGCGCCTGACGGATCGCCATCACTTGTGAAAACACCGGCGGCTTGACAGTCAGGAAGACATCCCCGCGCATCCTGTCAGACTTTCCAGAAGCAGAAGGTGCCCCAGCCGATGCTGAGCGCCAGGGGCCACCAAAGCGGATTGCCCACCAGCCCCAGCCAGGCCAGAAAGATATAGGCGGTGCCAAGCAGCGTGATGAACAGCCGGTCCCCCCGTGTTGTGGTCAACCCCAGGACCCCGCGGCGAGCGGCCCCGCCCGGATAGCAAATTTCCAGAAACGTAAGCAGACCGATTGCAGAAAAGATTCCGGCAAACAAAAGTGCCGTCGGCAAGGTCCAGGCCATCCATCCCAGCATCACACCCTCCCCAGGGCAAAGCCCTTAGCAATATAATTACGGACAAAATAGATGACGATGGCCCCGGGAATGATGGTCAAGGTCCCGGCGGCCGCCAGTAGCCCGAGTTCATAGCCCGCGGAGGACGCGGTCCGGGTCATGACGGCGGCAATGGGTTTGGCTTCGACAGCGGTCAGCGTCTTGGCAAGAAGAAGTTCCACCCAGGAGAACATGAAGCAGAAGAAGGCCGCGACTCCGACGCCGGACTTGATCGCGGGCAGGAAGATGGTCATGAAGAAGCGCGGGAAGGAATAGCCGTCCACATAGGCGGTCTCGTCCAGTTCCTTGGGCACGCCCGACATGAAACCTTCCAGGATCCACACCGCCAGCGGAACGTTGAAGAGGCAATGAGCCAGAGCGACGGCGATATGGGTATCGAACAGGCCCACCGCCGAATAGAGCTGGAAGAACGGCAGCGCAAAGACGGCAGCCGGGGCCATCCGGTTGGTCAAAAGCCAAAAGAAAAGATGCTTGTCGCCCACAAAGGTGTAGCGGGAGAAGGCATAGGCTGCTGGCAGCGCCACCAGAACGGAGATCACCGTGTTCAAGGTCACATAGAAGATGGAGTTGATATAACCCCAATACCAGGTCGGGTCGGTGAAGATCTCGATATAGTTGGCCAGGGTCCAGGTCTGCGGAGACAGGGAGAACCCGGCCAGGATCTCGTTGGTGGTCTTGAAACTCATCGCGACGAGCCAGTAGATCGGCAGCATCAGGAAGAGAATATAGAGCGCGGGAACCAGGCTTTTCAGTCGCATGACGGTTCTCCTCAGGACTTGTTATCGTTTTTCGTCATCAGCGTGTAGAACAGCCAGGAGGCCAGAAGCGTGATGGCGAAATAGATGAGTGACATGGCAGCTGCCGGGCCGAGGTCGAACTGACCGAGAGCAATTTTCACCAGATCGATGGACAGCAATGTGGTGGAATTGCCCGGTCCGCCACCGGTCAGAACGAACGGCTCGGTATAGATGTTGAAGCTGTCCATGAAGCGCAGCAGAATGGCGATGGTCAGCACCGTTTTCATTTTCGGCAGCTGAATGAAGCGGAAGATGGCCCAGTTGGACGCTCCGTCAATTTCCGCCGCCTGATAATAGGCATTGGGAATGGACACCAGCCCAGCATAGGCCAGAAGCACCACCAGCGACGTCCAGTGCCAGACATCCATGACAATGATCGTCACCCAGGCAGCCACCGGATCCTGGGTCATGTCATAGGAAATGCCCAGCGTATGGTTCATGAAATAGCCAAGCAGGCCGATATCCGGCAGGGTGAAGATGTTCCACATGGCACCGACCACGTTCCACGGGATCAGCATCGGCAGGGCCATGGTCACCAGGCAGAAGGGCACGAACGGCCCCTTGCGCGGCATGGCCAGCGCGATGGCGATGCCGAGCGGCACCTCGATGATCAGGATCAGGAAGGTGAACAGGAACTGGCGCCCCAGCGCATTGTGAAAGCGTTCGGACCGCAGCACCTGCTCGAACCAGTCGAGTCCCTGCCAGAAAAACAGGTTGTCGCCAAAGGTTTCCTGAACGGAGTAATTCACCACGGTCATCATCGGGATGAGCGCGTTGAAGGCGACCAGAAGAAGCACTGGTGTGACGAACAGCCAGGCGCGTTGATTTTGGGTTTTCACTGAACGCCCTCCCCTGGCGTTGTGGCCAACCAGCCGTCTTTGTAGAGCCGGGTCTGGGATGGCTTGAAGGCCAGATGCACTGCATCGCCCTGATTGGGTGCCTCCCCTTCCAGGATCGCGTGGATGCGGTTGTCCCCTGCCATGGCCTCAACAACCTTGTGCCGGCCGACATCGGCGACCTTGCGCACCCTTGCCTCCAGACCTGTACCATCCGCCGACACGGTGACGAATTCCGGCCGGATGCCGATTTCCGGCAAGCCGGTACTGCCGGGCTGGACCGGTCCTTCCAGGAGGACCTGGCTGCCGGCAAAAAATGCGCTGTGCCCGCGGACCTCACAGGGCAGCACATTCATGCCCGGCGAGCCGATGAAATGGCCGACAAACGTATGGGCGGGCCGCTCAAACAGATCAATCGGCGTGCCGATCTGGACGATCTCGCCGTCCTGCATCACCACCACCTGATCCGCAAAGGTCAGCGCCTCGGTCTGGTCGTGAGTCACATAGATCATGGTGGCCTTGACCCGCTGGTGCAGCTCTTTCAGCTTGGAGCGCAGTTTCCATTTCAGATGCGGATCAATCACCGTCAGCGGCTCATCGAACATGACAACATTCACGTCCTGGCGCACCAGGCCCCGGCCCATGGAGATCTTCTGCTTGTTGTCAGGCGACAGGTTCGACGCACGCGTGGTCAGCATCTCGGTGACTTCCAGCATCTCGGCAATGGCGGTCACCCGCTCCTTGACCGTTGCCTCGTCCCGGCCCCGATTCCGCAAGGGAAAAGCGAGATTGTCATAGACCGTCATCGTGTCGTAAATGACCGGGAACTGGAACACCTGTGCAATGTTGCGCCAGGCGGGCGGCAGCGCCGTCACTTCCTCACCGTCAAACAGAATGCTGCCCTCAGAGGGCACCAGCAACCCGGAAATGATGTTGAGCAAGGTGGATTTGCCGCAGCCGGACGGGCCGAGCAGCGCATAGGCGCCGCCATCTTCCCAGGTCAGGTCGATTTGCTTCAGCGCGTAGTCTGCCGCCCCCCGGGGATCGGGACGATAGCTGTGACGCAAGCCGGACAGGGTGATTTGAGCCATGACAGTCTTCCTCAGGCAGCCAGTTCGCCGTCAGGCGCAAAAAAGAAACAATGGCTCGGGTCCAGATAGAAGGAATGGACTTCACCAACGGAATAGGGATGCACACCGGCCGACAAAGACACCCAGGACTGGCCGTCCATGTCGAAATGGGCGCTGCTTTCCGAGCCGCTCAGCTCGGTCACCTGAACATGCCCGTCCAAGCGCACGCTATGGGCCGGGGTTTCCACCGGCATGACGTGGTTGGGCCGGATGGCCAGCGTATAGGGGCCATCGGACAGACCTGCCGCCGCCCCTTGCGCGTTCCAGCTGACGGTATCGCCCAAATGAACCTTACCGCCTTGAAGCCGCACGGCAGCGGTGTTGATGGGCGGATTTGAAAACACTTTGGCCGCCTCCAGATCTTTCGGCTGGCGGTAGATCTCCGCTGTCGGACCGAACTGGACCACGTGACCGCCACTCATCAGCGCGGTCTGGCCGCCCAACAGCAGGGCTTCTTCGGGCTCTGAAGTCGCATAGACCACCACCGCACCGCGCCCGGCGAACAGGTCCGGCAGCTGGTCGCGCAGCTCCTCGCGCAGCTTGTAGTCAAGATTGGCCAGCGGCTCGTCGAGGAACACCGCATCGCTTTCCTTCACGATCGCCCGGGCCAGTGCCGTGCGCTGCTGCTGACCGCCGGACAGTTCATGGGGCTTGCGGCCGAGATACGGCTTCAGCTTCATCAGCGCGGCGGCTTCTTCGACCCGGCCCTCGATTTCCGACCTGGCCACGCCGGCAACTTTTAGCGGCGAGGCAATATTGTCGAACACCGACATATGCGGGTAGTTGACAAAAAACTGGTGCACCAGGCTGATGTTGCGCTTTTGCGCCGAAAGCTTCGAGACATCCTTGCCGTTCAACAGGATCTGTCCGGAGGCCAGGCTGTCGAGGCCAGCCATCAGCTTGATCAGCGAAGTCTTGCCCGCACCTGTTTCTCCAAGCAGAACGTTGAAGTGGCCGGGGTGCAGCGTCAGGCTGGTGGGCTTGACATGGGTGATGCCCTGCACGCGCTTGCTGACGTTATTCAGTTGAAGAGACATGGGTTTTAACAGCCCTTTGGCACACCACCAGAGTCTGTCGCGATCCGCCGGATCCGCTCCAAAGACTCTAATCTTTTGTTTTCACGTGCTTCTTCGCCTATTAACCGGAATCTCGCTCAGGAAAGCGGCCTGAAAGACAGATAGCCGGTTTGAAGGCCCTGCCAGGCCGGGGAAAGCCCCCGGCCCGGTTTCGGATCTGGTGTTGCCAGCCTCAGTTCTGGGACCAGCGGGCCACGAGATCGTCGTAGTTCACGGTCTCACCCTGCGGCTTCTCATTGGCCAGCTTGGCCTTCGGCGCGCCCGGCTTGGACAGCCACACTTCCGGATCCTGCGGCTCGTTGAGACGCGGTCCGCAGCCGCCATAGACATTTGCCCGTTCATCAGCCTGCTGCATACGGGCCATGACAATGTCCATTTCCTCGGCCAGACGGTCCATGGCTTCCTGCGGGGTGAAGGCCCCGGAGTTCACGTCACCGATCTGCTGCCACCAGATCTGGGCCAGCTTCGGATAATCCGGCACGTTGACACCGGTCGGAGACCAGGCCACCCGGTCGGGCGAGCGGTAGAATTCGACCAGACCACCAAGTTTCGGTGCCCGCTCGCTGAAGGACTCATGATTGACGGTGCTGTCCCGGATAAAGGTCAGACCCACATGGCTCTTCTTGGTATCGACGGTTTTGGAGACAACGAACTGGGCATACAGCCAGGCTGCCTTCGCCCGGTCTTCCGGAGTAGACTTCAGGATCGTCCAGGAGCCCACATCCTGGTACCCGACCTTCTGGCCCTCTTCCCAGTAGGGACCATGAGGGCTCGGTGCCATCCGCCAAAGCGGAGTGCCCTCATCATCCACGGTGTTGTTGCCTTCCGACTTCGGCTTCACCATATCGGCGGTGAAAGCGGTGTACCAGAAGATCTGCTGGGCGACATTGCCCTGGCTGAGCGCTGGCAGGGACTGGTAGAAGTCAAAGCTGGCCGCACCCGGAGGCGCATAGTTGCGCAGCCATTCGTCCCATTTGCGGATCGCATAGACAGCCGCCGGACCATTGGCCGCCCCGCCGCGGGAGACGGATGCGCCCACCGGGTTGCAGGTGCCTTTCTCCATACGGATGCCCCACTCGTCGACCGGAACGCCGTTCGGCTCACCCTTGTCGCCGGCACCGGCCATAGACAGCCAGGCATCGGTCATGCGCCAGCCGAGATCCGGTGCGCGCTTGCCGTAATCCATGTGCCCGTAGATCGTGACGCCGTCAACTTCCTTCACATCGTTGCTGAAGAACTCGGCAATGTCCTCATAGGCGGACCAGTTGACCGGCACACCGAGATCATAGCCGTATTTGTCCTTGAAGGCCTTCTTCAGGTCTTCCCGGTCGAACCAGTCCTTGCGGAACCAGTAAAGGTTGGCAAATTGCTGGTCGGGAAGCTGGTAGAGATCTCCGTCCGGACCGGTGGTGAACTGGGTGCCCATAAAGTCATCCAGATCCAGGCCCGGATTGGTCACATCCTTGCCGTTGCCTGCCATCCAGTCAGTTAGGTTATAGGCCAGCTGCAGGCGGGAATGGGTGCCGATCAGGTCACTGTCATTGACATAGGCATCATAGAGATTGCGCCCGGTCTGCATTTGGGTCTGAACGGCCTGAACGACCTCTCCTTCGCCGAGGATCTGATGGTTCACCTTGATGCCGGTGATTTCCTCAAACGCCTTGGCCAGAACTTCCGACTCGTAGGAATGGGTCGGAATACCTTCCGACAGCACATTGATTTCCATGCCGTTGAACGGTTCAGCCGCCTTGATGAACCACTGCATCTCGGCAAGCTGTTCATCCTTACTCAGGACAGAGGGCTGAAATTCCTGGTCGATCCACTTTTTCGCCGCTGCTTCGTCGGCAAAAGCAGATCCTGCTCCCGCAAGTACAGCACCGGCTGCAACTGCGGAGAGTAGATACTTACGCATCTGTTTCTCCTCCCATGAGAATATCTAGGCCATTTTAACGGGCCGCGTTTACTTGGACACAGCCCTGCCACGAAGTCAAACTAATTTTTTAGTAGATAGATCAGGGTGTCAAAATGAAAAGTAAGTTATTGATTTTTATAAATTTATGAAACCAAAGCCGTTCATTCACCAGCGCAAAATACCTGCCATGAACGCCCTCCAATATATTTAGTGTGGCACAAATTTGACAATATCCCTAGCGCGAAATTCAGTTTCGGTTCTTTCAAATCGTTTTAATTTTTTTACCGATATGGTTTCGTTTGCAGTGCAAAACGAAAATATTGCACCTGCAAATACGCCCCGGCCTTCCGGGCAAATCGCGTTTGAGTGGATTGCCTCCCGCAGGCTGACCTCAAAACCTAAAACGCAAAAGACAAATCAGCTTGAATCCGGATGAATGCAGCACGCTCCAGAAACAAAATGCCCCGCGCGAACCGCGCGGGGCAGCCGAGAACCGGGTCCGGCATCGCTCACATCAAACAGCCAGATCAACCGGCAAGAACCGCCTACATCTTGCACTCGGCCGCATAGGCATCAGCATGCTCTGTCAGCGCCGTGCCGATGATCTTGTTGGTGTAGACATCACCTTCCTTGATCACCTCACGCACATAAATATCCTGCACCGGATGGTGGTTCGGGCCGAATTTGAACGCCCCCCGGGTCGATGGGAAATCCGCCGCTTCCAGCGCAGCACGGAAGGCATCGTCATCTTTAACATCCGCCTTGGCCATGGCCGACAAGAGCAGATTGGCCGTGTCATAGCCCTGGGAAGCGTAGAGCGACGGCAGCCGGCCATATTCTTTCTGGAACGCCGCCACGAAGGCCTTGTTCGCCGGATTGTCCAGGTCCTTGTTCCACTGGCTGGTGTTTTTCACACCCAGCGCCGCATCCCCAACCGCCTGCAGGATGCCCTGGTCAAAGGAGAAGGCTGGCCCGACCACCGGCAGATCAATGCCGCTATCCGCATATTGCTTCAGAAAGGAGATCCCCATGCCGCCCGGCAGGAAAAAGAACACGCTGTCCGCATCCGAGGCCCGGATCTGCGCCAACTCAGCGGCATAATCGGTCTGCCCCAGCTTGGTGTAGATCTCGCCTGCCAGGGCGCCGTCATAGGTGCGTTTGTAGCCGGTCAGAGCGTCCTTGCCAGCCGGGTAGTTGGGCGCCAGAAGGAAGCTTTTCTTGAAGCCCGCCTCCTTGGCATAGGCCCCGGCGGCCTCGTGCAGGTTGTCATTTTGCCATGCCACATTGAAATAGTTCGGATGGCAGCCTTTGCCTGCCAGCGCGGACGGGCCTGCATTCGGCGACAGATAGAATTTGCCCTGGGCGGTCACCGACGGCACCACGGCCATGGCCAGGTTCGACCAGATGATTCCGGTCAGCACATCCACCTTTTCCGACTGGATCATCTTGTCAGCCAGCTGCACGGCAATATCGGGCTTGCGCTGGTCATCTTCCACGATGACCTCAAGTTCCTTGTTTCCAGCCTGTTTCACTGCCAGCAGAAAACCGTCACGCACATCGATCCCGAGCCCGGCGCCACCGCCGGACAGCGTCGTGATCATTCCCACCTTCAAAGGTTCGGCCAGAGCCGCGCCGGACAGCAAGGCAAGCACACCTGCTGTTGCAGCAAGTCTGTTCAACATTGAAAATTCCCCTCTTCAAAACGAACCGGAGCCTTTCTGACGAAGACTTCCGCCGATTACCTTAGCGGCACTGGCTGAGTTGGGAAACCGTCAATTGAAGAGAAAGGCCGGTGCAGTTTCAAGGGAGTAATACCAACCGCAACGAACAGGAACCCATCTGACGGCACGTTCCGGTTTGCCGGCAAGACGTGTTACGCCGGACGGCCTGTTTGGCCGGTCAAGCAGCACAACGCCGTCCGGCGGGCCGGTACGAGCCACCAGAGGCCGCTCTAAAGCTCGGTCCTGACATGCCAGAGTTCGGGAAACAGCTCCACCTCCAGCATGCGCTTGAGATAGGAAACCCCGCCCGTGCCGCCGGTGCCGCGCTTGAAGCCGATCACCCGCTCCACCGTGGTCACGTGATTGAAGCGCCAGCGCCGGAAATAATCCTCCAGATCGACCAGTTTTTCGCCGACCTCGTAAAGGGCCCAGTAGCGGCCAGGCTCCTGGTAGACAGTCTGCCAAAGCTCCCGGATTTCCGGCACATCCGTATGCGGCGCCGACGCCGGAGCGGCTGTCACGCCGTCTGGCACGGGCAGTCCCTGACGGCGGGCAAAGGCGAGCACCACCTGATAGAGGCTCAAGGTGTTCAGCTCCTTGTCCAGCATGGCCGCGCTCTGCGCATCATGTTCATGCGGTCTGGTCATGGCCAGATTGCGGTTGCCAAGCGCATATTCGATCAGGCGGTATTGCAGCGACTGAAAGCCAGAGGACTGGCCCAGCGCATCGCGGAACTGTGTATAGTCGCTTGGCGTCATAGTGCGCAGAACATCCCACGCGGAATTGAGCTGTTCCATGATGCGGCTGACCCGGGCCAGAAGCTTCATCGCTTCGGGCATATGATCCTGCTGGATCGACGTTCTGGCGCCATCCAGCTCATGCAGCATCAGCTTCATCCAAAGCTCTGATGTCTGATGCTGAATAATGAACAGCAGCTCGTCAGGTGCCTCCGACAAGGTGTTTTGCGCACTCAAAATCTGCGGCAGGCCAAGATAGTCGCCATAAGACATCTTGTCCGCAAAGGCCATTTGCGCCCCTTCATCAGCCGGATTATAGGCACCACCCGCATTAGACTTGCTGCTCATGTCCGCTCAACCTCTCTCTGGAATCTTCCGGCCCGAGGACCGCATCCTATCCTATACAGCGGCAGAGAAGGAGTTGAACAGATTGAATTTCAGCTACTTATGATCGCAGATCCACGCCAGCGCGCTCCGCAGGGCTTCAACAGGCAATTCAGTTCGGCCAATCAGTTAATTGACGCAGCATTCAAAATAGCTTCTGCAGAAAAATCGTAGTTGCTGCGGCCTGTCAGTGTTTTGCTAAAGCTGCGGTAGTCAAGCTTGCTCCAGTCCCCGTCCCCGAGCCGGTCCAGATAGAGCGCAACATTGTCAGGCGTGATCGGCTGCATCTTGAAGCGCACATTCACATAGATTTCGCTGTCATAAGGCCGGAAAAAATGATCACGCAGCAGCACAATGGCCCAGGCCCCGGCAAAGAAATGCCCGCCATGAGACATGGTCATCTCACCGCGCTTCACGGCGTCCATCCCCCGCTTTGACCAATTGAGACCGGCAAAGAAAATATCCTTTCCCACAGCAAGACCCATTTCGGCCGCTGCCCGGCTCGCGCCAAGGGCAACCGCGTCGCTCGCCGCCCAGACCGCATCGACCTTCCGCTTTTTGAGAATCGCGCGGGTGCGCGCATAGGCCACCTGTTCGCTCCAGTTCACGGGGATCGAATGCATCAGGGTCACGTCCGGACTGTCAGCAACGGCCCGCTGCATGCCCGTCGACCGGAACAGGCCGGCCGGCGTTTGCGTGTCGCCGGTCAGAGCCAAGAGGTGAATATCCGCCCCTTCGGGGTGCAGAAGCCGCTCCTGCTTAAAAAGAGACATCGCCATTTCATAACCGGCGGTCTCATTGTCAGGATCGATTGCAGCGATGATCCGGCGCAGATCCACCTTCCGCCTGTCCAGAATGACCCTCTGTTTCGGGCTCAGTTTGTTGAGCAGAAACAGAACCTTGCTCGGCGTACCCTCCAGTTGCTGGAGAAGCCTTGCCCCGACTTCATACTCATTCACCAGAATAAAATAGTCGGGAGGATTGCCCTGCTTCAGCCGCTGCGACAGTAGGGTTTCCATGCCGTAGGTCCGGCGATCAGCATTCAGAATTTCCAGATCCACGTTCAGATCGTCCGCAGCTGCAGCCATTGTGGCAGAGACATCGCCCCAAAAGCCGCTGGTGCCCCCCGGATTGATGAACGTCACCCGAAAGTCACCAGCTTGGGCCATGCTGGCGCAGCTCCAGGCAATCCAGAAGATGAGAAAACGAACGAACATGTCCTACCTTGTGACCAGCATCAGTGTCTTATTCAGAGGCCTAGCGCCCGGCTCGGCCGACGTTCAAATATTTGACATTTCCAAGACACAGCAAACACCTTAAATACAGATTTACACAGGAATGACATTTCTCTCTTTTTTGCATAACAATATGAGAAATAGACAAATTTTTTATAGAGAAAGAAAAAATAAGATCTATCTTTCTCCAAGTTAAAGACAGGGACTGACGGCCCCCTTGCCTGGCCTGACTGCCCTGCAAAAATGCCCATTGCCTAGAGAATGACGTGGTGCGCACGCCCTATTTGTGGAACCTTGAGCGAACCGTTATCCGCATTCAGGGACCCGGAATGTCCATCAGAGCAAGCATTTACCACCTGACCCACTACCGCTATGACCGGCCGGTGACCTTGAGCCCGCAGATCATCCGGCTGCGCCCCGCCCCCCATAGCCGCACACGGGTGCTGTCCCATTCGCTCAAAGTGTCCCCGGGCAACCACTTCGTCAATCACCAGCAGGACCCTTACGGCAACTGGCTGGCCCGGTTCGTTTTTCCCGAGCCCGTGCGCGAGTTCAAGATCGAGGTCGACCTGGCTGCGGACATGACGGTCTACAATCCGTTTGACTTCTTCGTTGAGGAAAGCGCCGAGGAATGGCCGTTCGACTATCCGCAAGAGCTGCGCGAGGATCTGAAGATCTACAAACGCACCGAGCCCCTGGGGCCCCGGCTGAAGGCGTTTCTGGCCTCCATTCCGAAAGAGCCGCAGCGCACGGTCGACTTCATCGTTGCGCTGAATGCGCTCGTGTCCAAGGAAGTCGGCTATGTCATCCGCATGGAACCCGGGGTCCAGACCCCGGAAGAAACCTTTGACCGGGGCACCGGCTCGTGCCGGGATTCCAGCTGGCTCCTGGTGCAAACCCTCCGTCATCTCGGCTTTGCCTCCCGGTTCGTTTCCGGCTACCTGATCCAGTTGAAACCGGATCTGGAGGCGCTGGACGGCCCCTCCGGCACCGACCATGATTTCACCGATCTGCATGCCTGGGCGGAAGTCTATCTGCCCGGCGCCGGATGGATCGGCCTTGATCCAACATCAGGCCTGCTGACCGGCGAAAGCCATATCCCGCTGGCCGCCACCCCCCACTATACAAATGCGGCTCCGATTGCCGGGCTGGCCAGCGATGCCAAGGTTGATTTCTCCTTCGACATGAAAGTGGCCCGAATCGCCGAGCATCCGCGCATCACCAAGCCGTTTTCCGACGAGGCCTGGACGGCGCTGAACGATCTGGGGGAAGAGGTTGACCGGATTCTAGCCCAGGAAGATGTCCGCCTGACCATGGGCGGCGAACCCACATTTGTGTCGATTGACGATTTTGAATCGGCCGAGTGGAACACGGATGCGGTCGGACCGGTCAAGCGCGAACGGGCCGACACGCTCATCCGCCGCTTGCGCGACCGGTTCGCCCCCGGTGGTTTCCTGCACTATGGGCAGGGTAAATGGTATCCGGGAGAAACCCTGCCCCGCTGGACTTTCTCGCTCTTTTGGCGCCGCGATGAGAAGCCGATCTGGCGCAACCCATCGCTGATTGCCCAAGAGGGCGCCAAAACACAGGCAGATCCGGCCAGCGCCGAGGCCCTGCTGCACCAGATTGCCGGCCGGCTCGATCTTGATCCAGACTATGTGGTTCCAGCCTATGAGGACCCGGCGGTGTGGCTGGTGCGCGAGGCGAACCTCCCGGACAACGTCACCCCGCAAAATTCCGAACTGGAAGATGCCGAAGCGCGGCATCGGATTGCCCGTGTCTTCGACCGGGGCCTCAGCACCCCGGCGGGTTACGTGCTGCCCGTGCAGCGCTGGCAGTCAAAATCATCCGGGCACCGCTGGCGCTCGGAACGCTGGAAGCTGCGCCGCGATGCCCTCTTTCTTGTTCCCGGCGACAGCCCGGCCGGCTACCGGCTGCCGCTGGAGTCCCTGCCCCATGTGCCCCCGGCCCAGTATCCCTACACCAATGTGGCCGACCCGACGGTACCGCGCGATCCGCTGCCCGAGTTTCCTCTGGAGCCAAACGCGAGCCGCAGGCAGGACATTGCCCGGTTCACGGCGGGCACCCCGCAACAGGACCGGCAGGAACAGTCAACGTCCAATGCCGAATTGGACGGCGCCTCCGTGCGCACCGCGCTCTCCGTGGAGCCCCGAGACGGGCGTTTGTGCGTGTTCATGCCCCCGGTGGAGCGTCTGGAAGATTATCTGGAATTGATCGCCGTTGCCGAAGCTGCGGCCGAAGATCTGGAACTGCCCGTTCACATTGAAGGCTATCCGCCGCCGCCCGACCCGCGCATGAATGTCATCCGGGTCGCGCCAGACCCTGGCGTGATCGAAGTGAATATTCACCCGGCCGCGAGCTGGAAGGACTGCACAGCGATTACCGAAGGCGTTTATGAAGACGCGCGCCAGTCCCGGCTCGGGGCGGACAAGTTCATGATTGATGGCAAACACACAGGCACCGGCGGCGGCAACCATGTGGTGGTGGGCGGTGCCACACCGCTCGACAGCCCCTTCCTGCGGCGGCCGGATCTCCTGCGCAGCCTGATCCTGCACTGGCAGCGGCACCCGAGCCTCTCCTACCTGTTTTCCGGACTCTTCATCGGCCCGACCTCCCAGGCTCCCCGCGTCGATGAGGCCCGCCACGACGGGCTTTATGAACTGGAAGTCGCGCTCTCCCAGATCCACCGGCCCGGGGAAGCGCCCGCGCCGTTCCCCTGGCTGGTAGACCGGTTGCTGCGCAATCTTCTGGTGGACGTGACCGGCAACACCCACCGGGCGGAGATCTGCATCGACAAGCTCTATTCTCCGGACGGCCCGACCGGACGCCTGGGACTGGTTGAATTCAGGGGCTTTGAAATGCCGCCGGACCCGCGCATGAGCCTTGCCCAGCAGCTGCTCCTGCGCGCCCTGATCGCCCGGTTATGGCAGCATCCACTCTCCGGCAACCTGACCCGCTGGGGCACCGCGCTCCATGACCGGTTCATGCTGCCCCATTTTGTCTGGACCGATTTCCTGGACGTTCTTCAAGACCTTAATCAGCATGGGTTTCCCATGCGCCGGGACTGGTTCGAGGCCCAGGCCGAGTTCCGCTTTCCCTTTTGCGGCGAGATCGAGGTGGAGGGCGTGCATCTGGAACTGAGGCAGGCCCTGGAGCCCTGGCATGTTCTGGGCGAGACCGGCGCCATTGGCGGCACGGTGCGCTATACGGACAGTTCCACCGAACGCCTTCAGGTCAAACTCACCACGGCCGATCCGGACCGCTACACCGTCACCTGCAACCGCCGTCCGCTGCCGCTCAAGCCGACGGAGACAAACGGCACTTCGGTGGCCGGTGTGCGCTACAAGGCCTGGCAACCGGCCATGGCCCTGCATCCGGTGCATCCCATTGACGCGCCTCTAACCTTCGATATTTTCGACCGGTGGAGCGGACATGCCCTGGGCGGCTGCGTCTATCACGTCGCCCATCCGGGCGGGCGCAGTTACGACACCTTCCCGGTCAATGGCAACGAGGCAGAGGCCAGGCGCCTGGCCCGGTTTGAGCCCCACGGGCACACGCCCGGTCTCTACGCCCCGCCGCCTGAACATCCTCATCCGGAGTTTCCGTTGACCTTGGACCTCAGACGGCCCCACAATATATAGAGGAACCGGCGGAGAGGCAGGCCGGGTTGGGATGTATGTGAATGCGTTTGAATGAAACGTCGGAAACCGGTGACACAGGCTATGAGCTACTGAAGGCCTACCGGCCCTTTCCGGGCGTCTCCGATGAGCTGCTGGCCCCGGACGGGACCGTCCGGCCCGTCTGGAAACCTTTTCTCGACCACCTGTCCGCCCTGAGCGAAGAGGATATCAACAGCCGCTTTGCCCGGGGTAACCAGTATCTCAATGATGCCGGGGTCTATTTCCGCCAATATGGCCAGGATGACACCCCCGAACGGGAATGGCCGCTAAGTCATATCCCGGTCATTATCAGCGAACAGGACTGGCAGGTCATCGCCGACGGCCTCATCCAGCGTGCCGAGCTTCTGGAACAGGTGACCCGCGATCTTTACGGCGCCAACACGCTGGTGGCCGGCGGTCATCTGCCCGCCAGCCTGATTGCCCAGAGCCCGGAATGGCAGCGCCCGCTGGTCGGCATCTCTCCGGCTTCCGGCCATTTCCTGCATTTCCTCGCCTTTGAAATCGGCCGGGGCCCGGACGGCACCTGGTGGGTGCTGTCCGACCGCAGCCAGGCGCCCTCCGGCGCGGGCTTTGCCCTGGAAAACCGGGTCGCCACGGGCCGGGTGTTCAACGAGTTTTTTGCCAAGGCCAATGTGCACCGGCTGGCCGGATTCTTCCGCCGCTTCCGCGACCATCTCCTGGACCTGCGCGGCGAGCCGGACAGCCGGGTGTCGATCCTGACCCCGGGCCCCTTGAACGACACCTATTTCGAACATGCCTATATCGCCCGCTATCTCGGTTTCATGCTGCTGGAAGGAGAGGACCTGACCGTTGAAAACGGCCGGTTGATGGTGCGCACGGTTGCAGGGCTCAAACCGGTCAGCGTGCTGTGGCGCCGTCTGGATTCCGCCTGGACAGATCCGGTGGAACTCAACGAAATCTCCCAGATCGGCACGCCCGGCATGGTCGAGGCGGTGCGCCAGAGCTCCGTCACCATGATCAATGCCCTTGGCTCCGGCATTCTGGAAACCAGGGCTTTGCTCGCCTTTCTGCCCAAAATGTGCGAGCACCTTTTGGGCGAAAGCCTGAAACTGCCCAATGTGGCCACCTGGTGGTGCGGAGACGCCGCGAACCGGGCTTATGTGAAAGACCATGCTGAGTCCATGATGTTCAGCCCGGCCCTGTCCACGGCGCTGCCTTTCACCTCCTCGAAAACCGATTTTCTCGGCCGGGAATCGGACAAGTTCCGCAAAGGGGTTCTGGAAAGCTGGATCGAAACGGAACAGGGCCAGCTTGTCGCACAGGAAGCCGTTACCCTGTCCACTACCCCGGCCTATAGCGGCGGGCAGCTGGTGCCCCGTCCCATGAGCCTACGCGTCTTTCTGGCCCGTACCCAGAAAGGCTGGGAAGTCATGTCCGGCGGCTTCGCCCGGATCGGCGAGGCGGATAGTGCCAGCGCCATCGCCATGCAGTCTGGCGGCTCAGCGGCCGATGTCTGGATCGTTGGCGGCCACCAGCCTGCCCGCGACACGCTGCTGCACCAGATTGAATCCCCGTTTTTCAAATCCCAGTCCGGTGCCCTGCCATCACGGGCCGCCGACAATCTCTTCTGGCTTGGCCGCTATGTGGAACGGGCTGAAGGGGCAGTCCGGCTGCTGCGGGCCTATCACGCCCGGCTGATGGAAACCGTTGATCCCGACGCCCCGCTGGTGGCAGGAACGGCGGAGCATCTGGAGGCGATCGGCGTCGCCCCGGACGCACCGGTGCCCGAGGGGCTTCTTGCCATTTTGCAATCGGCCGTCTACAGCGCCAGCAAGGTGCGGGACCGGTTTTCGGTCGATGGATGGCTGGCGCTGAACGACCTGAACCAGAGTGCGGTCAACGCCAAACGGGACAAATTGACAAGTGTGGATGTTCCTGCCGCCATGGGCCTTCTTCTACGCAAGATCACCGGCTTCTCAGGCCTTGTGCATGAAAACATGTACCGGTTCACGGGCTGGCGGTTCCTCAGCATCGGCCGGGCTCTGGAACGGGCCCATCGCATGGCAGATCTTCTGGCCGTCTTCACCGGTCCAGATGCCCCGGACGGGGCGCTGGAACTGCTTTTGGAAGTGGGTGACAGCGCCATGTCCATGAGCCGGCGCTATGCGGTGTCCCTCAGCCATGCAACGGTGCTCGATCTTCTGGCGATGGACCCGAAGAACCCGCGCTCCGTCATGTATCAGCTGACGGAGATGAAGGAGCATATCGACGAGTTGCCCAAAACCGCCGACCAGGGTTATCTGTCGGATCTGGCCCGCTCGGTGCTGCAGATCCATACGCGGCTGGCGGTTGCCACCCCTGAAACCCTGACCCCGGAGGTATTGGAAGAGCTGCGGGACCAGATTGGCTTTTTGTCGGTGGAGCTGTCAGATGCCTATATCCGCTAGCACCGTTCGTTTAAAAGCAGAGACGGGAAAACGCTCTGACCTGGTGTCTTCACTCAGCTGCGGACACATACCTGGGAACGTCATCTCCCGGACAAGCGCCGGGACAGGTCTTTTGGGGACCGGACCAGCCGTTGTGAGGATGCCGTGCTCTATGATCTGAGTCTTGAGATCAGCTACGACTATGCCAGCCCGGCCAATTCGGGCCGCCATGCGCTGCGGCTGATGCCCGCCTCCCTTCCCGGGGCCCAGCGTCTGATTTCATCCAGCATCAAACTGTCGCCGCGGCCTTCTGAGCGACGGGACCGGACCGATTTTTTCGGCAACGCTGTGACAGATGTGGTCTACCGCACCTCCCACAGCGACCTTGTGTTTGAACTCTCGGCCCGGGTGGAGCGGACCGCTACATCGGAAGAACTAGATATCTCACCGCCGTTGAGAGCCCTGCCCCGGGAGCTGGCCGCCCTGCAAACATTGGCCGCAGACGAGCCGGTGCATTTTCTGGCCGCCTCTCCGCGCCTGCCGCTGTCCCCTGCCTTTGCGGTCTATGCCCAGGAGCATCTGGCCCCGGAGATGAGCGCGGTTGCGGCCGTTGAAGCCGTCGGCAAGGCGCTGCATGTGGATCTGGAATTCGATGCGGAGGCCACCACCGTGGACACCCCCGCCCTGGAGGCCTTCGAGCGCCGGCACGGGGTCTGCCAGGATTTTTCCCACATCATGATTGCCTGCCTGAGGAGCATCGGCATTCCGGCGGGCTATGTCAGCGGCTTTTTAAGAACGCTGCCGCCGGACGGCCAGCCCCGTCTGGAAGGGGCTGATGCCATGCATGCCTGGGTCCGCGCCTGGTGCGGTGTGGAAGTGGGCTGGATTGAATATGACCCGACCAATGCGCTCCGGGTCGGCCAGGATCACATCGTCGTGGCCCGTGGCCGGGATTATGGCGACGCGGCCCCGGTCAAGGGCGTCCTGCGCACCGCCGGGGAACAGACCACCGGCCACAAGGTCGATGTCATTCCGCTTTAGGACCGCTTTGGGTATTGTTCAGGACCGGACCGCCTGATCCTGCGCATCAAAGAAATGCAACCGGCTTTCGTCAAACTGCAGGCCGATCCGGGCGCCTTCCTCGACAGTCTCGCTGCCGCTAATGCGCACCAGGATCGTTTCCAGACCATCCAGCGCCACGTAAAGGAACGTGTCAGCCCCCAGATATTCGGCAACCTCCACCGTCCCGCTGCAATGGCCCGCACCGTCAGCAACCAGGCTCATATGCTCGGGCCGGATGCCAATCTTGACCGGCTGCTGCGGCTGACCTGCGTGCAGATAGGGGCCGCCGCCATGGCCCTGCAGCGAAAACCGCTCCCCCTCGATGGAACAGGGCAGCACGTTCATTTTCGGCGACCCGATGAATTGCGCCACGAACAGATTGTCCGGCCGCTCGTAAAGATCCCGCGGCGAGCCAACCTGCTCGATCCGCCCGGCCTGCAAAACCACGATCTTGTCGGCCAGGGTCATGGCTTCGACCTGATCATGGGTCACATAGATCATGGTGGTGCCCAGGCTCTTGTGCAGCCGGGCCACCTCAAAGCGCATTTCCACCCGCAGCGCCGCATCAAGGTTCGACAAGGGCTCGTCAAACAGGAACGCGCTGGGTTCGCGCACAATGGCCCGGCCAATGGCCACCCGCTGGCGCTGACCGCCCGACAAGGCCTTTGGCCGCCGGTCCAGATAGGCATCCAGCTTGAGCACATCGGCCGCCGCCGTCACCTTGCGGTCGATCTCCGCCTTGGGCATCCCGGCAGTTTTCAGGCCGAAGCCCACATTCTCGCGCACGGACATATGCGGATAAAGCGCATAGGACTGAAACACCATGGACAGGCCCCGGCCCGACGGCGGCAGCGCCGTCACATCCTTGCCGTCTATGTCGATCGTGCCCCGGCTGGTTTCCTCCAATCCGGAAATAAGCCTCAGCAAGGTCGACTTTCCACAGCCGGAGGGACCGACAAAGATGACGAATTCCCCGTCCGCGATCTCCAGATCAATGCCCTTGATCACCTGCAGATCGCCGAACCATTTCTCGACACCGTTGAGCTGAATAGCGCCCATGTTCTTTTCTCTCCGGTCGTTAAGCAGCTTGTTCGATACGCGTTGGCGACGCCCAGGTCAGCCAGATTGCAGCGGTCCAGGAGAAGGTGCCCCCGCCCGCGCCCATGCCCGTTTCCGGGCTGAAATATTCCGCAAATCCGCTCGCGCTGATCAGAGCAGCCGTATCGGCGCGCAGCTTTTCCGCGCGCGTCCCGTCGCCCGCCTCCGCAAAGCCCCGGGCGATCATATAATTGATCATCGCCCAGACCGGCCCGCGCCAGTATCTGAGCGGCTCGTAGCTGCGATGGTCCGGATCATAGGACGGCATCAGATAGCGGACCCTTGCCGAGATCCGATCGAAATGCGCCTGAAGCGCGCTCAGGACCGTCTCGTCGGCAAGGCCCGCATAAAGCGCCAGGAAAGATGCGCTGGACAGGCCGTCCGTGCGTTTGCCAGTTCTGCGATCAAAGGCAACATGGGCTTTCAGATCCTCATGCCACAGGCGCTGTGATCCGGTTTCCAGACGGGCCACCCAGTCTGAGATCTCCGCGCTTTCCACGTCCTTGCCAAGCCTGTCCGCCAGCGCTTTCAGGTCCCGGCAAGCCCGCAGGAAAATGAAGGTCACCCCCGGATCCGCCACAAAGAAGGGGCAAGTACTGGCCACTTCAGCCGGGTCCCAGCCCACCTTCCGGCAGGCGGCCATGATGCTCAAATACCGGTCGTAATCTTCCTTGTGGGGCCGCATGGCCGGGTCCACATGGGAAGTGTCCTTGCGCTCATAAGGCGCGATATCGCGTATCTCGACGGCCCGCAGGGCTTCGTCCCAGTCAGGCAGGTTATCCCGCCCAGATTCCCATGGGTGAATGACTGCCAGAACGCCCTCCCCTTGAGGGTCCCGGTAGGCCAGGAACCAGCGGTGCCAGGCCATCAGCTTTTCAAACAAAGCCTCCGCCCGGCCAAGGGCGGCACCTGCGGGGTCCTGCTCTACCAGATCGCGGATCACGGTTGCGGCCACCGGCGGCTGGGAATGACCGGAGCTGGGCAGCGGCCCGCCATCCGTGCCCCAGACAGACGGGCCGGGGAAATAGCTTGGATCATCCTTGCGGAACAGGATATGCGGCACCATGCCATCGCGCCACTGGCCCTCGAACAGCATCTCGATCTCGCGCCAGGCCCGGTCTGGATCAAAGGTCGCAAATCCGAGCGCAACAAAGACCGAATCCCAGTTCCACTGATAGGGATAGAGCCCCTTGGTCGGCACCGTGTAGCCGCCCTGATCATTTTCGATCAGGATCGATTTTGCTTTCATGTCCAGGTCTGTGTAGCTCACAGATTTCTCCTTGGGCCTTTGCGGCCTCTTCCAAAAAAGATCGGGTCCTGAAGCGTTGCCTTCGCAACCAAATGCCGGAAACGCTCCAACTGGATGTGTCGCTGCACGTCCGGCACAAACCGGCACGCGTGCCGGGTGCCGCGCTAGCCTTTCACGCTGCCGGCCGTCAGCCCCTGTACCAGGAAGCGTTCGAACCAGAGGAAAATGACAAGAACGGGCACGGTCGCAATGACCGCGCCCGCCATGAGATGCTGACGGGGCACCTCGGAGGAATTCAGGGACACAACCCCGCGCGACAGGGTGAAAATGTCCGGATCGTCCAGGAACATGAAGGCGAACAGGAACTCGTTCCAGGCGATCATGAAGACATAGAGAGAAACGGAGGCAAGCGCGGGCAATGACAACGGCAAGGTGATTTTCAGGATCACCCCTACCCGGGAAAGCCCGTCCATCAGACCGGCTTCTTCCAGCTCTGACGGCAGCCCCCGGAAATAGCCCTGCAGCATGTAGAGCGCGACCGGAATGGTCGTGGCCGGATAGACGATCAGAAGCCCGGTCAAGGTGTTGCGCAGACCCAGCTGGGAGAAGACCGCATAAAGCGGGATCACCAGAACGATGGCCGGCACCATGTAGATCAGCAGCACCGAGCGGGCCAGCAGCGCCTGACCGGGAAAGCGCAGCCTGGAGACCGCATAGGCACCGGGCACGGAGAAAAGCAGGGTCAGCACCACGGTGGCGACGGAGACAAACGCGGAGACCAGAAGATAGCGGCCGAAATTGAACTGGGTGAACAGCTCCACATAGGAGCGGAACAGGCCGCTCACCCCTTGAGACAGGTCGATGGACAGATCCAGTGGATTCGCCAGAAGCGCCTGCTGGCTCTTAAGCGAGGTCATCACCATCACATAGAATGGCAGGGCCACGATGATGGAAAAGACGATGAACCCGATCCCCTTGGCAATGCGGATATAGACCACCTCCCGCTCATACCGGCTCATGGTGCCGAGCCGGGCGCCCGCCAGACACTGGTGATTGGCATAGGTGATCCCGGCAACAAGGGTGATCAGGGCCAGCCCCTGCCAGACCGGCACAACGCTGAGGGACAGCGAAAAAGGCGCGGCGAACGACCCGGCCATGAGGACCAGAAATACGACTGCTGCCGCCGTCCCCCAAACGGATAGGCCTGCGGCCGCCGAGCTACTGCGCCAGACCAGCACAAGGGCACCGGCGAGACCGGCAAGACCGGCAGCGGTCACCTGCGGCAAGGCCACCTCTCCCGTGATCAAGGTGAGCGTAACGGCGGTCACCACGCATCCGGTCGCCCCCCAGATAAAACCGGTGACGGCGGCCAGAAGCACGCTGCCCGGTTTGAGACCAGCCTGGCTCATAGGCCTTCCTCCTTGGGTGAAAAGCGGATGAAGAGGGTGGCGAAAGTGACCAGCACGACAAAGACCACCACCGCGACAGCCGCGCCAGCGCCCAGATTCGACAGGGCAAACCCCTGCTCATAGACATCAACAGTGAGTGTGCGCGTGCCTGCATTGCCCCCGGTCAGAAGGAAAATGTCGTCGAACTTGTTGAAGGTCCAGATGAAGCGGAGCAGGAACAGAACCGACAGGATGCCCATCAGCTGGGGCAGCGACAGATACCAGAATTGCTGCAACGGCGTTGCGCCGTCCATTTCCGCCGCCTCGTACATGTCCGTGTTGATCGACTGCATGCGCGCCAGAATGAACAGGAAGGACAGGGGGAAATACCGCCACGCTTCAAAGGCGATCACCGTTGTCAGTGCCAGCGGGAACTCCAGCTCCAGCCCGAAAAGCGAAAAGGGAATGGACCGCTGGCCAAAGAAATTCACCGGATCGGACACCACGCCCATCTTGGTCAAGAGCGCATTGACCGTTCCGGAAAAGGGATCGAACAGCACCACCCAGGTGAAGGCGACCGCAATCACCGGGGAGACATAGGGAAACAGAAACAGACCACGCAGAACACCGCGCCCGGCAAAACTGGTGTGCAGCAACTGGGCGGCAAACAGGCCCAGGACCAGCGCCCCGCCGGTGCCGAAGATCGTATAATAGAACGTGACCCGAAGAACCGACCAGAATTCCTCTGCGCTGAAGATCCGCTGGAAGTTTTCAAGGGTGAAGTCGAAGCTGGTCAGAATGTTGTCCGCGTCCCCGCTCACCACCGGCGTGCTCGCCCGCTCCGGACGGCTGGCTGCCAGAAAGGCCGCGTCCACGGTGCCGGCCAGTTTCAGCCGTTCCCGCCATCCCGGCGCGACGGTGCCGATCCGGCAGGTCAGTGCCCGCCCGTCCAGAGCGCAAGGAGCCGGCAGGGCTGTGACCGCAAAGCCTTCCGGGATCTCATCCTGCAGGACCACATCGCGGATCTCTGCGTCCCTTGAAGAGTTGCGCAGCCGGTATTCCAGCTCCGCGCTGTCTCCCGGCGCAGCCGGACGGCCACGCAGGCGTTCATTGACGAGCACGGTCGGCGGACGCAAATCCGCCAGCTGCACCGGTTTCACGCTGATCCAGAAATTGGCCAGCAGCGGACCGGCCACAATCATCAGGATGATGGCAAAGGTCGGCGCCAGCATCAGATAGGCCAGCCACATCTCCCGGCGCTGCATGGGGCCAACGCCTTTGGGCGGCCCTTGATTGTCGCGCTGATCGGTTTGTGCACTCATGAATCTTGCTCTGGATCCCGTTCCGGGTTGTTCTTTGGGTGTTGATTGGTCTGATCGATGGGGCCGGCACCTGCCCGGCTCCGGCGCAGGCACACAGCCGGTCCGGAGAACAGTCCCCGCCCACGCGCCCCGTGGGCCCAGCAGAAAGGGAAAAGAGCCGGTGCACACCACCTCTTCCGGCGTCATAGCCAGCCCTTTGGCGTAAAACCGGCACCGCTCTGACAGAGCGGTACCGGCAGCCGAGTCTTACTGGATCTTGGCCAGTTCCTCATTGAGCTTGGCAACGGTGGCCGCCGCATCGCGCTCGTCATCGATATATTCGCGCACAAGGCGGTTGATGACCTGGCTGTTGATGATCTTGGACGCAAGCGAAAGCTGGCCTTCTTTCACCCCCCAGCGGCTGGCCGTGTCGAGACCGGCCACAATGGTCTTGATCGTTTCAAGATCATAAAGATCGGTCAGCGGCGCCTTTCGGTCGACCCCGACCGGCAGTTTCGACCAGCCTTCCACAAACGCAGACGGGTTATCAGCCGTGCCCCGGCGGATCGGGAACTTGCCCTCCGGCGCAATCGACAGGGTCGCCAGATAGCCCTCATCCATGGAGAACTCGACAAACTGCATCGCTGCCTCTGTGTCGGCGTCATTGGTGATGCCGAAATACCGGATATCCCCCCAGGCTGCGCCATCGGGGTTGGAGGGTCCGCGCAAGGTCGTCACGATGCCGGTCTTGGAGGCCAGTTCCCTGGACGCCGGGTCGTCATTGATGGTCGGGGGCGCACTGTCGCGCAGTCCGGCCAGCTCATCCAGAATGAAGGGTGACCATATGATCATGGCCGCTTTGCCAGCAAAATAAAGTTCCCGCGACTGTTTCCAGAATAGGTCTCCCGGAGGCGATGCCTTGGCGATGGCCTTGTAGAAGTCGAGCGCCTCGATGGTTTTCTTCTCGTCCAGCGGCTTGAAGCCCTTGCCATCCACCGGGGTTACCCCGTTGGCCAGCAGCACATGCTCCAGAACCTGGCTCATGAAATTCTCGTCGATCTTTGTCGCGGCCACAAACCCGAACATCTCCGGAGGATTGTGCAGCTTTTCGACGGCGGCCAGAATGTTCTCATAGCTGTCGGGCGCGGCCAGGCCGTTTTCCTCAAACAGGTCCTTGCGGTAGATAACCATCTGGGTCCAGCCATCCACCGGCACGGAGGCATATTCGCCCTCAAAGGATGCCATGTTGACGGCACCGGGCGCGAAGGTTTCAACGCCAAGGGTCTCAATCACTTCGCTCGCTGCTTCTGTGTCCAGAATACCGGCCTCGGCCCAGGGCAGCGCATATTGCAGCGTGTGATAGATGACATCCGGCAGATCCCCGGCGGCAAAGGCGGCCGTTGCCCGCGTGCCGAGATCGGACTCCGACACCGGAATGACCTCAACCTCAATGCCGGTCTTCTCCTTGAAGGCCGCAGCCATCTCTTCCTGCTTGGCCAGCCGCTCGGGCTGTTCTTCCGTGGTCCAGAACCGAAGGGTTTCGGCCTGCGCTGCGCTCAAGCCAAGGGCGACCAGCCCCGCAAGGCCTGCGGCCAGGAATTTCGTCCTCCCAAACATTCTCAGTCTCCTTCTTTTAAGAAAGCGGCTGTTGGTTCAGCCGGTCCCGGAGCACCTGTGCGAGTGCATCCGGTGTCATGGAAGGCGCGCCATCGGAGGCGCGCCGGATCAGTTTTGCTTTTGCAAGCGCCTGAAGGTTCTGGGGCGGTTTGCCGTTCAGAACATCCACCAGCATGCGGGCAACCCGCCCGCCCGCTTCCTGCGCGCTTTGTGAAAAGGTCGTTAGCGGTGGATCAAGATATTCACCCACCGGCAGGCCGTCATAGCCGATCACCGTCACATCCGATCCGGCCCTGAGACCGAATTTGCGGCAGAATTGAACAGCCCCGATGGCCAGGGAATCGGTGGCGCATAACAGGGCGGTCGGCGGCACGGGCTGCGACAGCAGGTCCTGTGCGCCTGCCAAACCGCCCGCTTCGCTGAGGACCTGAAGGCTCTCAAGGTCCGGGTCCGGTGCGACCCCGAGCGCGGCCAGCCCCTGGCGGTAACCGTCCCGGCGCTGGCGGGCAAAATTGAGCTCCAGCGGACCGCCCAGAAACCCGATCCGCGCATGTCCGAGGCTGTAAAGATGGCGGACCCCGTCCGCAAAGGCCGTTTCATTGTCAATGTCGAACCAGGCGTAGCTGGCTGGCTCACCGGTGCGGCCATGGGCGACAAAGGGGAAATTATGGTCGCGCAGATAGGCAATGCGCGGATCATCCACTTCCGTGCGCGTGACGATAAAGCCGTCAACCTTGCGCCGCGCGATCAGCCGTTTGAGGGTCGCAATCATGTGATCACGCGAATGGGCCGTGGTCACCAGAAGATCGAGCCCCAGTTCGTCCAGCGCCCGGGCAATGCCATCGATGAACTCGGCCAGAAACGGATCCGCGCCGTTGCCATGACCCACCGGGATCACGATGCCAAGTGTGTCCTGGCGCCCCCGCTTCAAGTTGCGCGCAGTTGCCGACGGCTGGTAGCCGAGATCCTGCACCGCCTTCAAAATGCGCTTGCGGGTCCCTTCGGAAATGTCGGTGTAGTTGTTGAGGACGCGCGACACCGTTCCCTTGGCCACGCCCACATGGCGTGCCACGTCGTCAATGGTCACGGACCCTCTTGCGCGCGACATGCATCCTCCCGATGGGCCTCAAGCCCGGTTCCGGGCCTGCTCCCGATGGGACACGGGGCGGCCTCTGATTAATTTTAAGTGTTCCAAAACCGGTTTCGGAAGTCAACAAAATCGGTTTTGTAAACGAAAAAACTTTTTTCGCAGTGCGGCAACCCTCTGAATTCGCGGCAAAACATATCTGGAAACCGTTTCGGGACCCCAAGCTGTAAGCGCGCTTTTCAAGCACCCCGCCCCCGGATCTCCGTTTCGCCGCATCCTGCACGACGAAGCGGTCGACTCTGGTAAAGTGTCTGAAACTCAGCCAGGAGTTCCATACCGTCCCGGCCCTCAGCCGGGACCCTACTGGCCTATCTGGACAAAACCCGTCGCTCTGTATCGGCGGCAGTAGCCCCGGCTCAGGGCCGGGACGGCGCGGGGGCATTCTTGCTCGCACGGCCTCTTTCCAAAGCCTGAGCCGTTCGCCCCCTTTGTCCTGAAGAAGGCCGCAAACCTGTCTCGAAGGATAGGCCGCTTATTCTGAACGTGCCGCCCATCTTTCGAGACGGACCTGACGATCCTCCTCAAGATGAGGCAAAGGGGGAGATCCACTCCCCAGCCAAGCCTACCATGCCGCCCCGGCCCTGAGCCGGGACCCTTCTACCCATCTGAACAAGACCCCGCACTCTGTTGCAGCGGCAGGGGTCCCGGCTCAAGGCCCGGACGGCGCGGGGGTATACGTGCTCGCAGAGCCGCGTTCCAACGCCAGCCATGAAACAAAAGAGACCAACTCTCCCCTGCCCGCATCACGCGAGCGACACCAGCGCCTCACACAGCGGAATGGGATCATAGAAAGGCGCCGAGTCTTTGCTCACCAGATCCAGCCTTAAGACCGTGATCCCCCGGGCGCTGATCTCAGCGGTCGCGCCTTCCGGCACACTTGCATCGACTATGACAAAATTGAGCAGCCGGTGAACCGGACAATCGGCTCCGGCGTCCCGGTGCAGATAGGTCAACAGCGTGTGGACCTTGTCGGCCAGCGTGAGGCCGCCCGCTTCCGGGTCCTCTCCGAGGCTCGGCACATAGATTTTCGGCACCGTGCGGGCCGCAACGGACCGTCCCACGCCCTCGGGGAGAAGATTGGCCATCAGGCTGGTGTAAAAGCTGCCCGGGGCATAGCAGACCAGATCGGCAGACTGGATCAGCGAGCGGTTGCGCTCCGGAAAGCGGGAGGTCGCCGGGTCTTTCACCTTCAGGCCGTGATTCAAAAAGAAATCCTTGATCGGCGAGCGCAGCGCCGGATGTTCCTTGCCGGTCAGAAGATGCTGGCCGATCACTACCTCGCCATTGGCAAGCTCCGCCCCCAGATGGAGATTGTCGTCGGTCACCGCCCGCACGGTGCCCTGCACCCCCACGAGCTTGGACACCAGGAAGATGATCGGCTCCAACTGCTGGTTCTGGTTGAGATAGCCCCCAGCCAGAATGAGATTGCCGATGCTTGCCCCGCGCAGATCAAACCCCTTTGGGCAGGCCGCCCGGAACATGCCGAGCTGGTTCTGGATCAGAATGCGCATCGGCTGGTCGATAGGCTCCACCAGCGCATGGGTGCCGGCAATCATCGCATCCAGTTCTCCGCCCAGATCCTCTGGCCGCGCGGATTTGGCAAAGCGGTGCGTGAACAGGCGGAACACATCCGGATGGCCCAGCACCGTCTCATCGGCCAGCGCCATCAGACGGCTGCGCAGATCACCGATGGCAGGCATGTTGAAGGCCAGGCGCAGGCCTTGGGAACTGCCGCCGGAATCAAACGGTGTCACCAGATGGATGGAATTATGGGTGTAGCGTTTAAGACATTGCGACACCCCGTTGAGCGCCGAACCGCCACTGAAAAAC
Organism: Roseibium sp. AWQ4_254; assembly: GCF_056161025.1. Lineage (NCBI taxonomy): Bacteria > Pseudomonadati > Pseudomonadota > Alphaproteobacteria > Hyphomicrobiales > Stappiaceae > Roseibium > Roseibium sp. AWQ4_254. The sequence goes on from NZ_JBSWYH010000015.1 coordinate 89,573, forward strand.
AACAGACGCGGCCCCAGCTTGGGGTTGGATTGAAACCGCTCGATCCGGAACGGGTCGGGCATGCGCACCGCGCGTGTGATCGTGACTTCGGACATTGCCTCTTCCGCTAGACCTTTTCAAGCTGCACCGGCGTCCCCCGGTCTGGCTGTGATGCCGCCGGAGCCTTTCCTTTAGCACCACTCTTCTGACAATCGTCTCTCCCGCATGCGGACGCAAAACCGGAAACCACTTTTGCTGGAAGTGCTCTATGAAATCCATATGGCACGGAAATCATTTACATTTGTCAATGTCGGTCCTGTGACGACCTGATCCCCGATCCGCTCAAAAAACGTATGGGCGTCATTCTTTTCCAGCGCAGCCGCAGCCGGGATGCCTGCCGCCTGCGCCTTTTCAAGGGTGTCCGGCCCGATCCTGGCACCGGCCACTTCAGCGGCCCCATCCACGCCGTCCGTATCGCAGGCGATGGCGTGAATGCCCGCCGCGCCGTTCAGGGCCAGCGCCAGGGCAAGCGCATATTCCGCATTCGGCCCGCCAACGCCCGAACCGGTGCGGGTCACGGTCAGCTCGCCGCCGGAAAGCAACACCAGGGGGCGGTCCTTGCCCTTCCTGCTGGTCTGCCGGGCAAGGGCAAGCGCCGCATGCTCGCGGGCCACGTCCCGCGCCTCGCCTTCCAGCGCATCACCGAGGATCTCCACGTCACAGCCCGCCGCCCCGGCCCGCGCCCCTGCCGCCTCCAACGACTGGGACGGGGCCGCAAAAATCGTATTGGTCACCCGGGACAACCTTGCGTCATCAGGCGGCAACACCGCGGTCGGTCCCGCAAGAACCGCCGACACGGAGGCCGGCACGCTGAGACCCCAGCGCTCCAGGATCGCGGCAGCCTCTGACGCTGTGCTGCGGTCGCCCACCGTCGGCCCGGAGCCAATCTCCGCCGGATCGTCCCCCGGCACATCGGACAGAAGCAGCGCCAGCATGGAAGCCGGGGCGCAGGCCGCAGCCAGTTGGCCGCCCTTGACGGCGCTCAGGTGTTTGCGGACCAAATTCATCTGTCCAATGGGCGCTCCAGACGCCAAAAGGCTCTGATTGACCGCCTGTTTTTCCGCCAGGGTGATGGCCCCGGCCGGAGCCGTCAGCAGTGCCGATGCCCCCCCCGAAATCAGCGCCAGCACAAAGTCGCCGTCCCCCAGTCCCTCCAGCAGGGCCAGCATCCGGCGCGTTGCCTGCAATCCTGCCTCATCCGGCACCGGATGGGCCGCTTCGACAATCTCAATCCCCACACAAGGGCGCCCATAGCCATAGCGGGTGATAACCAGTCCCTCGCACGGGCCCCAGGCCGCCTCCACCGCCTCCGCCATGCGGGCCGAGGCCTTGCCTGCCCCGATCACCACACAGCGGCCAGCCGGTTTTTCCGGCAGAAAGGCCGACAGGCTCTGCATCGGGTCCGCGACCTCCACTGCCTTTGAAAACAGGTGGGACAGGAGGTCGGCCGGCTGCATGGTCATCTGGGTCTCACTTCTTCCGTTTGGACAGGTTTGATCTGTTTGAGCCGGGTTCGGCAGACTTTTCAAGCCTCAATCGAACACCTTGCGGTCGCGAGGTGCCTGAAACAGGGCCGGTGCGTCTCAAAATCCCTTTGCAAAACCAGCCCGTGCCCTTGCGATCTGCCGCCCGCCACCACATGTCTTTTGCTGTCCAAAAGGAATGCCCCCATTGGAGACCGGCGATGAACGCTGCCCTTCCCGCTTTTGACGGCGCCATCCGCAACCCGAACGACCCGGGCCACCTGATGGTGATCAAGCCGGTTCCGCGCCGCATCCGCGTCCTGGCTGGCGGAACGCTTCTGGCAGACAGCCGGACCGCGCTCCGGGTCCTGGAAATCGGAAAATCCGTCTATGACCCGGTGTTCTATCTGCCTGAGGCAGATTGCCTCGGCAGTCTGACCCCTCTCGACAGAACCACCTTTTGTCCGATCAAGGGCACTGCAGGGTATCTTGCGTTTGAAGGCCGGGAAATCGGCTGGGTCTACCGCGAGCCTGTTCCCGCAAGCCGCCTTCTCAGGGATCATGTGGCGTTCTGGCCCGAAAAGACCGCCGTGACCGAAGGGGATTGACGTTTGGGCCGGACTCAGCCCTTGCCCACATCTTCCACATAGACAAGGGCCCGGCCCTGGCAGATCACCGTTCCGTCTGCGGCAACACACCGGGTTTCCAGATCGGCCAGATGTTTTTCCGGCCGCAGCCGGGTGATGGTCACCGTGGCGCTCAGCTCTTGCCCGACCGGCGCAGGCGCCAGAAACTCCAGGCTTTGCTTTAAGTAATTCGTGCCCCGGCCAGGCAGCTCCACCCCCAGAAGATAGGAGAACAGGCCGCCTATCAACGGCCCCGGAACGGTCGCAGGAATGGCCTCAGGATTGCCGGACAAACGGGCGAAGTCGCACATATCCTGATCCGTATAGCTGCGGGTGAGGCCCGCTGTTTGCCCTAGTTCCAGCGTCATGCGGCCTCTCCAAGATCACAGACCCCCGACAGGGTCACCGCGCCGTCTTGCGTGCGCGTCACCTCGATGATGATCCGGCCCGGCAGGTCCGCAGCTTCTTTGAACGAAAGGGTCAGTTCCTCTTGCGCATAGGCGGGATTGGGAAACATCAGGCTTTGCAGCGTGTGTGTCCGGCCCGGATACAGCGCCATGAGATGGCCAAAGACCCGCGTATAAAGCAGCATGCCGTGGGAGACGGTGCGCCCGAACCGGGTGCGGGCGGAAAACTCTGGATCCACATGGATCGGATTGTCATCCCCTGAAAGGCGCGCAAAAGCATCAAAATCCGCCTGGGCAGGTGTCCAGGTGAAAGTAGCCCCGCACGGGGCGTCAGCGGCGGCGGTCATGGTCTAAGCGGTCTCCGGTTGAAAAGCGGTGTCAGGCAAAGCCTCAAACGTGTCCTTCAGAATGTTCTTGCGGACCTTGCCAGCGGCGGTGCGCGGCATGTCTTCCACAATGGTGAACCTTTTCGGGATCTTGTAGGGCGCAAGCTGGCTGCGGCACCAGCCGCCAAGTGTGCTCGTGTCCAGGTTCTCGCCCCGGCGCAGGATCACAAAGGCCACTCCGGACTCGCCCCATTTGGCATCTGCAACGCCGACCACGGCCGCTTCCTGAACCGCCGGATGGCTGACCAGAACCTTTTCCACTTCCGCCGGATAGACGTTCTCGCCGCCGGAAATATACATGTCCTTGATCCGGTCGATGATGAAAAAATACCCGTCCTCATCGCGCCGCGCGACATCGCCGGATGTCAGCCAGCCATCCGTCGTGAACGCGGCGTCCGTTGCCTCCCGGTTGTCCATATAGCCGGGTGTGATGTTGGGGCCGCGGAACTGAACCTCGCCTTCCCCCGCCCCAGCAACAACAGCGCCCTCGCGATCAACCAGCCGCACATCGGTCAGGATTTGCGCTTTGCCGACAGAGCCAATCTTTGCGTCCGCATGAGCCTTGTCCATCAGGAACACCGTCGGGCCGGTCTCTGTCATGCCCATGCCATTACAGATGGTGACACCCCGCGTTTGAAAAGCCCTCAGGAGATGCTCGGGCACCGGCGCCCCACCGCAGCCAAGCGACTTCACGGCGCTGAAATCGATGCTGGCGATCCGCGGCGACGTTTCCAGGGCCTGATAGATGGCAGGCACACCAAAGAAAGCCGTCACATCGCCCTGATCCATCAGGGAGAGCACCGTTTCCGGATCGAATTTGCGCAAAACCGCTGACTGGCCGCCATTGAGAAAAATCGGCAAGGTCGGAAGGTTGATTCCAGCCGTGTGAAAGAGCGGCAGAAAATTGACACCTTTTTCCCCGATACTGAGCCCGGTGGCCTGACAATAATTGATCATATTGGCATAGGCCATTGCGCCCGTCTGGATCACCGCCTTGGGCAATCCGGTCGTGCCGGAGGTGAACAGGAGATACCAAGGGTCCTGCGCCCTGATCCGGCCGCCGCCAACCGGCCCGTAACCGGCCTCTGCCAGAAGAGGATCCAGAAGGCTGGCGGAACCGTCCCCCGCTCCAATTGGCAACACCTCCAAACCAGCCCTTGAAGCAAGCGCACGCGCAGGTGCGGCAAAAGCCTCATCGGCAAACAGAAGCCTCGCCTTTGAAGCCTCCAGAACCGGCTGCAACTCGGCCACCGGCTGACGCCAGTTGAGCGGCACCAGCAGGATGCCGGTCTTCTGAGCAGCAAACAGAGCGACAAAAAAATCAGGGTGATTGTGGCACAGAACCGCCACCCGGCAGCCCCGTTCAAGGCCCCGGCTCAGGAGAATGCGGCCAAGCCTTGAGGCCCGGTCATTGATCTCGGCGAAAGTGAAAGACCGGCCGCTGCCGTGATCCAGAAAGGCGATGGCCTCCGGCGTCAGCTCCGCCCGTTTTGCAGCCATATCCGTCAAAAACTCCATGTGTCCTCCCAGCACCTGGTCTTCCTTGGCCGCGAACGCCTCAGGCCCTTTTTTGTGTGAAAACCTTCATCCCGGCCAGCGTCTGCGGCAGGGTGATCAGCTCCAGAAACCGGGCCTTTTCCTGGTCCAGCCGCGTGCGGACCTCGGCGATGCGGTGCGCATCCCAAACCCCAGATCGCGTAGCCCGGTGCGTAAGCGCAGACTGGGCCGAGATCAGCCCGGTCCATCGGTCCATCTGCGCCTCCAGTTCAGAGCGCGGACAAATGGCACTGGCCAGTCCCAGATCAAGCGCTTCGTGCGCTGAAATCCGCGTGTTCAGATACTGGATTTCAAGCGCCTTTGCGGTTCCCACCCGGTCCGGCAAAAGTGCGGTCCATCCGCCGTCGGGCCCGAAACCGACCGTGCCATAATAGGGCTGCACAAAGGCCGTCTCGCTCATGGCCACCATGTCGGCCGCCAGCATAAGCCCGGTAGAACCACCGGTGACCGGACCGTTGACCGCCCCCAGCACTGGTACCGGAAACGACAACAGCCGCAGGATCACATCGTGAAGCGCATCAACCAGCTGGTCCGCATAGGCGTGAAGGGCCGCCAGCGAGCCGGACTTGTCCAGAAACCCGGAAATATCGCCGCCGGTTGAAAAGCTTGCGCCGCGTCCCGAAAGCACAAGGACGGATGGTCCCGCCTCTTCAGCCGCGTCAAGCGCCGCCGTCAAACCGGACAACAGGTCTGGCACAAGCGCATTGTGGCGTTCCAGACGGTTTAGCCAGATCCAGAAAGCGCCGTTGCGGCGCTCCGTCTCGACAAGACCGCGCAGGCTCTTCACGGTTTGAGCCCGTTTTCGATCAGGTCATAGGCGCTGTCCAAAAGATCGGGGATCGATGTTTTGGTTTCAAACACCACCAGCTGCTCACCCAGCGCCCGGGCAATGCCCATCAGCGCCCAGGCCCGGATATCCGCCTCGCCAGCAGAAATCTGGCCGGCGCTCTCAGCCACCCGCAAGCCTTTGCGGTAACCCTTGGCAAAGGCTGTGTAATATTCCCGGTAAGCGTGCGGATCGACAAAGAGGGCCTCCTGGACAATCCGGTAGAGGTCCGGATGCGCCTGAACGAATTCCAGAAAGGCCCGCAAACCGGCCTTTTCCGCATCCAGCCTGTCCTTGAGGCCGGATGTCGCCTCGGCAATGGAATGACGCACCAACCGTCCCATTTCCAGAACCAGTTCGGAAAAAACATCTTCCTTCGTTTTGAAATAGATGTAGAACGTTCCCTGCGCGACACCGGCTTCGCTGGTGATCTGTCCAATGGAGGCATCATTGTAGCCATTGGCCCCGATCACACGCTCGGCAGCCCCAAGAATCGCCTTTTTGGTCGCTTCACCTCGTGCCGTTTTCGGCTGGTTGGAAACTACCTTGGGCGGCATGTCTGCATCTTTGGCCGGTTTGGTCACCTTAAGCCCCTGAATTTTGAAACATGAACGAGTATTCATGTTTACATTGCGAAAGCAATACCTATCTTTAACGAAATAGAATCATTCTAAAATCGTCGCTTCACATCTGCAGAAGGATCTGACGGACCATATGGGCGAAACCGGACAATTGGCACGGGCCGCCAACTCTATGACTTTTAGACGCATCCGGCGTGTTTGACCTTGATCAAGGCAGCCCGTCTGATTATGCAGTTTTGAATAAGTTAAAGGTACCTGCTAATCTGGCAGTTTGAAGGCAGTGGACCTGACACAAGACGTCGCGAGGACGCGAACTCGGACGGTGAGGAAACAGAGGCGCCGGTTTCATGGAACCGGTGACAAAGAGGACCGGCAGAATGGACGTGAATGCGTATCTTGAGGAGCGCCTGAGCACCCTTCACGAAAATGGGAATTACCGGGTTTTTGCTGATCTTGAGCGCATGTCCGGAAACTTTCCACGCGCCGTCCGCTACCGGGAAGACGGGTCCACGCAGGACGTCACCGTTTGGTGTTCCAATGACTATCTGGGCATGGGCCAGCACGAAAAGGTCGTCGGCGCCATGCAGGACGTGATCGCAAGATGCGGCGCCGGGGCCGGCGGCACACGCAACATTTCCGGCACCAACCACTATCATGTGCTGCTGGAGCGGGAACTGGCGGATCTGCACGCCAAGGAAGCCGCCCTGATCTTCACCTCCGGCTATGTGTCCAACTGGGCCGCCCTGGGCACTCTTGCCTCGCAAGTGCCTGGCATGATCGTTTATTCCGACAGCCTGAACCATGCGTCCATGATCGAAGGCATCCGCCACGCGCGCTGCGAGAAGCGGATCTTCAAGCACAATGACTATGAGGATCTCGAACGCCAGATGGCCGCGGACGATCCCGCCGCGCCCAAACTGGTCGCCTTTGAAAGCGTCTATTCCATGGATGGCGACATTGCCCCCATTGAGAAGATCTGCGACGTGGCCGACAAATTCGGCGCCCTCACCTATCTGGATGAAGTGCATGCGGTCGGCATGTATGGCCCGCGTGGCGGCGGCGTTGCCGAACGCGACGGCCTGATGGACCGCCTCAGCATCATTGAAGGCACGCTCGGCAAGGCCTTTGGTGTCATGGGCGGCTATATCACCGGCAGCCGCACGATCATCGATTTCGTGCGTTCCTTCGCCTCAGGCTTTATCTTCACAACCGCCCTGCCGCCCGCCCTGGCCGCTGGCGCGACCGCGTCGATCCGGCATCTGAAGGACAGCCCGTTCGAGCGCAAGGCCCACAAGGACAAGGTTGCCCAGCTGCGCGCGGCGCTGGACAAGCGCGGTATTCCCCACATGGAAAACCCGAGCCATATCGTTCCGGTCATGGTGGGCGATGCCAAAAAATGCAAATGGATCTCCGACATCCTGCTGGAGACCTATGGCATCTATGTGCAGCCAATCAATTACCCGACCGTGCCGGTCGGCACCGAGCGCCTGCGTTTCACGCCAACCCCGCTCCACACGGCCGCCGATATCGAGCATCTGGCCAATTCGATCAATGATCTATGGTCCCAATGCGCCCTGGCCCGCGCCGTCGCCTGATCAGGCTCTGACCAAACAGCAGATACGGCCTCAAAGCGGTCCGTCCGGGCGCTCCCGTGCGTGTGCAGGCAGGTCTTCGCTTATTCGGCCCTTCCGGCTTCCATGCACTTCGCTGTCCCGGCCAACGCGCCGGGACCTTAAAAAAGCGCTGGTTACAAAACAGGTCCCACATCAGGTCCAGGACGGCGCGGAATATGCGGCGCACCGTCTTCTCAAATCCCCCCACACACTCGCTCATCTTGAGGAAGGCCGGAGGCACATCTCGAAAGAGCGAGCAGACACACCGGACAGGCGGCAAATCCTTCGCGACTGCGCTTACATCTCTCCTCAGGATGAGGTCGAGTGTTCTAAAGCGTACGCCCGGATGAAACTGGCATGGCAAAACATGGCCTCCCCCCAGCAGCTCGTGCCAGCGCCTGCCAGACGTGCCCGCGTGTCAGGCAAGGTGCCCAAATTCTGGCCTCACGGCGTGTGGTCTGCTTTTCCTTCCCGCCCACCGCCCTAGCTACCCTGCGGTGCCACTGGCTTGAGGAGCGGACATGATGCGGAATGCCTTTGTTGCCCTTATCTGGTGCCTCGTTGCGCTATGTCCCGCCAGGGCCGAAGAGCTCGACCTGGAACTTGTGCTGCTTGCAGATGCCACCGGCTCAATTGACGAGGCCGAAATCCGGTTTCAGCGGCGCGGATACGCCGAGGCGATTACGGACCCATCTGTGCTGAACGCGATTTTGGGCAACGCCTATGGCAAGATCGCCGTAACCTATGTGGAATGGGCGGACAGCAGCTCCCAGGACGTGGTGGTCGATTGGAGCGTCATTGACAGCAAACCGTCGGCAGAAGCGTTTGCCGCCCGGCTGATGGAGGCCCCGCGCCGGGCCTATGGTCGCAACGCGATTGGCGCCGCCCTGCTGAAAGGCAAGGAGCTGATCGAAACCAATCAATATCAGGGCTTGCGCCGGGTGATTGATTTGTCCGCCGACAGCGCCAACAACTGGAACGGACCGCCGATCCGCACAGCCCGGGACGCGGTTGTCTCAGCTGGCATTGTCATCAACGGCCTTGCGGTCCTGTGCCGCCACTGTTCAGGCCGTCCGGTCTCCTATGATCTGGAGCAGCGCTTTTATGACGAGATCATCGGCGGCCCGGCCGCCTTTGTGGTGACCGCCGACAGCGCCCGCACCTTTGCCGAAGCAGTGCGCAAAAAACTGGTTCTGGAAATCGCCTCCCGCCCCGAACAGGCAGAAGAAATCCTGCAGGACCTCGCGCAGCTGGCCACTGACTGAGATCCTGCAGCCAGAAACCCGTCTCGTCCCATGTCTGGCCGGATTGCCGGGCGCTCTCTGTCGCGCTGGCCGACCATCTGGGAGCCCGCATGGGACTCTCCTCCGCTTTTGACTTGAGTTTCCGTTAAGGAATCTGCTTCTGTATCATCGCACCCATTGAGAAAGTTCCGCATTTGGCGGCCAGCGCATAAGACCGCCCAGGCCCGGCCGAAATGCCTCCACCAGGCGGGAAGGATACATCCGGGCATGAGCGCTTTCCTTCTGGACCTTGGCCGCTACTATCTGATCGCTGGCGGCGTTGTCGCCGTGGCGTTTCTCGCCGTCGGCATCGACCGGGTGGAGCCGTCCGCACGGGGCTCCTACGCGTTCCGGCCACTTCTCATTCCGGGCATCTGCCTGCTCTGGCCGCTGGTGATCTACCGCTGGATTCAACTGGAACTCACCGGGGAGGACCACCCATGAAACGGGCCCACCGCACCGCCCATGCGCGCCTCTGGACCGTGCTCGGCCTCCTGCTGCCGCTGGCCTTTTTCACTTTGCTCGCGCTGCGCCAGACACCGCCTGCAGACCGGCCTGCCATCCTGATCCAAGCCCCGGAACAGGGCCAGGAGGGCGCCCGATGAGCGTTCAATACACGCCGGTCCTGTGGAACCGGAACAAGATTTTTTATGACGCGGTGCTGCTGTTGGCCGCCGCACTTTATCTTTACGTCTATATCCGCCTTGCCCCCGGATTTGCGGAGGTGACAAAGCCGCTTGACGGGGCGATCCTGCGCATGCGCGCCTTTGGCAGCTGCGCCTTCCTGATGCTGACCGTTATCTTGTGCATTGGCCCGCTCGCCCGGCTGGACCGCAGGTTTCTGCCCCTGCTCTACAACCGGCGCCATTTCGGCGTGATGACGGCCTGTATCGCCGCCGTCCATGCCAATTATGTTCTCGGCTGGTACTTCAACTTTTCCCCGACGGACAAATACACCGCGCTCTTGTCCTCCAATACCAGCTACGGCCAAGTGCTCGGGTTTCCGTTTGAAACCTTCGGTATCGCCGCACTCCTGATCCTGTTTGTGCTGGCGGCCATCAGCCATGATTTCTGGCTGAGTTTTCTCGGCGCCCCGCTCTGGAAGGCGCTGCATATGTCGATCTATGCAGGCTATGTGTTTGTGGTCCTTCATGTGGCGCTCGGTGCCTTGCAGGGCCCCGCCGATCCGGTCTTCACCGCACTTGTCAGCGCCAGTGTTGTCCTTGTCTGCGGCCTGCATTTTACCACCGGCCGCCTGGAAGCACAGCGTGAACGCGGCGGGGTTACCGCCCGGGCTTCCCTGGAAAACCAGGGCTGGCTGGTCGCTGGCGAGGTGGACGAGATTGACGAGGACTGCGCCAAGGTCGTGACCCTGGCAGAGGACGAGCGGGTCGCCATTTTCAAATATGACGGCAAGCTGTCGGCCATCACCAATGCCTGCGCCCACCAGAACGGACCACTGGGAGAGGGCAAGGTCCTGTGGGGCTGCATAACCTGCCCCTGGCATGGCTATCAGTACAATCTGGCCGATGGCTGCGCACCGGCGCCCTTCACTGAAAAAATCGCCACCTACCGGTTGAAACTTGTCGGCAGAACTATTCTGCTGGATCCCAAAGCCTTGCCTCCAGGCACCCATGTGGACCCTGTCGTGATCGGAGATGCCGCATGAGCTGGAAACAAACCAGGGCTGCTCCCTTTTATGTCGGCTATCTGAATGCGGTGCCTCGACAGCTCGCTGTCTTTCTGCTCGTTTTTGCCGTCTGCTTTGCCGGGGGGATGGGCCTTGCCGCCCTGTTCCTGTCCGCGTCAGCTGGCGATCCGGGCAATGGCGGCTTCCAATGGGGCAACCGGTTCGATCAGGCCGGTCTTCTGGAGCTGCAGCCCTATCCTGTTTTCCGGGTGCCGGGCGAGGGCAGCACGCCGCCACGCACCTATATGCTTGCAGGGCAAGGCAAGCGCGGTGTCTTTGGCCAAGCGGAAACCCACGGCTCCAATCCTGTGATGCTGCGCGGTATTCCGGTCAACCGGGGCGATCTGACCATGCTGCAGGTGGGCAAGGTCACCGCCCTTGACGAGGCAGTGCCCAATCGTCTTGACGGTTTCACCCCCGCCCCGCCCGTGCCTCTGGGCCGCTGGAAGCTGACCGGGGAAATCTGCGACGGCAAATGTTATGCAGGCGCCATGCGCCCCGGCCGCGGCCTTGCCCACAAAGCGTGCGCGGATCTGTGCCTGACCGGCGGTGTCCCGCCTGTTTTTGTCTCCACAGGACCCGTGGCGGGCAGAAACTTCTTTCTGATGGCCGACCAGCATGGCAAGCTTCTGGGCGAGGAGATCAAGCCCCTGCTGGCACTCTATATCGAGCTTGAAGGGGACGTGGAACGGCTGGACGATCTGCTGGTTTTCAAAGCAGATCTCACAACCGCGAGGGCTCTGAAATGAGCGGACAGCCCGCCCCGAATCCCGCAGGCAAACCCGTTTGGCTAACGATTGCAACGTCCCTCGTGCTGTCCGGTGCCCTCACCGCCGCTGCCTATTACACTTGGACCCTGACCAATCGGGAGCTGCGGCAATGGGACCTGACCAAAGGCACCTTGCTGACGGATGTCAGGTTCTTTGCAGGCTTCCTGGCGGTGTTTGCCGTTCTGACGGTGATGGACAAACTCCATCACTGGATACGATCAAAATTCGACTCATGAGAGTAAAAACGTATACCATCCCCTAAGGTTGCTTAAGTATCTGGGAGGATGAAATGCCTTTTTTAGCTGGAGAGCACGTCACCATTAGGGGCAATCTATACGGGCAGGTAGTACGAAGAACGGGAACCGACTATGTCATCCGGATGGGCGGATCCAACCTGACTTTCACGGCACCCGAGGCCGACCTGACACCGATCATGTCAGACCGCAAAGTGATCGCAGCAGCCTACCCTCCCCCCCAGTTTCTCTCCGGTGCGATCACTCTACCAACCCTCGCCTATCCCTTCAGCAACGAAAAAGGCTTCGAAAGCGACGCCTTCTGGGACAACTTGCGGCGCGGCGGCATTGCCGATGGTGCGGTGATCGGCGTTTCGGGTTCGGTCTTCGACATTGCCAGCGGCAATCTGGACGCCTGCAAACAGATCATTTCGGTCGATATCAACTCCGCCACCGTCGAAGCGATCAACGCGTTGCGCAAACTGCTGAACGCGTTGCGCGGCGCAGGCGACATTTTCGAACTGAAGCGCGACTGGAGAACAGGAGAAGTCCGCGCCCGAAACAAAATCTCGAAAGCCGATTTTCTAAAAAGATGCACAGCGATTTTCCGAAGTCACCATGAAACGGTTGCGGAGGAACTCCGAAACTTTGTGGAGTTCAGCGGATCTGCGACTGCCTCCGGGAAAGTTCTCAAACAGGTCGAGGAACTGGAAAAAGTCTGTAGCGGGAAGCTGAACTATTCCTGCTGGTTCAAAGACGAGCGGGTGATTGAGCATATTTCGACCCTGCTTGGGACCGGCCATGTGTCGATCCTGTGCGGCGACATGATCACGCCGGAAATGCTGGCAGCGATCAAAAAGACCCTCCTGTTCCCGGTCTCCATCTTCAACATGTCGAATGCCATTGACTATATCACCGATGCTTCGGCGCTCGAACGCCTTTTTGAAGACCTGCCCGCAGCAGCGGGAGCAAAAGTTGTCACCTCCTCTCAAAACGAGGGTCTGTCGGCATTGGCCGGGAGCTTCATGGATCCGAGAGTCCATGCATGGGAGGACTTCCTGAACTTGACCAAGACGCGCGACTTTAGAACAAGCATAGGGCGATTGGCCGAAGGGATAGGCAACTGAAATCAAGTGAGATTGGTCTTAAAGCAAAGTCAGCATCAGTTCGTTGAACCGGGCCGTTTCCTCCAGATGCGGTGCATGGCCGGATTGCTCGAACAGGTGCAGGGTCAAGTCGGGCACATGGTCTGTGTGCCACTTGGCAACGCCCGCACCATAAAGCTGGCTTCTGAGGCCCGCCACCAGATGCAGCGGCACAGGAAAGCTTTGCAAGAGCGGCCGGAAATCCTGCGCTGTCAGCGACGCCCACATCGGGCGGAGCAGCCCAGGATCAGCCTTAGCAATCTCGTCACGGGCAAAAGCGAAGAGGCCCGGGTCCACCGGCAGGTCATAGGCGAACAGGCGCCGGGCGATCAGGGCCGGCAGTTTGGGCCAGTCTGCCACGATAGCCTCCAGAAAGACCTGATTGAGCGGGTCATTCAGGCCATTCAGCGTGCCGTTCTGCCAATCCTGTGTGTTTAGAACTTTCGGGGTCATATCAAGAACAACAACCTTGGACACCCGCTCCACCCCGTGGCGCTCAACAAGCGAGTAGGCGACCAGCGCGCCCATGGACCAGCCGCACAAGATGGCATTGCGCAGGCCGCGCGCTTCAAGCGCGCCCTGAACCGCATCCGCCGCCGCCTCAATGGTCAGCGGCACATTTCCCCCCGTCCGGCCATGGCCGGGCAGGTCCGGCACCAGGCAGCGTGCGCGGCCGCGCAAGGCGCCGAGTTGGTGCCGGAAGAACACACCGGGGCAGGACCAGCCATGCAGGAAGACCAGCGGCCTGCCCTGGCCTTCGTCCAGAAGATGCAAACCCGCTCCGCTCACGCGCGCCCCGCCCGCAGCCGCCCGACAATGCCGGACGGAAAGAAATAGACCGAAAGGATGAACAGCACCCCAAGCCAGAGCAGCCAGCGTTCCGGTGCGACCAGGCTGGAGACCAGTGGCACCGCGCTTGTCGCCTCCGAAGCGATGGCCATCAGGTTTTGCAGATAGGTCTGAGCCAGAATGAACAAGGTCGCCCCGAGCACCGCGCCATAAAGCGTGCCCATGCCTCCGATCACCACCATCAGCAGAATGTCGACCATGATTTCCATGGACAAGGTGGTTGCCGGTCCCGTGTAGCGCAGCCAGATGGCCAGCAATGATCCGGCCAGCGCCGCCATGACGGCGGACAGGACCGTTGCGGTGGTGCGATACCACACGACCCGGTACCCGATGGCTTCCGCCCGGAAGGCATTGTCACGAACGGCTTTCAAGGTCCGCCCGAAGGGGGAATTGACGATGCGCAGCATGGTCAGGAAAAGGCAGGCCGACACAAAAAACACCAGATAGTAGAGCAGCAGCTTGCCGTTGATCCGCACCCCGAACACCTTTTCCTGCACCAGTTTGAAGGCCGGGGTCAATTCCCGGGGCAGCCTGTAATTGAGCCCGTCCTCCCCGCCGGTCAACCAGGACATTTGCGAAACCAGAACCGCGAAGGCGCTGGCCACGGCCAGCGTGACCATGGCAAAGAAGATCGCCTTCACCCTCAAGGAAAACAGGCCGATGGCAAGGGCGAACACGGCCGCAACCACAGCTCCGGCCAAAGTGCCCCAGATCATGGGCCAATAGCCTGGCCCCGAGGTGCCAAGCGCAAGAGCGGTGCCATAGGCACCGATGCCGAAAAACATGGTATGGGCGAAAGAGACGATGCCTGAATAGCCCAGGAGCAGATCATAGCTCGCCACCAGCACGATGAAGATACAGATGCGGGCGGCCGTTTCCAGGGACTTGGTGCCCGGAAACAGGAACGGAGCAAAGGCGAGGGACACCAGAACGGCCAGAAGCAGAACAGTCAGGAGACCGCTGCGCGGCTTGTCACCGGACAAAAGCGTGGACAGCATGGCAGGCTCCTCTATTTGGCTTTGACGACCGGGTAAAGGCCTTGCGGCCGCCACATGAGCACTGCCACCATCAGCGCGATGGTTGAAACCAAAGCCACTTTGGGCGCCAGAAAGGCGGTGTAGTTGGCCAGCAGCCCCACCAGCAGCGCGCCGATGAAACACCCCTCGACCGAGCCGAGGCCGCCGATAATGACCACGATGAACACAAGCACCATAATCTCAGAACCCATATGGGCCGTGATTGTTTCCTGATAGAGGCCCCACATGACCCCGCCAAGCCCGGCCAGGGCGGAGCCGGTCATGAACACGATCAGAAACAGCCGGCGCACCCGATAGCCAAGCGCCTCGACCATTTCGCCATTCTCGACACCGGCGCGCACCAAAAGGCCTATCTTGGTGTGTTTGAGAACGTGGCGCATGGCCAGAAACAGTGCGAGCCCGACCGCGACCGCGACCAGCCGGTATTTTTCAATCGCCGCTTCGCCGAACACAAAGGCCCCCTGAAAGGCTTCCGGCCGCGACAGGTGCAATTCGTCCGGGCCCCAGACCACATGGATCATCTGCTGGGCCACGATCAGCCCGCCCATGGTCACCAGGATCTGCTTCAGATGCTCGCCATAAACCGGCGTAACAATGACCCGCTCAAAGGCAAAGCCAAGCAGGGCGGTGATGGCCATGGCCGCCAGGATTGCGGCCAGCACCGCAGCCAGGTTGAGCAGCACACTGGGCGAAGCCGTCCAGCCCGCCAGCCAGGCCAGAACCGTGAAGCCGACAAAGGCGCCGACGGTGACAAAGGCGCCATGACCGAAATTGATCACATCCATCAGGCCGAAAACCACCGTCAGCCCCGACGCCATGATGAAAATCATCATGCCCATGGCCAGACCGGCCACGGTCAGCGTCAGCCAGCTGGACGGATTGCCGATAGCCATCAATCCGGCCAGCGCCAAAAGCGGCACCAGCGCCACCGGCAGCTTTTGAAAGAACAGCTCGCGAAGCGGCACCTTTTCGATACGCGGCTTGATTGCGGTCCCACTCATTGATGCGCCTCCAGGCTCAGCCCCATCAGCTTTTCCTGCAAGGCCGCATCCCCGGCCAGGGCCTGCATGGGCCCGGCATGCACAATGCGGCCATCATCCATCACCGCCACCGTGTCCCCGATTGACGAGGCCATCGCGAAATTCTGTTCCACCAGCAAAATGGTCGTGTCCGTTTCCTTCAACTCGCGCAAGGCATCGGTCATGGCTCTGATGATCGCCGGTGCAAGTCCCTTGGTTGGTTCGTCAATCAGGATCAGGCGGCGCGGCTCGACAATCGCCCGGGCCACAGACAGCATCTGTTTCTGCCCGCCGGACAGCGTTCCCGCAGAAGCGTCCCAGAAACTGCCGATAGGCGGAAACAGCTCCTTGATCCAGGCAAGCCGCTTGCCGTCAAACGCCCCGCCCGTGGCGGCAAGGGTCATGTTTTCGGCCACGCTCAGATCGGTGAAGATGCCCATATCTTCCGGGACATAGGCAATGCCGCGCCGGGAAATCGCAGGCGTGTCCAGCCGGCTGATCAGGTGATCGTCAAATCGGATCTCGCCGTCCGAGGCCGTCCAGAGCCCCATGATGGTGCGCAGCGTCGTGGTTTTGCCCGCGCCGTTGCGGCCCAGCAGAACTGTCACACCGCCCTCCGGCACCTCAAGATCCACCCCTTGCAGGATGTGATAGGGGCCGATGCGCGTATGAACACCAGACAGGCTCAGCAACGCGTCCCCCATCAGGCCACCTCCGGCGTTTTACCCAGATAAGCTTCCTGCACAACGGGCAGCGCGATCACCTCCGCCGGGTTTCCGTCGGCGACCAGCGCCCCATTGTGCAGGACAATGATCCGGTCGGCGAGCGAGCGGATCACGTCCATCTTGTGCTCCACCAGCAGGATGGTCCGGTCCATGTCCGCCTTCAAGATCTTGATCAGATCCAGAATGACCGGCAGCTCATCGACACTCATGCCGGCGGTCGGTTCGTCAAACATCAGCACCTGGGGCCCGAGGGCAATCAGAAGCGCGACTTCCAGCTTGCGCTGGTCCCCGTGGGGCAAGGCCGCGACCGTCTGCCCGGCCTGATCGATCAGACGCACTTCGGCCAGAACATGATCCGCGCGTTCAATCAATTCCACGTGGCTTTCGGCGATGGAAAACAGATCAAAGCCCTTGCGCGCCCGGGACTGCACCACGAGGCGCACATTTTCCCGCACGCTCAGGCTTGGAAAGAGATTGGTCAATTGGAACGCCCGGCCGATGCCCCTGTCCGCGCGTTCGGGCACGGGCATCCGGGTGATGTCCTCCCCATTCAGCCGGACCGTGCCGCCGGTTGCCCGCAACTGGCCGGAAATCAGATTGAAATAGGTGGTCTTGCCCGCGCCGTTCGGGCCGACAATCGCGGTCAGTGTGCCACGCTCAAAGCCGCAGGACACATGATCGACCGCCACGTGGCCGCCGAAGCGGATGGTCAGATCCGAGGTTTCCAGAACTGGGTGTTCTTCAGCCATGTTGAAAAATCCTGAAACGGGCCGTCGGCACAAGGATCATGGCCCGGCTGACCCAAAGGGTCCAGCCGGGTCTGCCTTGGCAGGATGGGGCCAGGGTGCAGTTTTGCAGAAAACGGCCGCCGGTGTGCCGTTTATTTGGTGCGCACCGGAATGGACATGTCCTCGATCTTCAACTCGCGCACGAGTTCGGGAATGCCCCATTCCACATCAGGATCGACCCGGATTTTGAAGTGATACATGGATTGCAGCGCCTGATGATCTTCAGCGCGGAACACCATCTTGCCCTTGGGTGTTTCGAACTCCATTCCTTCCATAGCGGCAATCAGGTCTTCGGTCTCCGTCGACTTGGCCTTGCGGATGGCCTCAACGGCCGCCATGCCCGCGGTCATGCCGCCCGCAGTGAAAAAGTCCGGCGGTGTGCCGAAGCGCTTTTCGTGTTCCGTGACCAGCCAGTCATTCACTGGGTTCTTGGGGATGTCGTAGTAATAGTATGTCGCCCCTTCCATGCCCGGCAGCTCCTTGTAGGCCTTCATGGCCGCCAAGATGTTACCGCCAGTTGCGATCTCGACACCGAATCGCTCCGGCTCCATGGCCTTGATCTTGCTGATCGGATTGCCACCCCCGGCCCAGATCACAAACAGGAACTTGCGGCCGGGAGCGTCTTTGAGCGCATCAAAGATCCGCTGCGCATTGGCGGTGAAGTCCTTGGTGTCGGTCGGGGCATATTCCTCAAACACCAGTTTGGCGCCAGTGCCTTCAAGAGCCTCCTTGAAAGCAGAAACCCCGTCCCGGCCAAAGGCATAGTCCTGAGCCAGCGTGGCGATGGACACGCCGTCCTGGCCAAGGGCCACCGCATTGGCAATCGCGTCCTGGGACGAGTTGCGCGCGGTGCGGAAGATATAGCGGTTCCAGTTCTCGCCCGTGATGGAATCGGCCACGGCCGGTTCCACAATCAGAAGCTTTTCGTATTCCTCGGCCACCGGCAGCATGGCCAGCGCAACGCCGGATGATACCGGGCCTATGGCGATATCGACTTCATCATCGCCATAGGCTTCGGCCAGCGCCGCCTTGCCGATATCCGGCTTCAGCTGGGTGTCCTTTTCGATCACCACGATCTTGCGGCCGTCAATTTCCATCGTGCCGTCCGTCGCATATTCCAGCCCCATCATCAGGCCGGTATGGGACTGTTTGGCATAGGCCTCAAAAGGCCCGGTCTTGCCGTAGACATGGGCGATCTTGATATCTTCGGCTGCCGCGCCGGCAAAACTTGCGGCCGCCAGAGCAAGGCCCGCCGCCAACGGCACGGCCCAGCTTGAAAAGCGTTTGGTCATCTTAAACTCCTCCCAATGGATCTCCGCTGGCAGAGAGGCAGACTGTTTCCGCCTTTGCCCGAGCTGCTCCGGAGACCGGTCAATATATGAAATCTGAATCAGTATTCATGTCAAGGTGAGCAACCTGTTTTCCCAACAGGCCACGGGCCGGCCCGAGGTAGCTCTCGCCCCACGCCGTGTCTGACACAAAACCGATACCCCCTTACGCGTCCTGAGTACCGACCCACTATGTCACATGTTTCCATGGAAGACAGATGACTGATTTCGAACGGGCTTTCGGCGCCCTCAAACATCTGCCCTAACCAGATCACCAGCAGCCTTGCCTCGGCTGCGGCTGCGCCTCCGCCAGCGCTGTCCCCGGCCCGATCCGGGACCAGTTCAGAACGATCGTCAGAAGACCCCGGCGCAAGGCCGGGGCGGCAAAGCGCAAAGAAACCTTGAAAGCCGACCTCCGCAACATCTTCATGCTGAGGACGCGCGCAAGCTCTGTCTCGACGGGGGGGAGGGGCTTCGATCAGCGCCTGGCCGCCCTCCTCATGATGAAGAAAACGGGACAGTGAAAAGTTCAGCGCAAGCGTTGTTCGGTGTCCGCATCAAAAAGAAGGGCTGACGGCGGATCGAAGGAGAGTGCGACCTTGCCCGCGTTGACCGGGGCCTCCTCGCCCTTGGTCTCCACAATGACGCGCTCACCCGTCGGGCAGATGAGATAGGAATAGGCGACCCCGCCCAGCTGTTCGCAAAGGTCCACTTCAGCCCCGTCTTCGCTTTCTGAAATGCTCAGATGCTGCGGCCGGAGGCCAACCAGAACTTTTTGGCCCTCTCCCGGCAGAGCCACATTGACCGGCACGCAAAGACCGCCAAAGGCGGGCACGGTGACCGTCCCCGGTCCGGCAATCCCTTCGACAAAATTCATGCTCGGCGAACCGATAAAGCCCGCCACGAATTTGTTGTCCGGATCGGAGTAAAGCTGCATCGGCGTGCCGACCTGCTCGATCCGGCCAGCCCTCAGAACCACGATCTTGTCCGCCAGCGTCATCGCCTCAACCTGATCATGGGTCACATAGATCATGGTCGCGCCGATATCCTTGTGGAGCCGGGCAATTTCAACACGCATGTCGACCCGCAATTCCGCGTCGAGGTTCGACAGGGGTTCGTCAAACAAAAACACGTCCGGCCCGCGCACAATCGCCCGGCCGATGGCCACCCGCTGGCGCTGCCCCCCAGACAGGGCCTTTGGCTTGCGCTTCAGATAGGGGTCCAGCTTCAGGATCCGGCTGGCCTCGGCAACCTTGCCAGCAATCTCCGCCTTCGGATGGCCGGTCATCTTCAGCCCGAAGCCCATATTCTCCTCAACCGTCATATGCGGGTAGAGTGCATAGGTCTGAAACACCATGGCCACGCCGCGCTCTGAAGGATCAAGCCGGGTCACATCACGCCCGCCAATCTGGATGGTGCCGGAGGAGGTTTCTTCCAGCCCCGCGATCATGCGAAGCAGCGTCGACTTTCCGCAGCCCGACGGCCCAACAAAGACGCAGAATTCCCCATGGCCAATCTCAAGGTCGACCCCGTGAATGACCTGAAGGTCCGCATATTTTTTGACGGCTTTGCTCAGCGTGACGCCAGACATTTTTCTTCTTCTCCCTAGGATTTTTTCAGGCAGGGAACTGCCATGTCTCGACAGCAGCAGCAATTTCAGCCGCTGTCTTGAGAACCTGGGGCCTTAGGCCAGACAGCTCGTTCAACCCCTTGCGGGCCGTGGATGTGGTCACGGACAGCGCGCCGAGCGGCCGCCCTTTGGCGGACAGGATCGGTGCTGCGATGCAGATGATGCCGGGCTCATGCTCTTCCCGGTCATAGGCCACCCCGTCCTTCCGGATCTCTTCCAGTTCCGCCCGGAGTTCAGCCTCATTCGTCAGCGTGGCTGGAGTGTATTGATAAAAAGACTGTTTCAGGAGGGCTTCGTCCAGGTCCTCCGGTTCCAGATGCGCAAGCAGCGCCTTGCCGACGCCTGTGCAATAGCCCGGCCCGATCTTGCCCGCCTGGGAATACATATCGATCGGATTGACCGCGTTGCGCTTGTCGACATAAAGCACCTGTGCGCCATCGAGCTGCGCCAGGTGAACCGTTTCGCCGACGGCTTCCGACAACCCCCCGACAAAGGGCCGGGCAATCGGGGCAATGGAACTCTGGCGCCAGGCCGCATGGGCCAGACGCACCAGACGGAGGCCAAGAGAATAGGTCTGGAGATGCTCGTCATAGGCCAGCATGCCTTGACTCACCAGCGTCTGCAGCAGGCGGTAGAGCGTGGCCTTGGGATGCGCACTGCCGGACAGAAGCTCGGTAAAGCGCACGGGCCGCCCCATGGCCGCCACCCGGTCCAGCACCTCCAGTGCCTTGCCGACGGTTCCGTCACCGCTTGCCTGTTTGTTCATCCTGTCCTCCAGCAGCCTGTTTCTTTGCGCGAGCCTGTTGACAACCTACCCCTATCGCCTCAGAGTATCAATATACAAAACTAAGTTTCACATAATGGTACCTATAGGGAGGACACCATGCGTTCCATGCTGAAGACGTCCGCAGCCGCCTTCACCCTTCTGGCCGCGAGCCTTGGCAGCGCATCTGCCGACGGCCTGAGCGGGGATCTGAAGATCTTCCTCGACACATCCAACCCGGCCCCCCGGGCCACGATGGAAAGGCTTGTGGAGGAATTCCAGGCCAAGAACCCGGATCTGAACATCGAGACAACGGTGATCGACCGGGAAGCCTACAAGACCCAGATCCGCAACTTCCTGACTGCCAACGCGCCGGATGTAGCCACCTGGTATGCGGCCAACCGTATGCGCCCTTATGTGGAAGCCGGACTGTTTGAAGATGTCTCCGACCTGTGGCAGGACCCGGAGATTGCCGAGAACCTCGCCTCCACCAAAGGCGCCCTGACCATTGACGGCAAGCAGTGGGGCGTTCCCTACACCTACTATCAGTGGGGCGTTTACTACCGGAAAGACATTTTCGACGAGCTTGGCCTCAAGGAACCCACCACCTGGGAAGAGGAAAAGGCCAACTGCCAGAAGATCCTCGATGCGGGCAAGAAGTGCTACACCATCGGCACCAAGTTCCTCTGGACCGCAGGCGGCTGGTTCGACTATCTGAACATGCGCACCAACGGCTTCGGCTTCCATATGGACCTGCTGACCGGCAAGGCCTCCTGGCAGTCCGACGAAGTTCGCAAGACCTTCGCCAACTGGCGGGAGCTGATCGACATGGGCGCCTTCATCGACAATCACCAGACCTATAGCTGGCAAGAGGCCCTGCCCTTCATGGTCAAGGGGGATGCGGCAGCCTATCTGATGGGCAACTTTGCGGTCGCCCCGCTGCGGGACGCTGGCCTGAGCGACGACCAGCTCGATTTCTATCAGTTCGTGGAAATTACACCTGGCATTGAGAAGGCCGAAGACGCACCGACGGATACGTTCCACATTCCGGCCAATGCCCAGAACAAGGAAGCTGCCCGTGCCTTCCTGAAATTTGCCGTATCCCCGGACGCCCAGACCTGGATGAATGACGGCAAACATCTCGGCCAGCTGCCGGTCAACGCCAAGTCCTCGGTGGATGACGACAAGTTCCTGGTCCAGGGCTTTGAAATGCTGTCCCAGAATTCCCCGGGCGGTGTCGCCCAGTTCTTCGACCGCGACGCCCCGGCTGAAATGGCCAAGGTCGCCATGGAAGGCCTGCAGGAATTCATGGTCAAGCCGGACAATCTGGACAAGATCCTGGCCCGTCTTGACCGCGCCCGCGAGCGGATCTACCGCTAAGGCGCTCACGCCAAGTCCGGCAGGGGGCGCCATGCCCTCTGCCGTCTGTTATTCGTTCTGCCGCCGACACGAAGTCTTTTCCAATGGCCACAGCGTTCTCTCCCGCCGCCCGCCAGAGCTCCTGGTGGCACAAGAACCAGCAGCAGATAACCCCCTGGCTGTTCCTGGCCCCGGGCATTCTGTTCTTCCTCTTTTATGTGATCTTTCCGATCTTCCAGTCCTTCAACCTGTCCCTCTACGAATGGGACGGCCTGGGCAAGGCAGAATATGTCGGGCTCTACAATTATGAGGAACTTTACTGGGACGACGCCTTTTACACCTCCCTGAAGAACAACGTCATCTGGCTGGTGCTCTATCTTCTGGCGATTCCGGCGGGACTGTTCCTCGCCCTTTTCCTGAACCAGACGGTCACCGGCATCAGGCTCTACAAATCGCTCTTCTTCTTCCCCTTCGTGATTTCCCAGGTCGTGGTCGGCCTTGTCTTCACCTGGTTCTACGATCCCACATTCGGCATCTTGAATGTGCTGCTCGGCTCTGTCGGCCTGCCCCCGGTCAATGTGCTGGGGGATGAAAACTGGGTCACGGTCGGCATCATCGCCGCCGGACTCTGGCCCCAGACCGCCTATTGCATGATCCTCTACCTGACCGGCCTGAATGCGGTCGACCCGGAGCAGATCGAGGCTGGCCGCCTCGACGGGGCCAAGGGCTGGAAAATGCTCTGGTACATCATCGTGCCCCAGTTGCGGCCCGCCACGTTCATTGCCTTTGTGGTCACCATTATCGGCGCCCTGCGCTCATTCGACCTGATTTCAGTGATGACCAATGGCGGCCCCTTCGGCGCCAGCCGGGTGCTCAGCTTCTACATGTTCGAGGTGGCCCTGTCCGAATATGGCTTCCGCATGGGCTACGGCGCCGCCATCGCCGTGGTGCTGTTCCTGATCATGCTGGCCTTCATCGCCTATTTCCTGTGGTCCATGTACAAAGAAGAAAAGGCGCGCTGACATGTTCCCGGCTCCGATTGAACGCGCGCCCCGTGCCTGGCAGATCACCTATCAGACCCTTCTGCCGCTGGCGCTGATCCTGTGGCTGCTGCCGCTGATCGCGGTGGCCATCTTCTCCATCAAGCCGGATGCGGATTTCGCCAACGGCAACTACTGGGGCTGGCCGTCCAGCTTTGAAGGCGGCACCAATTACTGGCTGGTCTTCACCGCCTCCGATATGCCGCGTTATCTGCTGAACTCCGTTCTGATCACGGTGCCGACCGTGATCGGTGCGGTGGCCCTGTCCTGCATGACCGGATTTGCTCTCGGCATTTACAAGTTCCGGGCCAATATCTGGATCTTCTTCATGTTCGTGGCCGGCAATTTCGTGCCGTTTCAAATCCTGATGGTCCCTGTGCGCGACCTCACCCTGCAGCTCGGCCTCTACAACACCATCACCGGTCTGGTCCTGTTCCATATCGCTTTCCAGACCGGGTTCTGTACCTTGTTCATGCGCAACTTCATCCGCGCCCTGCCCTTTGAGCTGATCGAGGCGGCCCGGGTCGAGGGTGTCTCGGAATGGCGGATCTTCTGGTATGTGGTCCTGCCTCTGATGAAACCGGCCATCGCCGCCCTCGCGGTCCTGATCTTCACCTTCATCTGGAACGACTATTTCTGGGCCGTGGTGCTCACCCAGGGCGTAGAGAGCCAGCCGGTAACGGCAGGCATCACCTCCTTCAACGCCCAGTACCGGGCCGCCTATCACCTGATGAGCGCCGGCTCCATCGTTGCCGCCCTTCCGCCCGTTGCCATGTTCTTCCTGATGCAGCGCCATTTCATTGCCGGGCTAACCCTGGGAGCCGTCAAATGATCCGCACCTGGCATCTGCGCGCGCCCCATCAAAGCCTTGTGCTGGCCAGTTTTGACGACCGCTTGCCTGAAGCCGTTTACTGGGGACCGGCCCTGCCCCAAGGCGAGCTGCTCGAGCCCCTCGCCCTCGCCTCCCGTCCGGATGTGGCCGCCGGGATGATCGACCGAAATGCAGATCTGAGCCTGTGCCCGGAAGCTTCCCAGACCTTTCCCGGCCAGACGGGGCTGACCCTGCGCGGCCCCTCCGGCAACGTGCTGGCGCCCAGTTTCCGATTTCATGGCGAGAATGCTCCGGAGAACGCTTCTGAGAGTGCCCTGTGCCTGACCTTTTCTGATGCCGCGCTAGGGCTTAGCCTGACGTTCGATCTGGCGCTCGACCCGGCAAGCGGATTGCTCAAACTTCAGACACTACTGGACAGCTCCGAGGATCTGACCACCGACTGGCTGGCCGCCCCGGTCCTGCCCGCAGCCCCCCATCTGGGCGAGATGATCGAATTTTCCGGCCACTGGTGCTCGGAGTTCCAGACCCGCCGCCTGCCTTTTGCGCCCGGCGCCCGGACCCGCGACAACCGGACCGGCCGCACGGACCACGCCCACTTCCCGGGGCTGATTGTCTGCGCCCCCGGCACGTCCAACACCGCTGGAGAGGCCTATGCCTTCCACTATGGCTGGTCCGGCGGCCACAAGATGGTGGCCGAAGAACTGGCGGATGGCCGCCGCCAGGTGCAATTCGGCCATGCGTCTGCGAGCCTTGCGCCGGGGCGCCGTTTCCGCACCGCTCCGCTTTACGCCACCTATTCGGCTGAGGGGCTGAATGGCGCGGCGGTCCGCTTCCAGCGGCATCTGCGCGCACAGACCGCCACGGGTGCCCGCGCGCCCCGGCCCGTGCATTATAATTGCTGGGAAGCGGTCTATTTCGATCACAAGCTGGAAGAACTCAAATCCATAGCGTCCCGTGCGGCGGACCTGGGGGCCGAGCGGTTTGTGCTGGATGATGGCTGGTTCGGCCGCCGGGACGATGACACATCCTCCCTGGGCGACTGGGTTCTGGACACCAGAAAATACCCGGACGGGCTGACCCCGCTCATCGACCATGTCACAGCGCTCGGCCTGGAATTCGGCCTCTGGTTCGAACCGGAAATGATCAACGAGGACAGCGACCTCTACCGGGCTCATCCGGACTGGGTGCTGGGGCCTGCGGACCAGATCCGGGGCCGTCAGCAACTGGTGCTGAACATGGCGCGGCCGGACGTGCGCGATTACCTATATGAGCGCATCGCCGCCCTTCTTGGCGCCAACAGGATCGGCTATATCAAATGGGATCACAACCGGGTCCTGCCAGTGGTTGACGCGGCCCAGACCGAAGGGGTCTATGACCTTCTGGACCGGCTGCGGGCTGCCTTTCCCGGCGTTGAAATCGAGAGCTGCTCATCGGGGGGCGGACGCATCGATTCCGGCATTCTGGAACGGACCCAGCGGGTCTGGCTGTCGGACAGCAATGACGCGCTGGAGCGCCAGCGCATCCAGCATGATGCGGCCCTGTTCCTGCCCGCCTGCGTGACCGGCTCCCATGTGGGCCCCCGCCGGTGCCACACATCAGGCCGGGTGCTCGATATGAGCTTGCGGGCCTGGACGGCCGCCCAGCGGCATATGGGCTTTGAGATGGACCCGCGCGAACTGACGGATCAGGAAGCGGCGCTCCTGCGCAGCGTCACCGGCTGGTGGCGCGCTAACCGGGACTGGCTGATGGCGGCCGATATCCTGCGCCTCGACAGTGCCGATCCGGCCGTCACCGGCGAAGCACATCTGGCGCAGAACGGAGACCGGTTCGTGGTCTTTGCCGCAAAGACCCGGGCATCGGAGCAGATCTTGCCCCGCCCCCTCCGCTTGACCGGGCTTGATCAGGCCGCCCGCTACCGGGTCTGCCTGCGCAACCGGGACGAAGTCACGCATCTTTCCAGAGGCACCCCTTATCTGAAGACCTCCGAGTGGGAGGCCAGCGGACAGGTCCTCATGTCCAAAGGTCTCTTGCTGCCCTGGCACTTCCCCGGAACGGTCTGGGTTCTGGAAGGCACCCGGCTCTGACCCGGCCCGGGCTGACGTATTTTTTTGAACGCATGGCTTTTGCCAAAAACCTGAAGGGAGCGTCCGATGCACGCGAATTATCCGGATCTGAAAAACAAGTCGGTCTTCATTACAGGCGGCGGTTCCGGGATCGGCGCGGCATTGACCTCCGGCTTTCTGGCACAAGGGGCCAAGGTGGCATTTGTCCAGCGCTCGGATGCCTCTGATTTTTGCGGCGAGATGGAACGCCAGCACGGCAGCCGCCCCCTGTTCCTGCCCTGCGACATTTCCAAGATCGACGAGCTGAAAGGCGCCATTGACGAGGCGGTGGCGTCCAACGGCCCCATTGCCGTTCTCGTCAACAACGCCGCCAACGACACGCGCCACAAGACCGAAGAGGTGGACGAAGAGTTCTGGGACTGGTCCCAGGCCATCAATCTGAAAGCCTATTTCTTCGCATGCCAGCATGTCATTGCCGGCATGCGGGCGGCCGGCGGCGGCGCCATCGTCAATTTCACCTCTATTTCCTACATGATGGGCAATGCGGGCTATGCGGCCTATACGACCGCCAATTCAGGGCTCAACGGCATGACCCGCAGTCTGGCGCGCGAATTCGGTCCGGACAACATCCGGGTCAATGCCATCGCTCCGGGCTGGGTGCTGACACAGCGGCAAAAGGATCTTTGGGTGACACCCGAAGCCCTGGCCACCCATATTGAGCGCCAGTGTCTGAAGGTGGAACTGTCCCCGGATGACATGGTTGATCCGGTGCTGTTTCTGGCCTCAAATGCCAGCAAGGCCATGACCGGGCAGTCGCTGGTCGTGGATGGCGGCGTTGTGGTGACGGGATGACCTTGCTGCCCGAAGCAGACAGGATTGCGGTGGACTGGATTGCCGTGGACTGGGGCACCAGCAATCTGCGGATCTGGGCTCTGGATGCGCAGGGCAGCACGCTGGCCCACCGCAGCTCTGCCAGGGGTATGATCACTCTTGAGAGAGACGGCTTCGAACCGGCCCTGCTGGAGCTGATTGACGACCTGCTGCCCACAGGCCGTGCGACCCCGGTGATCATGTGCGGCATGGCCGGGGCTCGTCAGGGCTGGGCCGAAGCCCCCTATCGGGCCGTGCCCTGCCCGCCGCCCTCCCTTCAAACCGCCACACAGGCACCGTCCCGGGATCCCCGGCTCGACATCCGCATCCTGCCCGGCATCAAGCAGACTGATCCGGCAGATGTAATGCGCGGCGAGGAAACCCAGATCAACGGGTTTCTGGCAGGACAGCCCGGCCATTCGGGAACCCTCTGCCTGCCCGGCACCCATACCAAATGGGTGCGGCTGGAGGCCGGGCAGGTCACCCGTTTCAGAACCTGCATGACCGGCGAGCTGTTCGCGCTTCTGTCCGGCCAGTCCGTGCTGCGCCACAGCGTGGCAGCAAAGGGATTTGACTGGTCCGCCTTTGCCGCAGCGGTGGCCGCAATGGCTGAAGCCCCGGAAGCACTGGCGACGGATCTGTTCAGCATCCGGGCCGCCGGGCTGGTTGCGGATCTGGAACCGGAGGCTGCAAGAGGCCGCCTGTCCGGCCTGCTCATCGGCGCCGAGATCGCCGCCATCCGCCGGGACTTTCCCCTGAACACCGTCATGCTTCTGGGCACTGACCATATCGCCAAAGCCTATCAGGGCGCGCTGGCCCAATTGGGCTTTGAGGCCCGCCCGCTCGATGCGGAAGCAACCACATTGAACGGCCTCGCCCTCGCCTATTCGACCTATCAAAAGGAGGCTTCATGAGCCGGAACCTGATTGCCATCCTGCGCGGGCTGACCCCGGCCGAAGCCCTTCCGGTTGCCGAGTGCCTGATCGAGACAGGCATCACCCGGATCGAAGTGCCACTCAATTCACCTGACCCGCTCACAAGCATCGAAGCCATGGCCAAAGCCTGTGCAGACCGGGCGCAGATTGGCGCCGGAACCGTGTTGCGGCCCGATCAGGTCTTGAGCGTTCAGGCGGCCGGCGGCACCCTGATCGTCTCCCCGGACTGCAACCCGGATGTGATTGAAACCACCAAGGCGGAAGGTCTGCAGTCCTTTCCCGGTGTCATGACCCCGAGCGAGTGTTTCACCGCCCTGCGCAGCGGTGCCGACGGCCTGAAATTCTTTCCCGCCTCCCTGATCGGCCCATCCGGCCTCAAAGCCATGCTGGCGGTTCTGCCGGGCGGCACTCCCACCTACCCGGTTGGCGGCGCGGGCCCCGAAAACTTCAGCGACTGGATCAAGGCGGGCGCCACCGGCTTCGGCATTGGCACCGCGCTCTTCAAGCCCGGCCTGACGGTTTTGGACATCAAGGCACGCGCCGAGGCCATCGTCTCAGCCTATGACAAGGCGATCGCAGGAACCTGAACGGATGAGCCACATCTTTGACGACCACCGCTGCCGCCTGGGTGAAGGCCCGCTCTGGCATCCCGAACGCCAGCAACTGTTCTGGTTCGATATCTTGAACAAGCAATTGCGCAGCCGGGACAACGGCACGCCCAAGGTCTGGCAATTTGACGAGCACGTGTCCTCCGCCGGCTGGGTCAGCCGGACTGAACTGCTGATTGCAAGCGAAAGCCGCCTGTTCCTGTTTGATCTGGAAACGGATGCCGAACGCACCCTTTGCGCCCTTGAGGCAGACACGCCAGCCACCCGTTCCAATGACGGGCGCGCCGACCCGCAAGGGGGATTCTGGATCGGCACCATGGGCTTTGAGGCTGAGCCCGGCGCCGGGGCGATCTACCGCTATTACAAGGGCGAACTGCGCCAGCTCTACCGGGACATCACGATTTCCAACGCGATCTGCTTTGCCCCCGACGGCAAGACCGCCTATTTCGCCGACACGGACACCCAGAAAATCCGCAAGGTGCCGCTGGACGCAGACGGCTGGCCGCAGACCGAGCCCGATCTCTTCATCGATCTTGCCCCGGGCGGCTACTACCCGGATGGCGCCGTTGTCGACACGGACGGCCATCTGTGGAACGCCCATTGGGGCGGCCACCGGGTGGCCCGCTATTCACCGGAAGGGCGGTTTGTGGAGGAAATCACGCTGCCCGCCAGCCAGATCACCTGCCCCGCCTTTGGCGGTGCGGATCTGCAGACCCTCTTTGCCACCTCCGCCGCCGAAGGTGCGGACGGCCCGGACGACGGCAAGACCTATTTCGCCCAGACCACAACGCGCGGCCAGGCCGAACACCGCGTGATCCTTTAAAGCGAGGCTCAAAGGACCCCATGAAGCGCACGCTTGGAACCTGTTACTATCCCGAACACTGGCCGGAAGAAATATGGGCAGCCGATGCCCGTCGCATGAAAGAGGCTGGCCTGACCTGGGTCCGGGTCGGGGAATTCGCCTGGTCCCGGCTGGAGGCGGCACCCGGAACGCTCACCTTTGACTGGCTCGACCGGGCCATTGACGTGCTCGGTGCAGCCGGGCTGAAGGTGGTTTTGGGCACGCCGACCGCAACCCCGCCCCGCTGGATGGTGGCAAAGCACCCGGACATGGTCGCACTGGATGCGGACGGGCGCCCGCGCGGCTTCGGCTCCCGGCGGCATTACTGTTTTTCCCATGAGGGCTACAAACAGGAATCCGACCGGATCGTCCGCCTGTTTGCAGAACGCTATGGCGCCCATCCCCATGTTGCCGCCTGGCAGACCGACAATGAATATGGCTGCCATGACACTATCCTGTCCTATTCTCCGGCAGCCCTTGCCGCCTTCCGGGTCTGGCTGGAACAGCGCTATGGCACGATTGATGCTCTGAACCGGGCCTGGGGCAATGTCTTCTGGTCCATGGACTATGCGTCTTTTGACGAGATCGGCCTGCCCAACCTGACGGTGACCGAACCGAACCCCGCGCACACACTGGCCTTCCGGCGGTTTTCCTCCGATCAGGTGGCCGCCTTCAACCGGCGGCAGACGGAGATTATCCGCACCCATTCCAAAGCGCCCATCAGTCACAACTATATGGGCCGGATCACGGACTTTGACCATTTCAAGGTCGGCGATGATCTCGACATCGCCACCTGGGACAGCTACCCGCTCGGCTTTCTGGAAGACCGGGTCGGCGCGGATGCGGCCCATCAGCGCGCCTTTGCCCGCCAGGGGGACCCGGATTTTCAGGCCTTTCATCACGACCTTTACCGGGCCGTCGGCAAGGGCCGCTGGTGGGTGATGGAACAGCAGCCCGGGCCGGTGAACTGGGCCCCCTATAACCCGGCGCCCCTGCCCGGCATGATGCGCCTGTGGGCCTGGGAAGCCTATGCCCATGGGGCGGAGGCCGTGTGTTATTTCCGCTGGCGTCAGGCACCCTTTGCCCAGGAGCAGATGCATGCGGGCATGCTGCGTTCCGACAATGCCGATGCCCCGGCCCTGAAGGAAGCCCGGCAGGTAGCGGACGACCTGGTCACGGCGCCGGATGTTGAAAGCAGGCAGGCCCCGGTCGCGCTGATCTTCGATTATGACGCGGATTTTGCCTGGACGACCCAGCCCCACGGGGCGGGCCTAAGCTATTTCCAGCTGGTGTTCGATGCATATAAGGCCTTGCGGAAACTTGGCCTGTCCATCGACATCCTGTGCGCGGACACCAGGGATTTCAGCGGATACAAGCTTGTTGCCGCCCCCGGGTTGATCCACATGCCGCAAGCTTTGAAACAGGCCCTTGCCGAAGCGGACGCCAATGTCGTGCTCGGCCCCAGAACCGCCGCCAGAACGGAGGAGATGGTGCTTCCCGTGCCCCTGCCGCCGGACATGCCCGGCCTTGATGTGACCGTGGCCCGTGTGGAGAGCCTGCGTCCCGACATGCCGATGCCGCTCAAGAATGGCGGGTGCTTCGCCGGCTATAGAGAAGAACTGGAAGGCGCCGCTGAGCCCGTTCTGGAGCTGACGGACGGCCAGCAGGCCGCCATGCGCGAGGGGAATTTGACCTATGTGGGCGGCTGGTGTGACGAGACGGCGTGGATCCGCCTGTTTGGGGATCTGTGCGAAGACGCCGGCCTGCCGCTTCTGCGCCTTGAAGGCGGCGTCCGCTGCCGGGATGCGGGACCTTTGCGGATCTGGACCAACTATGGCTCAGAGCCCGCCGACACCCCGGCTGGCCGGATTGAGGCGGCAGGGGTTCTGTTCGAAGCGCTTTAGGGGCGTCATTCCTTCCGGGAAAGGTGCCCCTCTCCTCAAGATGAGTTCGAACAAGCTTCGAACGCGGGCTCCTTTCCCCTTCGAAAGACCGTCCCGGAGCTGATCCGGGACCTCCGCTTTGGGGGACCTTTGCCAGAAGGCAAGGAGGCCCCGGCGCACGGCCGGGGCGGCAAAGGAGAGAGAGGCGGGAAGAGCGCTCTAAGCTGCCGCGCCGCTGACAATCTGGCGCAGAATGGTTGCATAATTCCCGGTGCCCTGGGCCCCGGAGACAAGGTGGCGCTTTTCGAAAATGACCGCTGGCACGCCGTGAATGCCGTTCTGGGTCCAGAAGGCTTCCGCCTGGCGCACCTCGGCTTCAAAACGGTTCTCTTTCAGAACTGTGCGGGCTTCTGCCGGATCAAGGCCTACGCTTCCGGCAATGTCGACCAGAACAGCGTCGTTATAAAGATCCTTGTGGTCCTGAAAATAAGCTGCAAACAGCGCCATCTTGAGCGCGTGCTGCTTGCCGTCCGCCACCGCCCAATGCAACAGGCGGTGCGCCTTGAAGGTGTTGACCATACGCATATCGCCGGTGAAACGAAACTCAAAGCCCAGCCCGGCGCCCAACTCCGTCAGCCGGTCGCGAACCGACTGGGACTGCTCTGCGGTTGAGCCATATTTGCGCATGAGATGCGCGCGCAGGTTCTCCCCCTCCGCCGGCATATCCGGATTGAGCTCAAACGGATGCCACGTCACCGTCGCGGAGATGCCGGTTTCAGCAAGGGCCTGTTCCAGCTGCTTGAAGCCGACAAGGCACCAGGGGCAGACCACATCGGAGACGATGTCGATCTCCAGAACCTCCTCAAGGCCCTGGCCGGAAATGTTGCTCATGAAGTTTCCTTTCCCTGAAGCTGTAGCTCTAGCTGATGCGGCCGGCTTCGAACTCTAAAGTCTGGCATCTCCTTTGGGCGGCGGGGTCCAGCCCCGCTCCGTCCGGTCGTGCCCGTCTTGCCCCCGGTCGACCCGCATGATCTCGAACAGGGTCTTGGAATGCGCCCGCATGGCATCGATATAGGATGTGTCGACGCCGCCGTCATTATAGTTCTCCCGAAGCGCGTCGAGCATCTTGCCGTCGTGCTTGCGGAAGTCCTGTGACCGGCTCCGGGCGCGGAAGGGATGAGCGCCGAGCTCAATCAGGGCTTTCCGGCCCAGGGTAAGCGCCCCTTCAAACACTTCGCGCTCGGCGAAATGGGCCCCGGCCTTTTCCAGTTCATAGACATGGTGGCGGTCCCGCGCCCGGGCCAGGATCGTCACCTTCGGATAGGTCTTGGCCACATGTTCCACCACAAGCGTCTGCTTGTCCCGGTCGTCCAGGGCCGCGACAAACAGATCCGCCTCGCCCAGTCCCGCGCCGTGCAGCAGATCCGGGCGCGTGGCATCCCCATAGAAGGTGCGCAAGCCAATGCGCCCCAGATTGTCGACCGTCTGCGGGTCATGGTCGAGAATGACGACATCATAGCCGCTGGTCAGCAGCAGCCGCGACACGATCTGGCCAAAGCGCCCCATCCCGGCAACGACCACCCGCCCCTTGCTGTCGATCACATCCGCTTCCCGGCCGGACGGCTTCACCGCTCTGGGGGCAATGATCTTTTCATACAAAATGAACAGCGCCGGGGTCAGCAGCATGGTGATGGCCACCACCAGGGTCATGATCTGCAACAGCCCGGGTTCCAGAACCCCCGCACCGGAGGCGAAGCCGAACAGCACAAAAGCAAACTCGCCCGCTTGAGCCAGTCCCAGGGCGAACAGCCACCGGTCCGCCCCGGTCAGCTTGAACAGCGTCGCCAGCCCGAACAGCAGCGCGCATTTGACCGCCATCAGGCCAAGGGCAAGCCCCAGGATCGTGACCGGAGCCCCCAGCAGCAGGCCGAAATCAATACCCGCCCCGACCGTCAGGAAAAAGAGGCCGAGCAGCAGCCCCTTAAATGGTTCGATATCGCTTTCCAGCTCATGGCGGTAGTCGCTGTCCGACAGAACCACCCCGGCCAGAAACGTGCCCAGCGCCGGGGACAGGCCGACAAAATCCATCAAGAGCGCAATCCCGATCACCAGCAGCAGCGCTGTTGCGGTGAAGATCTCCCGCAAATGGGCTTCGGCAATGAAACGGAACACCGGCCGCAGCAGATGCCGCCCGGCCAGAATGATCGCCGCGATCACCGCGCAGATGATCACGGCCTGCATCCAGCCGGGCAATGCGGCCAGAGCCTCCCCGCCATGGGACGCTCCGTGAGCGTCACCGCCCAGCTCTGCCCCATGCCCCTCGCCATGCTGGCCCGCCAAAAGAGGCAGCAGCGCCAGCATCGGGATCACGGCGATATCCTGGGTCAGCAGCACGGAAAAGGAGCCCTGCCCGCCTTGGGTCTTCATCCAGCCTTTTTCATTCAGCGTCTGCAGAACAATGGCCGTGGACGAAAGGGCCAGGATCATGCCAAGGGCAACCGCGCTTTGCCAGGACAGGCCCGCCGCCATGCCGATCCCGGCAAAGACCGCCGTTGTTCCAACCACCTGAAGCCCGCCAAGGCCAATGAGCTGCTGGCGCATCTTCCAGAGCATGGCCGGCCGCAGTTCCAGCCCCACCAGAAACAGCATCATCACCACGCCGAATTCGGCAAAATGCTGCACATCGACTGTTTCCGCCCCCACAATGCCGAGCACAGGCCCGATGGCCACCCCGGCAATCAGATAACCGAGTACGGAGCCAAGGCCGAGCCGGTTGGCAACCGGCACCGCGACCACCGCCGCGCACAGATAGACAAACGCATCCCCGAGCAAGCCCATCAGACCACCTCCCCTTTCAGCATGACATCCTCCAGCGCAGGTCCGAGGACCAGAGCAGCCGCGGCCTTGTCCAGATCAAGGCGCTCAGCCACAAGCGCTTTCAGGAGGTCGTCATACGCGTTGCGGTGACGGTCCAGCCGCCCCTCTTCAAGAGCCCGTCCAGCCTCGAACAGCGCAAAAGGCGCCAGAAAGCGCATGCCGCACAGATCCGCTGTTTTTTCAAAAGGCGCAAGCAGGCTGCGCAGGTCCGACCGGTTGAAACCGTCGGGAGAATAGGCCGCCGCGCTCGCCCCAGCAGAAATCACATTCAAGAACACCTTGCCGCGCAGCGCATTGCCGTGCGGCCCGTAGGCAAAGCCATATTCCAGAACCAGATCCTGCCATTCTTTCAAAAGGGCCGGCGCCGAATACCAGAACAGCGGATGCTGAAAGACGATCACGTCATGGGCCAGGAGCTTCGCTTGTTCCACCTCCACATCGATGCTGAAGTCCGGATAGACCCCATATAGATCCACGGCCGTGACCCCCGCGACCGATTGTGCGGTTTCAAACAGCGGAAAATTCACCTCCGACCTGTCCGGTCTTGGATGCGCAAAAAGAACCAGTACCTTGGCCAAGAGTGCCCCCGCCCTATCCTGTTGCACCAGGCAGCACTCCTGCCCGGCCGTCCCTATCTGTCTCAAGGGTATAGAACCAGGCGCAGCCCGGCAAACCGCTACGTCGCCTTTACATCACTGGCAAAGCGCGCGGCATTTTCCTTCAGGAACTCCGCCTCGTCAGCATGCCCCCAGAAGGCTGGCTGGGCCTTGGGGATCGTCAGCGCTTTCTGCACCGCCGGTCGGGCATCCATCCGGTCGAACCAGGCCTGAAGATGGTCAAGCCCGTCAACAGAGACTTTTGCCCAGACATGGGCCCGCGCCCAGGGAAAGGTTGCCATATCAGCGATCGTGTAAGTTTCGGCGGCAAGCCAGTGACGGCCCTCAAGACGGGTGTTCAGCACCTCAAGCAGACGGCGCGTCTCGTCAACGTACCGCTTGATCGAAAACGGCTCCTCGTGGCCATTGGGCGCTGCGATCCGCTGAAAATACATTGCCTGGCCCATCATCGGGCCGATCCCGCCCATCTGGAACATCAGCCATTGGAGCGTTTCAGATCTGGCTTTCGGGCTCTCCGGCAAAAACCGGCCGTATTTTTCAGCCAGATACCAGAGAATGGCACCGCTTTCGAACACAGGAAAATCCTCATTGCCCCGGTCCACAATGGTCGGAATGCGGCCATTGGGATTGAGCTTCACATAATCCGGAGCCTTTTGATCTCTTTTGGCGAAATCAATGAATGTGAGATCATAGGGAATACCAGCTTCTTCCAGAAAGATCACCGGCTTGTAGCCGTTCATCGTTGCCGCGGTATAAAGGTGGATATCAGGCTTTGGCATGTCAGGTTCCCTGGTCCAAATGTCATCGCAATGCTGCGCAGAAAGCGCTTCTTGAACTGGGGCAAGAGATGAGGAATAAGGTAACGAAAATCAACCAGTATACTTTTTGTAACCTGATTTTAGTGACCTGACAGGAGACGCATCATGGCTGGCCGGCTTAAAACCGAAGGCAGACGCCGGGTTGTTCTGGACGCCTGCACAGGCCCATGCCCGATTGAACAGGGCATGCGCATTCTGGGTGGCAAATGGACCGGCTCGATCCTCTGGCACCTGAAAGACGGCCCCGTCCGCTTCAACGACCTGTCCCGCATGCTTGGGCGCGCGAGCAAGAAAATGATCGCAGAACGTCTGAAGCAGCTTGAAGAGCGGCGCCTTGTGTCCAGAACAGTTCTGCGCACCGCGCCCGTCTCGGTGGAATATGA
Source organism: Roseibium sp. AWQ4_254 (assembly GCF_056161025.1). Classification (NCBI taxonomy): domain Bacteria; kingdom Pseudomonadati; phylum Pseudomonadota; class Alphaproteobacteria; order Hyphomicrobiales; family Stappiaceae; genus Roseibium; species Roseibium sp. AWQ4_254. Next base: position 125,457 of record NZ_JBSWYH010000015.1, read on the forward strand.
AATCACAGAGTTCGGCAGAACCGCGCTCAAGGTCCTGGATGAACTCAGGATCTGGAGCGAAACCCTGCCAAAGGATCAGCTGGAGCCGACCTGAACCCGCTGGCCGCTGTCTGCGGAGGCCGCAATGGCGTGGATGACCTCTTCGAAATGCAGGGCCTCCCGGAAAGAGGGAACGGCGGGGCGGTCTTCGATGATGGCACGCAGGAATTCATGCGCCTCGATCACCTTCAGATCATTGAAGCCGAGCTGGTGTCCGGCGGCCGGGACGAAAACCCCATAGGGCGGATGGGCCGGGCCGGTAAGCAGCGTCTTGAAGCCCTGTTCGGCGGCCGGTCCCCGGTTCTGGTAGAGCCGCAATTCGTTCATGCGTTCCTGATCGAAGGTGATCATGCCCTCCGTGCCGTGAATCTCAAAGGCAATGTAACTCTTACGCCCCCAGGCGCTGCGGGAGGTAGACACCACGCCGTGCACACCGCTTTCAAAGGTCAGCAGCGCGGAGGCAATGTCTTCATTTTCCACCGCCTTGCGTGCGCCGGAGCCATCGTCCACAGGCCGGGTGGAATGTATGGTCTTTGTCTCTGCAATCAGGCTCTTGACCGGCCCGGCCAGCGCCGTTGCCAGGGAGATCAGATGGCAGCCCAAATCCCCCAGCGTGCCGAGCCCGGCAGCATCTTTGGTGGCGCGCCAGGTCCAGGCCAGCTCCGGGTCCGCCTGATAATCCTCATCCACCACCCCGCGAAACTGCACGATCCGGCCGATGGCCCCATCGGCAATCAGCTTGCGCGCATGGGTGATCGCCGGATTGTGCAGGTAATTGTAGCCGACAATGGTTTTCACATCCCGCGCCTCAGCCAGCGCCACCATCTCCCTTGCCTCGTCCAGGGTAAGCGCCATCGGCTTTTCCAGATGCACATGCTTGCCCGCTGCAAGCGCGGCCATCGCCATCTCCTTGTGCACCTTGTTGGGCGTTGTGATACAGACACTATCAACCGCCGGATCGTTGATCAGATCCCGCCAGTCCGCCGTGGCCCGCTTGAAGCCGAATTGCGCGGCAAAGCCGTCCGCCTTGTCCGCCGGCACATCGCACAGCACCTCAAGACGGATCTCCGGCACATCGCCGAACACAGCCTTTACCGCCCCATAGGCCAGCGCATGGCACTTGCCCATGAACCCGGTGCCGATCAGGCCAATGCCAACGCTCTCCATAACCGTTCCTCCCGGTCAAAAAGTATCAAAGCAGGGCGCCGCGCTCCTCCAGGCGGCACTCCAGGGTTCGGACCCGAACTCTTTGTGGAAGCCGGGACGGCACACCCCCGTGCCGCCTTGCCTCCCCATGTCATACGAGGCGGAACCGGGTCAGATCTCATCCACGCTGACCGAGCGCCGCTCGGCGACAGATTTCAGTGCCGCTTCGGCCAGCAAAAGCGCCTTGAGACCGTCCTCACCGCTCGGACGGGGCGCGCTGCCCGTCTCGATTGCTGCCACGAAGGCCGTGATTTCGGCCGCATAGGCGTCCGTATAGCGGGTCATGAAAAAGTCATGCAACGGCGGGCGCTGATAGCCCTGCGCCGTGGCCAGCTCAATGGAAACAGGCCGCTGGTTTTCTGCAGACACCGCCCCTTTCGACCCATGCACCTCGATCCGCTGGTCATAGCCATAGGTGGCCCGGCGGGAATTGGAGATCGAACACTGTTTGCCGGACGCCGTGGTCAGAACAACGCTGGCGCTGTCATAGTCGCCCAGCTTGCCGATTTCCGGATCCACCAGAACGGAGGCCGCCGCATAGACGCTCACCACATCTTCGCCCAGAAGAAAACGCGCCATGTCGAAGTCATGGATCGTCATGTCCCGGAAGATCCCGCCTGATGAGCGGATATAGTCGGGCGGCGGCGCCCCCGGATCCCGGGAGGTGATTTGAACCATTTCCACATCCCCGATCCTGCCCGCATCAATGGCGTCCCGCACCGCCTGGAAATGGGGATCGAACCGGCGGTTGAAGCCAAGCATCAGGACCGCACCGCACTCTGCAACCGTTTGCAGGCACGCCTTTGTGCGCTCCAGGGACAGATCAATGGGCTTCTCGCAGAAGACTGCTTTGCCCGCCCGCGCGAAGCGTTCGATCAGGTCCGCATGCATGTCGGTTGGGGTGCAGATAATGACCGCATCCACATCTGTGGCCGTTTCAATGGCCTCGATTGACCGCACTTCGGCGCCATAGGCCTCAGCAAGCGCGGCCGCCGCTGCGTCCACCGCATCTGCAACCGCCACAAGACGCGCGCCTGACGCGGCGCCAACGGCCTTCGCATGGACCTTCCCGATCCGTCCCGCCCCAAGCAGGGCGACCTGAACAGCCATGGTATTTCCTCCCGGATGACTGGCGAGTGGAGCTGATACTCGAAGACTTGCCAATTTAGAATAAAAATTCCAAAATCATTTTCCACGGAATGTGTCAAGCGGGAAAAGATAACGACAATGACAGATGCCAAGCACACGCCCCTCGAACCGCCCCGAAAAGAGGCGCCTGCACCAGAGACCATCGACGCATTTTTCAACCGGCTTGGCAGCAGCGCCGACGAGCTGCCCAAGCGCCTCAAGCAATTTGCCGATTTCATTGCCGCCAATCCGGACCGGGTCGCAGTCTCCACCGTGGCAGAGCTGGCCCAGGGTGCGGATGTGCAGCCTTCTGCGGTCATGCGGTTTTGCCAGGAAATGGGCTTCAGCGGCTTTTCCCAGATGCAGAAGCTGTTCCGCTCCAACTATTCCCAGAAATGGCCTGATTATGCCACCAGGCTGGAAAAACTGCGCGAACAGGGCAACGGGTCCCCGTCTGCGCTTCTGGCCGAGTTTGTCGAGGTCGGCCGGGCGTCACTGGAAAACCTGATGGCAACCGTTGACCCGAGCGCCCTGCAACAGGCGGTCGATGTCCTGGCCCGGGCGGATACCATTCATATGATCGGCTTCCGCAGGGCCTTCCCGGTCACGTCCTACCTTGCCTATGCCTTTGAGAAAATGGACGTTCCCGCCGTCCTTCATTCCGGCATCGCCAATATCAACATGGAGCATCTGATCCGGCCCAATGATGCGGTCATTGCCGTGACATTCGCCCCCTACACCGAACTGACGCTCGATATGGTGGCCAGAGCCCGGACAACGGGTGCCGACATTGTTGCCATCACCGATGTGGTCACCAGCCCGCTGGCCCGGTTCAAAGCCATTCAGCTGCTGGTCTCAGAACTTGATGTCGGAGCCTTCCGGGCCCTGTCCGCCAGCCTGTCGCTGGCCATCGCCCTGGCCGTCTCCGTCGGCGCCCAGAGGAACAGATCTGCATAATTTTGGAAAAAATCTGTTGCATAAAAACAAAATTGGAATTTAAATTCCAAAAGTGGCCAGCACATCCTGCAGCCACCTTCGACTTCTGAAACTGCGGGCGGGAGTAGTGGCCTGCAGTACCTGTTCTGGGAGGAACGTATGAAGAAGACACTCGTTGCAATGGCTGCCGCGGCCATTGCCTTTACCGGCATGAGCGCACCGGCGTCGGCAGATGGCGAGCGCTATGTGCTTGTCAGCCACGCACCGGACAGCGACAGCTGGTGGAATACGATCAAGAACGCCATTGCCGTTGCCGGCGACCAGATGGGCGTTGAAGTGGAATACCGCAATCCGCCGACCGGCGATCTGGCCGACATGGCCCGGATCATCGAGCAGGCCTCCGCCTCCAATCCCGATGGCATCATCGCGACCATCGCCGATTATGACGTTCTGTCCGGCCCGCTGTCCAACGCGGTTGCCAAGGGCATTCCGGTCATTACGATCAATTCGGGCACCGAAGAGCAGTCCAAGAAAATTGGCGCGCTGATGCATGTCGGCCAGCCGGAATATGCCGCCGGCAAAGGCGCCGGTGAAAAGGCCAAGGCCGCAGGCGTTACCAATTTCCTTTGCGTGAACCACTACATCACCAACCCGGCCTCCGTTGAGCGCTGCCAGGGCTATGCCGATGCGCTTGGCGTGGAACTGGGCGGTCAGATGATCGACAGCGGCCAGGACCCGGCGGAAATCAAGTCCAAGGTCATGGCCTATCTGCAGGGCCACCCGGAAACCAATGGCATCTTGACCCTCGGCCCGACCTCCGCGCATCCGACCCTGGCGGCACTGGAAGATCTCGGCAAGTCCGGCACCATTCATTTCGGCACCTTTGACCTGTCCGGTGAAATTGCCGAAGCCATCAAGGCCGGTGTGATTTCCTTTGCCATCGACCAGCAGCCCTATCTGCAGGGCTACCTGCCGGTGGTGATCCTCACCAACCTGACCCGTTATGGCGTGGTTCCGGGCAATTCCATCAACTCCGGCCCGGGCTTCGTCACCAAGTCCAATATTGCGCTGGTGGAGAAATTCGCAGGCGAATACCGCTGATCTGCGGCCGGAGAGGCGGCTTCCGCCTCTCCGCTTTTTCAGACCCGGACCGGTGATCGGCGTCCGGACAAACCCAAGACAACATGTTCTTGCGGCCGGGCCGCAAACAAGCGGCCGGCCTGAACGGCACGCAGGAGGAATCTTATGGCTGAGTCTCTACAGACCGCCGCGCCCGACACGGCACAAGCGCCTCAAAAAGATGAACGCATTCGCGAGATGTCGTCCCTGCGCAAGGCGCTTATCCGCCCGGAACTGGGTGCGATCTGCGGCACCTTTCTCGTTTTCCTGTTCTTTGTCGCCATTGCCAGCGACAGCGGCATGTTCGCCCCCGAAGGCGTCATCAACTGGGGCACTGTGTCCGCCCAGTTCGCCATTATCGCCGTCGGCGCCTGCCTCTTGATGATTGCAGGCGAATTCGATCTCTCCGTCGGCTCTATGATCGGCTTTTCCGGCATCATCATTGCGCTGATGAGCGTGCAATGGGGCTTCCCGATCTGGTTCGCGATTCTGGTGGCCTTTGCCCTTGCCCTCGCCATCGGCGCCTTGAACGGCTATCTGGTGGTCAAGACCGGCCTGCCGTCTTTCATCGTCACCCTCGCCTTTCTTTATATCCTGCGCGGGCTGACCATCTTCATTTCCATTGCCACCACCCGCAAGACCATCATTGGCGGCGTGAAGGAAGCTGCCGAAGGCGATCCGATTGCCTGGCTGTTCGGCGGCAAGGTGTTTCACGGGCTCTTTGTCTGGCTTGCGGATCTGGGAATTGTCGGCACGTTCGTGGCCGGTCCCAAGGCGGGCCAACCGGTTGTGGAAGGCATTCCCATGCTGATGATCTGGGCGCTTGCCCTGATTCTGTTTGGCCATTTTCTGCTGACCCGCACGAAATTCGGCAACTGGATCTTCGCAGCCGGAGGCGATGCCCAGGCAGCCCGCTATGTGGGTGTGCCGGTCAACCGGGTGAAGATCATGATGTTCATGTTCACCGCTTTCTGCGCCACGATTTTCGCCACCTGCCAGGTGATGGAATTCGGCTCGGCGGCGGCCGATCGGGGTCTTTTGAAGGAATTCGAGGCGATCATCTCCGTGGTGATTGGCGGCGCCCTGCTCACTGGCGGTTACGGCTCGGTGATCGGCGCTGCGCTCGGCGCCCTTATTTTCGGCGTCGTCCAGCAAGGGCTGTTCTTTGCCGGCGTTGAAAGCTCTCTGTTCAGGGTCTTCCTCGGAGTGATCCTGCTGCTGGCCGTGATCCTCAACACCTATATCCGCCGCATGATCACGGGAGAACGCTGACATGACTGCCGCTTCAACCGCTCCGCTGATCGAGCTTGCCGGAATCGAGAAACATTTTGGTCCGGTGATTGCCCTCAACGGCGTCTCCGTCTCCGTGCAGGCCGGGGAATGCCACTGTCTTCTGGGAGACAATGGCGCGGGCAAATCCACCTTCATCAAGACCATGTCCGGTGTCCACAAGCCGACCAAGGGCAAGATCCTGATTGACGGCAAGGAGGTCTCCTTCAACAGCCCGCGCGATGCCATGGCCGCCGGAATCGCCACCGTTTATCAGGATCTGGCGATGATCCCGCTCATGTCGGTCACCCGGAATTTCTGGATGGGCCGGGAGCCGGAAAAACGCTTCGGCCCGTTCAAGTATTTCGATTTTGCCACCGCAAACGAAGTCACCATGACGGAAATGGCCAAGATGGGCATTCACCTTCGCTCGCCCGACCAGGCGGTCGGGACCCTGTCCGGCGGCGAACGCCAGACCGTTGCCATCTCGCGGGCCGTCTATTTCGGGGCCAAGGTTCTGATCCTGGACGAACCAACCTCCGCGCTCGGGGTGCGCCAGACTTCCAACGTGCTTGCCACCATCGACAAGGTCCGCAAGAAGGGCATTGGCGTCGTCTTCATCACCCATAATGTGCGCCATGCCATGGCCGTGGGCGACCGCTTTACTGTGCTCAACCGTGGCAAGACGCTCGGCACAGCCGCGCGCGGGGAGATTGAGGCCGAGGAGTTGCAGGATCTGATGGCAGGCGGCCAGGAACTGGCGGAGCTTGAAGGGTCCCTGGGCGGCACGATCTGATCTGCCGGACGACAGCAACAAGAGACGAGCAGGATAAAGCTGTGACAAAACTCGATGTCATCACCATCGGCCGGTCTTCGGTCGATCTGTACGGGGCCCAGGTGGGCGGCCGTCTGGAGGATATGGCGTCCTTCAACAAATATATCGGCGGCTCCCCCACCAACATGGCAACCGGCACCGCCCGGCTCGGGCTGAAATCCGGGCTGATCACCCGCGTCGGTGATGAACATATGGGACGGTTTATCCGCGAGGAGCTGGAACGGCACGGCGTCGACACGCAAGGCGTCGTGACCGACAAGGACCGGCTGACCGCGCTTGTCCTGCTCGGCATCCGGGACCAGGAACAGTTTCCCCTGATCTTCTACCGGGAAAACTGCGCTGACATGGCCCTGTGCGAGGACGATATCGACCCGGCCTTTATCGCCTCGTCCAAGGCGGTGGTGGTGACCGGCACCCATCTGAGCCACCCGCAAACGGAAGCCGCTGTCCTCAAGGCGTTGACGCTTGCCCGGGAGAACGGCGGCCGCACCGCCCTGGACATCGACTTCCGGCCCAACTTATGGGGGCTGTCCGGCCATGGCGACGGCGAGAACCGGTTCATCGCCTCTGACAAGGTCACGGCCAAACTGCAATCCACCTTGCATCTGTTCGACCTGATCGTCGGAACGGAAGAAGAGTTTCACATTGCCGGCGGCACCACCGATACGGTTGAAGCGCTGAGGAATGTGCGCGCCGTGTCCGGGGCCACGCTGGTGTGCAAGCGCGGCCCCATGGGCGCAGCCGCCTTTGAAGGCGCGATCCCGGACAGTCTGGATGACGGCATTTCCGGACCGGGCTTTCCGATCGAGGTGTTCAACGTTCTGGGCGCCGGGGACGGGTTCATGTCCGGTCTCTTGAAAGGCTGGATCACCGGGCAAGACTGGGTCACCAGCCTCACCTATGCCAATGCCTGCGGCGCCTTTGCCGTCTCCCGCCACGGCTGCACCCCGGCCTATCCAAGCTGGGAGGAACTGCAATTCTTCCTCAAGCGCGGCGTGACCACCAAGGCCCTGCGCAAGGACCCGGAGCTGGAACAGATCCACTGGTCCACCAACCGGCGCTTCACCCATGGCGGCGACTGGTCGACTATGCGGGTCTTTGCCTTTGACCATCGCATTCAGATCGAAGAGATGGCCGATGACGCCGGGGTTTCTCACGCCCATATCGGCCCCTTTAAGAACCTGTGCCTTGACGCAGCCCTTAAAGTGGCAGGCGGTCAGCCGGGCTACGGCATCTTGTGCGACAGCCGCCTCGGCCGTGAGGCGCTGTATGAGGCCGCCGGAACCGGACTATGGATCGGTCATCCGGTGGAGTGGCCAGCCTCCCGGCCACTAACCCTTGAACCGGAAATAGGTCCGGATTTCGGCGGCCTGGGCGAATGGCCCACTGAGCATGTTGTCAAGGTTCTGTGCTTCTATCACCCGGACGATCCGGCGGAGATGAAAGCAGAACAGGAAGACACGCTGCAGCGCCTGTTTGCCGCCTGCCGCAGGAACCGGCTGGAAATGCTTCTGGAAGTGATCCCCTCCAAGGTGGGGCCGGTGCATGATGACACCACGGCCAGGATCATCCGGCGGATCTACGAGATCGGAATCTATCCGGACTGGTGGAAGCTGGAGCCCATGACCTCCAGAGACGCCTGGCAGCAGGCCTGTTCCGTGATTGTCGAGCATGATCCCTATACACGCGGCATCGTCGTGCTGGGCCTGGATGCGCCGGAGGAACAGCTTGCGGCCAGCTTCGCGCAAGCTGCGCAATTCTCCCTCGTGAAGGGCTTTGCGGTCGGGCGCACGATTTTTGCCGATGCGGCGCGCAATTGGCTTGCAGGCCGAATGACAAACGAAGAAGCTGCGGCGGATATGGCCGCTCGCTTCGAGCGCCTCTGCCGCATCTGGGACACGGCCCGCGCCGACGCCCGCATCAACGAACCCCGGGAACTTTCCGCATGAGCACGATCCGCCTCACCGCCGCCCAGGCGATGGTCCGCTATCTTGCCGGCCAGATGACCGAAGACGGCGAGCGTTTCATTGACGGTGTCTGGGCCATTTTCGGCCACGGCAATGTCGCCGGGCTCGGCGAAGCCCTGCAACAGGCCGGCAACGCCCTGCCGACCTGGCGCGGCCAGAACGAGCAGACCATGGCCCACACAGCCATTGCCTATGCCAAGGCCAGCAAGCGCCAGCGCGCCATGGCCGTCACCTCCTCCATCGGCCCCGGCGCAACCAATCTGGTGACTGCGGCGGCTCTTGCCCATGTCAACCGCCTGCCGGTCCTGTTGATCCCCGGGGATGTTTTTGCCAGCCGCACGCCCGATCCGGTGCTGCAGCAGGTGGAGGATTTCGACGACGGCACGGTTTCGGCCAATGACTGTTTCCGCCCGGTCTCGCGCTATTTCGACCGGATCAGCCGGCCCGAACATCTGCTCACAGCTCTCCCCCGCGCCTTCCGGGTCATGACCGACCCGGCCAATTGCGGCCCGGTGACCCTGTCTTTCTGCCAGGACACCCAGGCAGAAGCCTATGACTATCCGGAAAGCTTCTTTGAGCCGAAGGTCTGGCGCATCCGCCGCCCGGAACCGGACAGCCGGGATCTGGAAGATGTAGCCCGCCTGATCCGTTCTGCCCGGCGCCCGGTGATGGTCTGCGGCGGCGGCGTGATCTATTCGCAGGCCGAAGAAACCTTGAGCGATTTCTGCACCCGACACCACCTGCCCGTGATCGAGACCCAGGCGGGCAAATCAGCCCTTGCCCAGTCCCACCCGATGAATTTCGGTGCGGCCGGGGTGGACGGCGCCGAATGCGCCAACAAGCTGGCCGAAAGCGCGGATCTGATTGTCGGGATCGGCACCCGGTTTCAGGATTTCACCACCGGGTCATGGGCCCTGTTCAAGGAGGCCGACCGCAAGCTGGTCTCCATCAACGCGCAGGCCTATGACGCGGCCAAGCATGGTGCGATCAGCCTGGTCAGCGACGCCAGGGCCGCGCTGGAAAAGCTGACGGCCCTGCTGGGCGACTATGAAAACGCCGCCTACCGGCCGCAGCCTCGTGTGGACTGGCTGGCCCGGGTCACCGCCCATTGCAGCGCCAGGACCGGTGTGCCCGAAGACTACCGCCCGCTGGATGCGGAAGTGATCGGTGCCGTGCAGCGTACCTCCACCGCCAGGACTGTGGCCATGTGCGCCGCAGGCACCATGCCCGGCGCCTTGAAACTGCTGTGGCAGGCGTCCCAGGGCGGGTATCACATGGAATATGGTTATTCCTGCATGGGCTATGAGATTGCCGGAGCCATGGGGGTCAAACTGGCCCAGCCGGAGCGCGATGTGGTCTGCTTTGTCGGCGATGGCTCCTACATGATGGCCAATTCCGAACTGGCTACGGCCGTCATGCGCCGGGTGCCGTTCACTGTGGTCCTGACCGACAACCGGGGCTATGGCTGCATCAACCGGTTGCAGATGGGCACCGGCGGGGCCCAGTTCAACAATCTCTACAAGGATTGCAACATTGAGGACCAGCCGGAGCTGGATTTTGTTGCCCATGCAGCTTCCATGGGCGCCCATGCGCTGAAGGCAGGCACAATCGCGGAGCTGGAGGCAGAGCTCCTGAACGCGCGCGAACGCTCGATCCCGACCGTCATCGTCATCGAGACCGACCCGATGCACGGGCCGGGCGAAAATGGCGGCGGCCACTGGTGGGACGTCGCCGTACCGGAAGTCTCAGAGCGCGAAGACGTGCGCGCCGCCCGCGCCAGCTATGTCGCAGCTCAAAAACATCAGAACCTGGTGGACTGAGACCGCAGCAGCGCAGTGACCAGAAAAGTGCCCTCCTTCGGGGTTGCGCCCAGGCGCATTTCCCGAAAGAGGGCGGCATGATCAACCCGCAACCCCCGCTGTTTCAACACGCGGCAGGACACACCCCATGATCCTTTACGGCACCAATCCGATTGCCTGGGCCAATGACGATGATCAGAGCCTTGGCGCCCATATCCCGACGGAGCAGATCCTCAAGGAGGCCTCTGAGATCGGCTTTGACGGCATCGAGAACGGGCATCGCTGGCCCGGTGATCCGGAAGCGCTGAAACAGCTGCTCGGCAGCTATGGCCTTGCTTTCATATCCGGCTGGTATTCCCTCAATCTTCTGACCCGATCGGTCGAGGAGGAGAAAGAGGCTATCCAACCCCATCTGAACAAACTGAAACACAATGGCTGCAAGGTCTGCATTGCCTGCGAGACCTCCAACTCAATTCAGGGCTCTGACGCGGATATATCCAACAGCCCGGTTTTGACCGCCCCTGAGATGGTTGCCTTTGGCGCCAAGGTGGAGGAGATGGCCAGGTTCTGCGCAGATCAGGGCATTGATCTGGTCTATCACCACCACATGGGCACGGTCGTGGAAACGCCGGAAGAAATCGACGCCTTCATGGCGGCAACCGGCCCGGCCACGAAACTGCTCTTCGATGCCGGTCATTGCTATTTCGGCAGCAAGGGTCAGGACCCGGCCCCGATCCTTCAAAAACACATCGGCAGGGTGCGTCACTTCCATGCCAAGAATGTGCGCCCAGCCGTGATGGAGACGATCCGCGCGGACGGGCGCTCCTTCATGGATGGGGTGCGCGCCGGGGTGTTCACCGTGCCGGGAGATGAGGAAGGCGGCGTCGGCTTTGTGCCGCTGCTCAAGATCCTGAAAGAGGCCGGGTATGACGGCTGGATCGTGATCGAGGCCGAGCAGGACCCTGACATCCGCAATCCCAAACACTATCAGAGCCTCGGCCTGACAAGCCTGAAGGCCGCAGCACAGGAGGTAGACCTGACATGAGTGAGCTTCTGCGCAAGCCCGCCGCCACAAACGGCAAGGTGCATGACATCACCATTGACAACGCCAAAAGCGCCAAGTCGCCGGACTGGGCCTATGTGGGCTTTGGCCTCTACCGGCTGAAGGCCGGAGAGACCGTTTCGGAAGCCACCGGGGATCTGGAGGTCATTCTGGTGATGGTGGAAGGCAAGGCAGCCATTTCCGCAGGCGGTCAGGATTTCGGCGAACAGGGTGAGCGCATGAATGTGTTTCAGCAAATGCCGCCCCATAGCGTTTATGTGCCCAACGGGACGGACTGGTCGGCCACTGCCACGACAGACTGCACCATCGGTGTGTGCACGGCTCCCGGCAAAGGCGGCCATGCAGCGCGGGTCCTGCCGCGTCCGGAAAAGGTCACACGAGGCAAGGGCGCCAACACCCGCTACATCTTCCCCATTGCCATGGAAGAGGCCGATGTGGCCGACAGTCTTCTGGTTACGGAAGTCTTCACACCGGCCGGAAACTGGTCGTCCTATCCGCCCCACCGGCATGACGAAGACAACTTCCCCGACATGACCTATCTGGAAGAGACCTATTATCACAGGCTCAATCCGGATCAGGGCTATGGCCATCAGCGTGTTTTCACCGATGACGGCTCCCTGGATGAAACCGTGTCGGTCAGCAGCCATGATGTGGTGCTGGTGCCCAAGGGCCATCACCCCTGCGGCGCCCCCTATGGCTATGAGATGTATTATCTCAACGTCATGGCAGGCCCGATCCGCAAATGGCGCTTCCAGAACCACCCGGATCATGACTGGATCGCCCTGCGCGACGCCTGACAGCTTCACAAACATGCAAACAGCCGGCCGCTCCCAACGCAGAACCGGGCGGGCGGACGGCTGAAAACCAACCGGCAAAAAGAAGAACGTCCTGAGACCAAGCGCAATTGATCCTGGCCTTTTTTGACCGCGCTTGGAGGGTCTTCGGCCAGGAGCGCGTCGCAGGTCGATGCGGGATATCGGGCCAGACGTGCGGCAACGTCCGAAGTTCCTCCGAGCACGGCCTCTGGGCGCGGCCTCTGGGCCCCGTATCCAACCAAAGGCCATCGTTGCAGCGCATCGCGCGACCCGGTCAACCAGACCGGGTC
>NZ_JBSWYH010000016.1:0-132619 GCF_056161025.1 Roseibium sp. AWQ4_254
GCTGGCCTCCTTGTCCAGCCCTCAGCTTGAATCACTATTCACCACAAAAGGGAACCCAAGACGATTCAGACTTTTTGGGAAATGCTCTAGATGTGGAGCCGCAATCGGAGGTCTCTTGCGCGGCCTGAAACCCAAGAGGTCAGCGCAAAGGGAAAGCCGGATTGACCTTGACGAAACGCCGCAGGAGCCAGAGCGCAACACGTCTCGGGGATGGAGAAGCGAGGCGGGTATTTGCCTGGCTCTGCGTTTGCCTCCGCGTCCGTCAGTTGCTCTGAACAAAATCCAGTGCGTCGCCCAGGCCGGAGAGGCTGACATCTGCCGCGATCGGATCTTCCGATGAGACCGCAAAGAAGCGAATATCTGCACTGTCGCTGCCGCGCAAAAGATCGAGCTGTGCTGCGCTCAGATCCTGCAACGCCTGGCAACCGTTCGGGAAACAGGCGCTGAAGGGAACGTTCCAGACATCTTCTCCCAGAACGACACGAACGCCCGGCTCAAGAGAGGTGCCAAGCGGCAGGGCAATCAGAAGAGCTGGCTTGCGCCCATCCTGCTCGATCAGTACGGAAAGGGACAGGAATGTCTGCTGAGATGATTTTTCGGCAACGGACTTGGTCAGGCTGCAGGAGCCCATCTTGCAGGCTGTGGCCCAGCCTGCGACCTCGGAAGTCGTTTCCGGCTTGTCCTGGGCATTGGCGCTCAAGGCGGCCAGGAGTGAGAAAAAGGCGGCCAGACAGACTGCTGCCGGAAACCGCATGGCCCGCTGCAGAAAGATCTGCACAAGGGATGCGGGGGAGAAGTCACACGTTGAAATCATGCCGGTACCATTGGGTTGACTGAATGGGACGCCCGCCGGGCGTCCCACAATCACCGAAAGTGCGGTGACTGTCCATTGTGTGCTTACGCTAGGTTAGGATTTTTTGAAGCGCTGCATTCCGTAAAGGCCCGCAATGCCGGTCATGAAAAGCCAAAGGGCGGCCGGAACCGGGATCGGGTTGGGGCTGGGCAGCGGAGTGCCGCCAACACCGGCAAAGCCGAAGATGAACGTATTTGAGCCACCGGCCCCCGTCCCTGCGGCATCCCGGGCAGGCTGGCCAAGGGAAAACACTTCTGCGCCAACGAGGCCCAGGGCGGCAAGCGCGCCGGCCTCAGTGGTGGTGGCGCCGTAGAAGATCTCGAAGGAAAAACTTTCACCGGCGGCAAGGCCGCCAAATCCGAAATCGAAATTGGAGCCATGGTCGGCCGGTCCGAGATCCGTGAAATCTCCGGTGCCGCCGGCTACAATTTCCGACCGTGCAGCGAACGGATCGGAACTTACAAACCCGTTATCCACTGCCAGAAGAACGGAAGACGCGGCTGCAACGCCCCCATGGGTGACAAATTCACTGAATGTATCCGGTTCGATATCCCAATCGAATGTGCGGGTGTATCTCAGATCCGCAATGGCGGCCCCGCTAGTGTTTTCGATTGTGACATCCACACGGTAGAGATTTGAGGTCTCCGTTGCCGGCTTGAAGTCGTGTGTCACGCGCAGGTCGCTGCCCATATCGACAACGGAAGTCGCCGTTGAGGCAGTTGACGCGAAGGACACCAGGGACAGGCCGCTCGCTCCACCAAAGTCATTGTTGGCACTGCCGCTGGCGCCGCTGTCAGCAATCCCGACGCCCCAGCCTTCGCACAGACAGCCGTGGGAGGTGGACTCGTTGCCGGTCGGAATGAACCGTAAGCCAACGGGTGTAGTACCGCTTACCGGGGAGGGGGTCCCTCCGGAAACGTTCAGCTGGCCGAAGTCGTCCACGCCCAGCTGGATGGTGCCATTGTCGATGATCGCTGATGCTGACGCGGTGCCTGCTGCCAAAAGAAGAGCGCCTGCTCCCGCGGCCACGGTTTTAACAGGAACGGATTTGAAGAAGGATGGAAGAAGACTCATGCTGTGCCCCTTACGATATTTCAAAGTTAAAATCTGCGAACAAATGCCGGCCCCACACACGACTGGACCGCAGTGAAATACAGCTGACGTTTCGCCAGCGAGAACCTGGAGAGAGGTTCGAGATTTTTTGGTATCGGCGGAAAAAACGCCATTTACTTAAATCAACGCTGGGTATTTTGTACTAAAGTGACCTAAGGAGCAAATTTTTTTTACTTTATTTTAAATGTGAATTTAATGCACATATTTTTCATATCGATGTATGTGTATAATTTTATTGAGGATATAGGCCGTTGAGACTGTGTCTCTTTGATGCGTTATTTGAAGTATTCGTTCGCTTGAAGTTATCGCAAAACATGTAGTCTTGGCAGTAGTTCACGCAAAGGCTGCGCGCCGGAGACGGCATGCTGGCCGCTCCAGTCCCCAAATGGGGATCGAATTCTATTCAAATTGTCTGCATTTCTTTTGCCGTGCGAGGTTGCAGCGGAGGCAAGGTATGCAGGAAGCAGTTGTCCAGTTTACGCAAATCCCCTTGGGCGGGAGCCAGGCTCACTCAGCAGTGTCTGCGGGTGAGCAAATGCCCTGTCATCAGATCCCCTGTCTGGCGCGGAACGGCCGTGTGCAAGATGACGGGGGGCTGGACAGGCCGCCATCTAGCCAGGCGGCCCTGCGCCAGTTGATCGCTGCGGCGCCGGATCTTCTGTCCGCAGTCATGGAAGCGTCACCGGATACGATCAGCATTGCGGATGCCACGCGCCCCGATATGCCGCTTCTTTACGTCAATCCGGCCTTCACCCGCACAACCGGCTATGCGGCCGAAGAGGTGATCGGGAAAAACTGCCGCTTTCTTCAAGGTCCTCTGACGGACCCCAAGGTGGTCAAAACGATCGCCGACGGCCTGAAAGCCCGATCCGCTGTCGATGTCGAATTGCTCAACTACCGAAAGGACGGGCAGGCTTTCCTGAATGCGCTGAAGTTGACTCCAATCTTTGGGCGCGATGGCAAGCTGATGGCCTATCTGGGCATTCAGCGCGATATAACCGAAGTGAAAATCCGAGCGGAGCGCGATCGGGGTGAAAACCGGCTGGAAGCCCTTGGACTGGCCTCCGGCACTCTTGCCCACCAGATGAACAACCTGCTGCAGCCTGTGGTTAGCCTGTTGGCCCTGCACGGCCCGTCTCTGCCAAGCGCCGAAGCGCGGGAGGATCTGGAAACCGCGCTTCAGAGCACCTTGCAAGCGGCGGAGATGTCCAACAGCCTTCTGTTGCTGACAAAGGGAACTGCGGAGGGGCAGACCGGCCTTACGACGGCCGGTGCGGCCCTGGAGCGGGCCGAAAAGTTGTTGCGTATCCTGATCCCGGCTCCGGTGAGGCTTAAGGTCGATCTCGACCGGCTGGACAGAAGCGTGCGTCTGCCTGTGTCGGAAACGAATCTGTTCCAGGTGCTTTTGAACACAGTGCAGAATGCAGCCCAGGCCATGGACAATGCCGGGTGCATTGTCTTGGAGGCGAACACGGAAACGGCTGGTACCTGCCGGATCAACGTGTCTGACCATGGCCCGGGAATTGAGAAGAATGACCGGGAGAGAGTCTTCAAACCTTTCTTCACGACACGGGAAACGGGATCCGGATTGGGCCTTTCCGTCGTCAGGACCATTGTCGCGGCCGCAGGGGGCGACGTCTCCATTGCCGATGGGTTGCCCAACGGGGCGCCCCGCAGCTTCGGCTGCCGGTTCCAGATCACCTTTCCCGCATATTGACCCATTCAGCCTCGCGTAAGGAGTAGTCACATGGCGCATATTCTCTTGATCGACGACATAGATGCGGTTCGCCGCGCATTGGCCGCGATCCTTGAAAAGGCCGGACATACGGTTGTCGCTGCGGCAGACGGGGCCGCAGGGCTCGATCTGGCTGGAGCCCAGGCATTCGATCTGGTGATCACCGACATCATGATGCCGGACACGGATGGCACAGACGTTGTCTTTGCCCTCAAGGATGGCCACCGGGCGCCGAAGGTGATTGCCATGTCAGGCGGCGGCGCCGGTATCACGGCGGCCGAAGCCCTGAAGCTGGCCGTCGTGAAGTCTGACGCGGTTCTGTCCAAGCCGATTGAAAACGGGCAGTTGCTCACCACGGTCAGCGACGTTCTGGCGGCTTGAGCCGCCGGTCATCCCGCTTTGGACCACACTTTTCCCGCAGTTTTCGGAGGCAGTTATGGCCTGGTTCTACAATCTTCGCCTGATGAACAAACTCTTTTGCGCTTTTGGCGTACTGCTTGTTCTGCTCGGATTTCTCGGCAGCACATTTGTGTTCACGCTCGGCGTTCTTGATGAGGAATTCACCGAATTTTCCGCTCAGGGCAATGTTCTGGCCGCCACCAGCGAAATCACGCGCTCCTTCGCCAAGCTGGAAGGCCGGGCGAAGGACTTCATTTCCGTGTCTTCGGCGGACAATATGGCGGCTGCGCAAAAGGCTTATGAAGAGGCAACGGCTCTGATCGTCAAGGACATGAAGCTCATGCACGACGAAGAAGAGCTCCGCCGGTTGAAGGATGCCGAAAAGCACATCAGGATTTACTGGAAAAACTTCCTCAAACTGGCGCAGGAGCGGAACGAGCAGAACCAGCTGATCACCGGCAACCTCTCGGAGGCAAGCAAAACCCTGCAGGACGAATTGCAACTGGTCTTCGACCATGTTCTGGGCAGCGAAGTGAAAGACGGCAAGCCGTCAGAGGCGCTCAATATGGTAACCGACGCCATTATCCATCTGCTGATCGCCAAGGACCATGCCAACCGGTTTGTCTATTCCCACCAGGACAATGACCTCGATTTTGCCCTTTCGGAAATCGAACGGGTCCGCCGGGATCTGACCAGTGAAGCCCTGACAGATGTTTCGGCGGAGGACCGCACCCTGATCGAAGACGCCCTGCACCAGCTCGATGTCTATGTGGAAGCGCTGGACCGGTTCCGCGTGCTGGACACGGATATCCGCCGATTGGAAAAGGAAGTCATGGTGGAAGAAGCCGGCATCATTTCCCACGACCTAGACGAGATCAACGCCATTGCAGTGACTGCGGAACACAAGATCGAGGAACAGGTGCACGCGCAGACGAAAACCGCGATGATCTTTGCCATCACCGCCACCGTGTCCGGGCTCATCATCGGCTTTGCCACCGCCTTTGGCCTTGGCCGCCTTATCAGCCGCCCGGTGACCCGCCTTGTGGAGGTGATGCAGTCCCTGACCAGCAACCGCCTGGATGTGGTGATCGACGTGCCGAAGGGCCGAGATGAAATTGCCGAGATGACCGAGGCCGTGAAAGTGTTCCATGAGGCTTTGGTCGAGCGCCACAAGATGCGCGAAGAGCAGATCCGCACGGAGGAAACCGCGTCCCGCCGCCGGGACGAGCTGGATCAGATGATCGGTGTCTTCGGCAATGCGATCCGGGGCATCTTCCAGCGCATGTCCACCTCCTCGTCGCAAATGTCTACCTCGGCCCTGTCCCTGACCGAAATCTCGGCCGTCTCGGCGGATCAATCCGCCGTGCTCGACAAGGATGCATCGGAAACCTCCAACATGGTGGCAACCGTTTCCTCTGCGGCCGAAGAGTTGATCTCTTCCATTGAGGAAATCCGGCGCAATGCCGACCATTCGGCTGAAATTGCCTCGTCTGCCTCGTCCAAGGCCGAGCAGACCCGCGACGACTTCAACCGCCTTTTGGACGTGTCGGGCCAGATCACCAGTGTTGTCGATCTGATCCGGGAGATTGCCGACCAGACCAACCTTCTGGCGTTGAACGCAACCATCGAGGCGGCCCGGGCCGGGGAGGCGGGAAAGGGCTTTGCCGTGGTGGCGTCCGAAGTCAAGGAGCTGGCCGCCCAGACCGCCAAGGCAACGGCGGAAATCAGCGAACAGGTCAATGCGGTTCAGGAAACGGCCCAAGGGGCGGAAAGGTCCCTGAACGAGATCTATGGCGCCATCGGCGAGGTGACGGAAACCGCCATCAGCATTGCGGCCTCCGTCAGCCAGCAGAAAGACGCGACCTCCGAGATCGCCCACAGCATGGAAACCGTTGCCCAGAATGCCGGGCGGGTGCAGGAAAGCGTCTCCCTGATGAAAAGCAACGCCGACACCAGTGCAGAGACCGCCGACAGCGTCAAGGCCGGCAGCTCGGTGGTCTATGATGAAGCTGTGCTGCTTGGTACGGAAGTCGAGACCTTCCTGGATGCCATTGCCAGCCGCGGAGATGATGAGACCTACCGGATCCATGATGTGGACTGGCAGGGCAGTGTCACCCTGGGCCGCGACACGGTGCCTGTGCGGGTGCGCAAGGTGTCGACGGCCTCCTGCTTTGTCGACACGGTCCTCAGTGGCGCGCCGGGAACGCCGGTGGAGTTCGTTACCGACGGCCTGTCCGGCCCGATCCAGGCCCGGATCGCCCAGACGGAAGCGGGCGGCACCATGCTGCAATTCCCGCTCAAGCGGGATCACATCGCCAAACTGCGCCTGGAGCTGGAGCAACATCTCCACGCCGCCGCCTGACATTCAGCACATGTCCGCCTTGCGAGCCGGCCCCTCTTGGGGGCCGGTTTTCTTTTGGCTGGCGACGGGGCATCGCCAACTTGTTGATCGCGTTTGGGTTTGGTAGATCGCTGTGATGTTTGAGGATTTCGATTTGCCGCACCTTAAGGGGGGCGCTTTCCCAGATCGATTATCTCCTATGCGGTTTGGGCCGATCACCGGTTTGCGTTGACTACGGCAGATGTTGAAGACCTCCTTGCGGAGCGGGGTCTTTGTGTCAGCCGTGAAACGATCCGCAAATGGGTGAACCGGTTTTGCCAGCGCTTCGCGCGCTGCATTCGCCGGGACAGACCAAAGCCCAATGCCAAATGGCATCTGGATGAAGCTGTGAACGTCATTGGCGGAGTGAGATACTGGCTCTGGCGTGCGATTGACGGCGATGGAGATGTGCTCGATATCCTGGTTTAATCCCACCGGTATGCAAAGGCTGTCAGGCGTTTCTTCGGTGCACTGGTCGCGCAATACGGCGAGCCCAGGGTCTTGGCAACGGACAAGCTGCGCAGCTACACCAAGCCGGTTCGGGCCCTGGCTCCAGACGCCGATCATCGCCCTCACAAAGGGCTGAACAACAGGATTGAGAAGTCCCATCGTCCGGCCCGGAAACGGGAGAAGATCATGGGCCGTTTCAAGTCGCCTCGGCAAGCTCAACAGTTTCTGTCCGCCCACGATCAGATCAACACGGTCTTCCGGCCGCACCGATGCAAACTGTCCGCGCCCTCATACCAGCACGCGAGAGCAGATGCGTTCGGCCTATGGCAGGACTACACCGCTGGGATGAACGCCTGAAATCCGCCAAAACAGGGAGCCATGCGGGCCGACCCAAACAAGTTGGCGATGCCCTCTTCGCTGAGCGCTCTCTGGGCACGGCCGAAAAGGGTCTTATTGGGTGTGTCTGGCAAAAGCTTGCGGTGTGCGACAGCTTTTCAGGCCGGGCCGAAACCCCGTGAACGGCCGAACAGGGGCGCAAAGCGGTCAATTCCTGCGTCGGCAGAAAACCGGCCCCGCAAGGGGGCCGGTTCTGTCTGCGCTTGGGTTGGAGGGCGTTCCGGTTTACGCGGCCTGGGGGCGGGCCGGTTCAGGCTGTTTGGCCTGGGCCGGATTGAGCGGCAGACAAACGGTGAAGGTGCTGCCCTTACCCGGTTCGGACTGAACGCTGAGCTTGCCCTTGTGCTTGATCTCCACGATGGATTTGCAGATGGCGAGCCCTTGTCCGGTGCCTTTTCCCGGTGGCTTTGTAGTATAGAACATGTCGAAGACGCGGCGCAGGGCCTGCTCATCGATCCCGGCGCCATTGTCCGTCACCTTGATCGTGCAGGTGGTGTCGTCCTTTTCGGCGCTGACGGTGATTTCGCCCTTGCCGCCCGTATAGTCCCGGGACTGGGAATATTCGGAAATGGCGTCGGCCGCATTGACCACCAGATTGATCACCACCTGGGAGACGTCGCCTGGATAACAGGGCACGATCATCTCCTCCTCCGGCGGGCTGAAAGTCAGGTCCGCGCTGTGGCGCCACTGGGACCGGGACACGGTCAGAGCGTTTTCGATCAGCTTGATCATGTCGGTCTCGGATGTCTCCGCATCGTCCGGATGGGCGAATTCCTTGATGGACCGTACGATCTTGCCGATGGTTTGAACGCCTTCGGCGGCTTCTGTCAGGGCCGAGGGGATCTCGTCCTTCAGGAAGTCCCAGTCGATCTCTTCCAGCTTGTCCGTCTGGGCCTCTGTCAGCGCACCGCCAGCCTCGTCGACAAAGCTCTTCAGGTCGTCAAAGGCTTCTCCAAGGAACTTCAGATTGTCGCCGATGAACTGGGTCGGGGTGTTGATCTCATGGGCGACGCCGCTCGCCAGGGTTCCGAGGGATTCCAGCTTGTGGGTTTCCATCAGTTCCAGTTCCAGACGGCGGTTTTTCTCATTCGCCTCGTAGAGTTCGGTGATATCCGTGTCGACCATGACAAAGCCGCCGGAGGCTATGGGCCGCTGCGTGTGCAGCAGCACCCTGTCTTCGCTCCAGGTGCTTTGCCAGGTCTGGATGCCTTCGGCTTCAAGACGGGTGAGCCGGTCCTGAACAGCTTCGGTCTGGGCCAGCGAGTCCTGAACGGGCGTGGCGGCATAGGCCTTGAGGAGCACGTCCTCAAAATGCACGCCTGGGCCGCAGGCCTCCCGGCTCAGGCCGTAAAGGTTGAGAGCGGCCCGGTTGACGAAGCGCAGTTCACCATTGTCTCCCACGATGAAGATCGCATGAGACACGCTGTTGATGGCGTTGTGTAACAGGGTTTCGGCGAATTTCCGTCCGGCTTCCGCTTCGTCCCGCTCACTACGCGTGACCTTGGCGAATTTAGCCAGGGCCGTCGACATCTGGTTGAAGGACTGGGCCGTGCTGGCCAGTTCGTCCTTGCCGCGTACGGGCATGTGATAGCCGAACTCGCCTTTGGCCACCCGGGCGGCCCCGTCGCGCAGCTGGGTCAGCTGGCGGGTCAGGATTGAACCGAGCAGATAGCCGAAGATGGCCACCAGGATCACCTCGAGGCCGGCAATGGTCAGCATGCGCCGCGTGCCGGCGGCCACCACGTCATTGAGCAGGGAGGTGGAGAGGCCAATTTGCACCTCGCCGAACTGGGCCCCGCCCGCCAGTATGGGGGCGGCCACATCGACGCTCTCATCCTCCAGGTCCAGATCCTGAGCGCGATTGCCATGGGTCAGGGTTCTGGCCGGCACCGGGCCACCTTCCGCCAGAACCAGTCCGCTGGAATTGCGGATCTGAACATAGAGCAGGCCCTGATTTTTCAGCGCCTGCTCCACAAGCGCGTCCAGCGTTGCCAGATCAAGGGCCAGCACCGCGTCACTGGTCATGGTGGCCAGCAGCCGGACGGAGGTTTCCGCCCGGGTGCGCAGTTCCTGCTCGTTGGAGGATCTAAGGTCCTGAAGACTGGTCACCACCAGAATGCCAAGAACGAGGATCTCAATGAGCGCAATGCCCAGAATGGTCTTTAGTTTGAATGACATGTCTCTTCTCCCGCAGAAGCGATCTGGGTCTGGCTGGAACTTAAGTTGAGCGCCCGCACATCATCCCAGGTGCTGTTGCCCGCCGGAACAAAGCCGGTCATGCCGAGCGGGCCCAATAGGGCCTCGTCTTTGAGGGCGATCATGGCCTCAGCCAGTGTGGCGCGCGCGTCCGCATCCACATTGGCGGAGGCTGCAAAGGCATGGGGGGTGTAGGCAGCGGTCTTGTAGAAGACCCGCAGCTGCGATTGGAGATCCTGCGGCACATTGCCGAAGGTGCGCACCACGCCCCCACCCGCGGCCACCAGGCCCAGGGCAACCGCCCGGTAGACCGAGTCGTGCGATTTCACGTAAAGGGGTTCGAAGTCGACCTGATCGGCGGACAATTCGGCCCGGGGCACCACGCTGGCGCCAAACGCGGCCGGGGAGGGGAATGCGATCTTCTGGCCGTTCAGGTCCGTTAGTGCCTCGATGCTGCTGTCGGCCCGGGCAACGAGAATGCCTTTCAGCTTCTTGTCCGCCTGATGGGCAAAGGCTTCATAGCCTGCGCTCTGATGGACGACCGTATAGTGATACGGGTTCATATAGGCAAAGTCATACGCCCGCTCAGAGAGGCAGGCCTCAAAGGTCGGAATGTCTTTTGCTGTGGTGAATTTCAGCTTGTAGCCGGTCTGGCGTTCCAGCTCTTTGAGAAACGGAACCCAGACCTGGGCAAGCCGCGTGGCGGATTGCTGGGGCACAACGCCAAAGGTGTAAACTTTTTCTGCGGAAGCCTGCGGGACGCCGGACAAGAAAAAGGCTGCAGCACCTGACAGAAAGATCTGTTTCAGAGCCTGCAGCCGAGTTTTCTTCAGTGGTACAATCAAGTCGATAGGGTTTTTCATGACACTTACCTCCGGTTTTCACCATTGATGCCACTAAGAACCCTGCGTCACGATCCCCATTTAGGGATATAATCTCCTCCTCCTCGTATTGTTGGTTAAGAATTAGGAAACGGGGGTGGCCGTCTCACCCGCCGTTTCCCCGGCCGCCATGGCAGTGGCGGCCTGACGCCAGACCTCAATGGAGGTCTCGGACGCATTCAGCGTGGGCAAAGCCCGCAGCCTTTTGATCGTGATGGCGCTCAGCTGGCTGCCGGCCGCCAGCAGCAAGCGGCCTTCGCCGTCCCGGATATCAGAGGCCAGAATGTCGCCGCCCAGAAGCTGGTTCGCGGGCACCTTCTTGCGCACCGCTTCCACGCTGCCGGCAAACACCTGGTCGCCGCCGAGCACCTGGCGCATCGCCTCCAGAATTTTCGGGTCATAGCGCGGCGCATTGCGCTCAAGCTCGTTCATGCAGGCCTCAAAATCGGGCTGATCGCCGGTGGCAATCTCTGCCAGATCGATCAGGGCGCACAAGACGCCTGAGGCTTCTGGAAGGTTCTCCCCGGCAATGTCGTCATAGGGGAACCCGCTGCCGTCAAAGCCCTTGCGGCAGTAGTAAATCGCCTCGGCGATGCCCTCCATGCGGGGGATATTCAAAACAAGGTCCCGGGCCTGGGCCACCGCCTCGTTGACCTGGCGCTTTTCCTCCGGAGACAGATCATCACCGTTGAAATAGCGGTCGGCCAGGGCATCTGGCAGCGTCAGGTAGCCAAGGGTGCAAAGCATGGCGGAAATGCCCTGTTCCAGCGAGGGGCGCATGCCGAGGGTCTTGGTCACTTTGCGGGCCCAGCGCTGGATGATCGAGGCGCGGACATGGGCCCGCGGCCGGGAGATCGCGATGATGTCAACCAGCATCTTGATACTTCCCGACAGGGTCTGTTCCAGCAGCTCCCGCTCTGCGGCGAGCGTCTGGTGGAACTCGATCCCCTCCTCGATCACTTTCAGGAGCATTTCCGAGTTGCAGGGCTTTCCGATAAACCGGAAAATGCGCCCGTCATTGACGGCGTTGACCGCCGTTTTCTGGTCGTTGTTGCCGGTCAGCATGATCCGCGTGGTCGATGGGGCTTTTTTTGAGATAAGACCAAGCAGTCTGATGCCGTCCATACCAGGCATGTTCTGGTCGCTGACCACGACGGCAAAGGGGCCCTCGGTTTTTATTTTTTCAAGGGCATCCTGCGGGCTGTTGACCATGGTCACGTCCACGCTTTTGCGCAGAACGCGGTTGGCCGCGTGCAGGACATGGATCTCGTCATCGACGAGAAGGACTTTGCGGTTCTCGCTCATGCTGCAACCTCATTCTTCGATGACGGGGTGTGTTGCCTGGCCACGGCCTCGGCAATCAGCTGGGGCCATGCGCCGGTCGGTGCCGACGGGCTGGTGTCCGCGAGTTGCTGAAGGGCGGTGCTAAGGCCCGCCGGCAGCCCGAACAGGACCGTGAGAAAGGCAACCCGTTTTGCCGCCTGGGCCAGCGTTCCGGCCGAGCCGACCGCGCCGGAGCGCAGGCTTATTCCAAGCAGGAACGCAGCTGCAGCGGCTTCCGTATCCTGGGTCAGCTCAAGGCAACGCGCCTTGGAGTCCTCTGCCAGATGGTGCGCGTCTTCAGGTGCAAACCCGTGCAGGTCTTCAGAGCAGCATTCCTGCCCCAGCCTGCCGGCCTCGATCAGTTCCCGCAACCGATCGAGGCCGACATACCCGACCGCCTTGCGAATGCTGCAAGTCGGCACGGGTTGTTTGAAATAGGCGGAATTGCACAACTGCAGCAGGCGCAGGGACAGGCTCGGATCCTTGCGGACAAGTCCGGCGATGTGGTCAATGCCCGGCTCCTCCGCCTCAAGGGCGCTGGTCAGATTCTTGAACAGGCCCTTAGGCGAGCACAGGGTGTCCAGGACGGACAGTTTGAAGATGCCGTTTTCCAGCTGGTCATGCAGCTGGGCATCGACAATGTCCTTGATGACGGAGATGATGGCTTCCGGCGAGCACGGCTTTGCCAGAAAGCGGTGACTGCGGCCGACGATACGGTAAATCTCGTCTTGTTTGGCTTCACCCGACAGCACAATGCGGATAATCTGGGGATGGTGGCCGGAAATCCATTCCAGCAGCTGCGAGCCATCCACTTCCGGCATGCGCATATCCGTGACGAGGATATCGACGGTTTCACGGGTGATCACCTTGACCGCGTCCACGCCGCCATAGGCAAAATGCATGTCCCACTGGTCCCGGTAATGGCGCACATGCCGGCGGACGGCCTTCAGGATGTTGGGCTCGTCATCGACAAACAGTATGCTCACTTTGCGGGTCATGCCGGGTCTCATGCGTTTGAACGTTTCTGGCATGGACCTTACGAATTGGAGCAGCTCCCGAGTATCCCCATTTGGGTACAGGATCTCTATCGGGCTTGTTTTTTTGAAATTTCTTCGCAGTTCCAGCACGCCTAGCACGTGGAGTGGCGGAATTTAGGTATATATTTAAGTGCTTTAAAGAGATGCTGCGCGGGGCCGGACCAAGGCGGCCGGTGTTGTCAGGATCAGTTGCACCAAATCCACCTGGCGCCGGACACCGGTCTTCTGGAAGATGCGCTTCAGATAGGTGCGGGCCGTTTCCTGGGTCACGTTGCAGTTGCCCGCAGCCTCCTCCACGGTGCCGCCACTGGCGATAGTCTGGGCAATCACCGCTTCGACCTGGGTCAGGCCGAACAGGTCTACTAGGCTTTCAACACTCGGCGGCGCATAGCGGCCGGGCACCGTGAACATGACGGCAACCCGCTTCTGGCCGACAGGCATGATGACGGCGGTCAGGGGCTCCAGATCGTCCGGGTCGGACAGGGAGACGAATTTTGGAACGGAGTCCATTTCTTCGGCTGCTTTTTGAACGGCGGCCTTGAATTCGCTGCGGGCGCCGGGCGCGTTGACCGCAAGGGCGCCGTTCCGGTCCACCACAATGCCCTTGTGGGACTTCAGCACCTCATCGGCACTGTCATTGTAATAGACGATCCGGCTGGTGCCATCGACCACGGCAACCGCAGGCGCCATGGCAGAGAGAGCCGCCGTGGCCATATGACCCGGCTGCTCCTTGCGGGTCTTGATGGCAGACAGGGCCACCTCAATCGCCTCGATCAGGCTTTCGGCGGCACAGGGCTTGGTCAGGAACCGGAAGACGCCGGACCTGTTGATCGCATCAATGGCAGAGGCCAGATCCGCATTGCCGGTCAGGAGAATATATTCGCGGTCTGAGGCTTCTTCCTTCCGCATCCGGTCGATCATCTCGATGCCGGTCAGATGGGGCATGCGCAGATCGCTGACAACCACATCGAAGTCTTCGCTCCGGGCCCGCTCGATTGCGGCAACCGGATCGGTCTCAAACACCATATCCCAGCACACGTGCTGGGACCGGAGCACCCGCTGCAGGGAGCTCAGCATCATGGCTTCGTCATCGACGAACAGAATTCGCTGTCTTGCTGCACTCATGTGGCTACCGTAGTCACACAAAGTAAAGCAAGTGTATATGTTCAATTTTTCAAAAGTATAATTTGATTTTAAATTCTAATTCTCATTCAGATAAATTTATTCCGTTGAGTTATTGATAAATATTACAATGCGTATTTCTGGAGGTGAGGATGTAGGGAGATGCATTCAGGTCGCGGAAATCCATGGGTTTGGCGTAAAAATAGCCTTGTGCAACCCGGTAGCCGATGGCGGCGAACAGGTCCCGTTGCGGGGAGGTTTCGATCCCTTCCACCGTCAGGCAGGCATCCATCTTGCCCGCCAGGGCGCCCACGGTTGTCGCCACATGCCGGGCCTTGTCGCAGTTGAGGGCCTTGGCCACGAAGCTGCGGTCGATCTTGAGTTCGTCCCAGTCGAAATCCGTCAGATAGGAGAGGGCGGAATAGCCTGTGCCGAAATCGTCCAGGGAAATGGAGATGCCGAGGCGCTTGAGCTGTGTCAGGGTGTCATGCACCCGCCGGCCATCGCTGATCAGGACGGATTCGGTCACTTCCAGCTTCAGCCGGACGGGCTCTAGGCCAGTTTCGTCCAGAACCTGGCGGGCAAAGGCTGGCACATCGTCCTGAACAATCTGCAGGACCGAGAGGTTGACGGAAACACTCGGAGTACCACGCATGGTGACCACATCCTCGCAGGCTCTTTGCAGAATGTGGCGGCCGATTTCAAGAATGCCGCCGACCCGCTCGGCGGCCTCGATAAACTCCAGGGGCGGGACCATGCCGAACTCCGGGCTGTTCCACCGGGCCAGGGCTTCCATGCCCACCATCTCGCCGCTCATCATGTCGAATTGCGGCTGATAGACGGGATAAATCTGGTTGGTCTCGATTGCGCCCCTCAGGGTGTCTTCGATCTTGCGGCGGCGGATCTGACCGGCCTGAAGCGGCTGTGAGAACCGGGCGACTTCGTTGGTCCCCTTGCGGGCCGCCTCCTGCATGGCCAGATCGGCGCGCAGAACCAGCTCCCTGGAGTCGAGCCCTTCCGCTTGGCTGGTGGCAATCCCCGCATAACCGTCCAGCGTCACAGCGATCGCGTGCCGCTCCACCGGCACAGCAACAATGGCAAGCAGCATATGGGCGAGAACAGCCAGTTCCTCTTCGCTGGTGATGTCATGGATCAGGAAGGAGAACTCTACGCTGCCCGTGCGGGCAATCCGGTTGCGCCCGTCCAGTTCGCGCACATAGCCGGACAGATCGGCACCGAGCCGGGCGATCACATCATCACCGTAAGAATAGCCGAACTGGATATTGACGCGCTTCAGCCCGCTGAGTTTCAGAACCACAATGCCCCAGCCATCCGGTACAGCGCCGCCGTCAGGGCACCTGCGGGGGCCTTCGATTTGGCGGGGCTGGGAAGCTTCTTCAATCATCTGCAAAAAAGCATACCGGTTGGGCAGTTCGGTCAAGCCGTCCGTGAGCTGGACCCTGTTGGTTTTTTGAGCGTATTGGCGCAGAGCGGCGCATTGCTTTTTCAGCCGTGTTCCCAGCACAAGGCTGACAGCCAGAAGCAGAAGCGCGGCAGCGGTCAGCCCCGCGACCAGGGCCAGCTGAAATGCGGCCCGCTTGTCGATATGCGATTGGCTTTCCTGCGTGATGGCCTGAATCAGATGCCAGTCGGCAGGCTCCATATGCGCCCGGATGGCGTTGAGGGCGGCGGTCAGATGCGCTGCCGTATCTTGCGGATGGTTTTGTCCCAGCGCCGCGAACGCGGGGCGTAGAGCCTGAAGGTCGGTTCTGATCGTGTCTGTGAGGGCCACGAGCGCTTGATGGGTCTGGCTCTGGCTCTGGCTCTGGAGGTGTGTTTGAGCGTCCGGTCCGCCGTTCCCGGCGACTTGAAGACTGTCCACAAGCGACTGGTAAAGGGTCTGGATCTCCAGAATTGAGCTCTGCCGGTTTCCGGAAGGTCCGGCGGGGCCTTCGGCCAATGCTGCCAGATCCCGTTCCAGGTGTTCAAGCTGGTGACGCCCCTGGGACAGGTAGGCCAGCAATTCATGACTGTCCGACTGGCTTTTCAGGGCATTGGCCATGTCCGCCACCAGCAGGCTTGCGCCCCACAGGAACGCGGCCCCGGCCAGTGCGGGCAAAGTAATCCAGGCCAGGGGAGCGGCTCTGAAAAAGCGTTTGGCGAACAACATCCGGCTTGTCCTTTCGGCCAGAGCTGCGCTCCCGGGGCGTCAAGAGGTGGCAGCTGACTGCAACTTTGCATCAGTGCCGCCTGGTGCGATATCCTCATTTGGGGACTGGTGGTTTGTGACAAGACCTTGCAGGGCGGTGGCGTGCCTTGGAGCAAATCGCGTTTCATCGGCTTTGTCTATCGCGGCCTGATATGAGAGAGGTCGACGCAACAGACAAAGCAGATCCGGTTAAATGGTGCAGACTTATCGCACGATGCTCTAGCCGATAAATTCACCGGAGAGGGCGTCCCCGGCATCCTCCGGCTGCTCTTTTGCGGGAGGTGCGGGGACCATCTGCCCGGAAGACGCGCGAGCCTGCGGGACACCGGTCTGTTGTGGGGTGACCGGCAGCTTCACGGTGAAGGTGGTGCCTTTTCCGGGTGTGCTGTCAACTTCAATGCGGCCGCCATGTTTCACGTGCACGATCTTGTAGACGATCGCCAGACCCTGGCCGGTGCCCTTGCCCGGTTCCTTGGTGGTGAAAAACGGATCAAAGATCCGGCTGCGTGTCTGCGCGTCAATGCCTGCGCCGTTGTCGGCAATGGAAATTTCGATCCAGGAGCCGTTCCGCCGGGTCTCGATGCGGATCACACCGCCACCGGCTGGCGCGCTGTCTTCAATGGCATCGGTGGCATTGCCGATCAGGTTCAGGAACACCTGATGCAGATCCCCGGGCTGGCCCATGACATCAGGCAGATCCACAGCAAAGTGCCGGTCAATCTCCGCCACGTGTTTCCAGCTGTTGCGGGACACCGACATGGTGGTTTCCAGAACCAGATTGATGTCGATCGGCTTCAGTTCGGTTTCGCCCGGGTGGGAGAATTCCCGAATGGCCGAGACAATCGAGGCCACCTGCTGCAGTCCGTGAAGGGACTGGTCCAGGGCCACGGGAGCTTCTTCCATCAGGAACGCGATGTCGGTTTCTGTCCGCTGGTCCTCAACGGCTTGGACAAGTTCCTCCAGGCCGCTGGTGCCCTTGGCAGCCTGGGTCAGGGCGTCATAGGCGGTCATCACAGCCCCGGCGGCCTCATGTACTTCCTGCATGAAGCGCACATTGTCGCCGACATACTGGATCGGGGTGTTGATCTCATGGGCCACGCCACTCGCCAATGTGCCCAGCGCCTCCATCTTCTGAGCCTGATTGAGGCTTTGTTCCAGAAGCTGGCGTTCGGCTTCAATCGCCAGGTGACGGCGGATGTCCAGCAGGATCCAAAGGCGCAATTCGCCTTGACCGATGGGGGAACAGGACATGCGCACCGGGATTTCCTCCCCCTCGCGCTGGTTGACGGTCAAGTCCATGGTGGTGTCGTCAAACACGGGCTCCTGGCCGGAACGAGCCCGGATCCAGGCATAGGCCCGATCTTCACCGGTCAGAAAATCGGTCAGTTCGGCCTCGGGCAGGACCTCCCCGTCAAGGCCGAAAAAACTGCGCGCGGCCGGGTTCATCCGCACCAGCCGCAGGGCGCTGTCCGTCAGCACAAGACCCGCCGGGCGGGCGTCGAAAACGGCGCTGAGGAGCGAACGTTCCCGCTCCAGCTTGGCAGCGGCAGCCGCAAGGTCCCGGTTGGCCTCGTAGAGCTCCAGGCTCTTTTCCTCCAGCAGGGTCTCAGCCGCAAGGCGGGCTTTTTTTTCCCGCTCCAGCCGCCGGACCAGCATGTCATAGGAGAGCTCTTTCAGGGTCACCTCCTCATCAAGGTGAAGCGGGTACACTGGTCGCCGTCCTGGTCGGGCAGCTCGGTGCGTGCAATGCCGATGTCTTCGCCATAATGGCCGATGGCCCCCCATAACAGCCCTTCGGCAAGGTCTGCCATGCGCCGGCTGGAACGGTAGTCCAGGGTCATTTCTGTCTCTGAGACCGGGCTGGCGGTCAGTTTCGGCAATTCCGCATCCGGGTAGAGTTTCAGAACATCCACATGGATCTGTTCCTCAATGGAGCTGACAAATTCAAACGTGCTGGTGCAGGAGGCAAAATACGTCTCATGCCCGGTCACAAAACTGCCGAGCAGATGTTTGCCGAAGGTCTTCAACAGTTCGGGCACGGGCAAGCCGCTGCGCGCGCTCAAGGCCTTGACGAGCCGCACCATCTCTGCGGTGTCGTAATAACCGACCCCCGTATAGGCGCCGTCATTGGGCAAATCCGCTTCCATGATAATGGTTTCGGTCATGTCCGGACCGAAGGCCTCATCAACCAGGGTAAAAAACTCGTTGAAGACAATGCCTTTCATGGGTCTCTCCTCAAGCGCATCTGCCTTTAGTCTGCACGGGCCGCGCTGCCCATCCCCATCTGGGGATTGCAGAGAAAAAAGCGGCCGCAATCGGCGGCTGTATCTCAGGACAAAGGAATAGCCTTAATAATTGACTAAGGGGAAGCTTGGCGTGCTGATGGCAAATCAAAGTCCCGCAGCTCTTGAGACGGCTGGGGGCGTGCTGACAGCCGTTTGAAAACGGGATGTCCGGTTTCCGGAGCTCAGCCTGAAGCCGAAGGGACCAAGCGCGTCCTCCCCGGGGCTGGGGAGGGGCCGGGGGAGGCTCCGAGCGAGGATCAAACCGGCCACCAGTTCCCGGCGCAGGCGGCGGCCTGCGGCGAACGTGGATTTCGTCAAACGGTTCTCCCACGTCAAAGGGAGGCGCCGGATCAAAGCCTCCTTACTCCGCATATCGGTAGCCCGACCGCTTCGTGCGCAACAGGCGGTAGCTGGAGGGGCTGGTGCCGATATAGTGCTTGAACATGCGCGAGAAAAAATAGGGGTCCGAATAGCCCAACTCGGCGGCGGTCTCCTTGACCGTCTGGCCAAGACCCAACCGGTGGACCGCATATTCCATGCGTTTCAGCTCAAGAAATTTTTGCGGCGTCATGCCGATGCGCTCGCGGAAGGCGCGGCGGAAATAGTCCCGGTTATAGGGAACCTCGGCCAGCGCCTCGTTCAGGCCGCCGGGTTTCAGCGGATCGGCGGCGAGACGCGAGGCCAGCAGCATGATCTGCAGGGACAGCTGCCCCTGGCTTGCCAGCAGATCCACATCCTCCCGCCAGCCCAGAAACGCATCGTCCAGAAAGGCCAGCAGCAGCACCATAAACTGGTGGTGTTGCGCCAGGGTCGGGCTGATCGTGGCCGCCGTCTCGCGGTAATGACTGATCAATGGGCGCAGCACGGCCCAGTTTTTCAAAGGAGCGGTGCGAGCCAGGGTCATCTGATCAAGAAGATCGGCCCGGCCGAACAGGCCGAGCGTGAAATGCTGGGCAACGCCCGTATAGCCTCCTTCGCCCGTATTGGTGCCCCGGAACCGCTCCCGGGCATAAAGGATCATGGCTTCGCCTTCCTTCAGGCAGATGCTCTCGTGCGCGATCTCATACCGGGCGCAGCCGCTCAGACAGAATACGAGATCATGCACCGGATTGACCTTGTTGATACGCCAGCTTCTGGAGTGCTGCATGCGGATGGGGGTGCGGGCCAGGCGGAGCGTCAGGGCCTGAACCGGCATGCGTGAAAACAGACTTTGTTCGTTTTTCTCCATGTTTTTGTTTGATAGCCTTCATTTCGATCTAGCCCCGAGGGCGCTAGCATGGATCTGACAGGGGCTGCATCTCCCGATACCAAGGGATGCTGCCTGTTTTGGGAGGAAAGAGTGCCACATCTGCACCTGGACGCAACAGTCCACGGGGCCGCAGCTGTGGCAGTCAGCTAAAGACATGAAATATTTCGAACAGAGCAATTCGCCTGGAAATGCAACTTATGCGAGATTTTTGGCGTGCAGGCTCATCCTGGTGTCCACGGTACCGGCCCTTGCCGCGAGAACGGCCTGCGCCGCGGGGGGCATAGAGCCGACGGCCGGAAAGCGGGTCAGAATGCGCGCCGGAGAGAGGACCGGAATCTGGGCCGGAGGGCTGCGCCATGGGCGGTGACAGCAAGTATCTCGGGGTCCTTTATGTCTCGCCCTATATCATCGGTCTGCTGCTGTTTACGGGCTTTCCCTTTGTCGCCTCCTTCTATCTGAGCTTTACCGACTATGATCTTCTTAGCACCCCCAAATGGCTGGGGCTGGAGAATTACGAAAAGCTCTTCACCCGGGACCGCACCTTCACCAGATCGCTGGGCGTGACGCTGCTTTATGTGGTGATGACAGTGCCGCTCAAACTGAGTTTTGCCCTGCTGATCGCGGTGATGCTCAATTACCGCCTGAAGGCAATCAACCTGTTCCGGACCGCCTATTATGTGCCCTCCATCCTTGGCGGGTCGATCGCCATCGCGGTGCTTTGGCGCTACATCTTTGCCGAGGCCGGTCTGGTCAACATGCTGCTGGGGATGTTCGGGATCGATGCCATCAACTGGTTCGGCGATCCGGCCAATGCGCTGTTTACCATCACTCTGCTGCGGGTCTGGCAATTCGGCTCGGCCATGGTGATCTTCCTGGCGGCACTGCAATCGGTCGACAAGTCCCTTTATGAGGCCGCCTCCATCGACGGGGCCAATCCCTGGCATATCTTCCGCTACATCACCCTGCCGCTGATCACACCGGTGATCTTCTTCAACCTGATCATGCAGACTGTGCAGGCGTTTCAGGAGTTCAACGGGCCTTACATCATCACCGATGGCGGGCCGCTGAAAGCCACCTATTTCCTGCCGCTCTACATCTATGACAAAGCCTTCAAAAGCTTCGACATGGGCTATGCCTCGGCCATTGCCTGGGTGCTGTTCGCAATCATCATGGTGCTGACCCTTGTTGCCTTCTGGTCTTCCCGGAAATGGGTCTACTACGCCGGCGACAAGAGGAGCTGACCCCATGTCCACATCCGCCGACATCCTGCCGCCAGCCTCCGTCCAGTCGAACGAACCGGCCACCGTCATGGAGATCAAGCTGCGCCGCCGCCGGCGGCTCAACAGCCTGCTGCGCTACACGGTGCTGACCGCCGTTGGCCTGGTCATGCTCTATCCGCTCATCTGGCTGGTAGGCGCCTCGTTCAAGACCAACGCGGAGATCTTCTCCAGCCCTTCCTTCTGGCCCAGGGAGCCGACGCTGTCGGGCTATATCAAGGGCTGGGAAACCTCAACGCCCTATACCTTCGCCCGGTTTTTCTGGAACACGTTCCTGATCATCACCCCCAAGGTCATCGGCACAGCGGTGTCGTGCACCTTGGTGGCCTACGGCTTCGCCCGGTTCGACTTTCCCGGCAAACGCATTTTGTTTGCAACGGTGATCGCAACCCTGCTGCTGCCCAATGTGGTCACGCGCATTCCGCAATATCTTCTGTTCCGGGACATTGGCTGGCTGGACAGTTTCCTGCCTCTCTGGGTGCCGTCCGCCGTCGCCGGAGATGCGTTTTTCGTGTTCATGCTGATCCAGTTTCTCAGGGCCATCCCCCGGGACATGGAAGAAGCGGCCCGGGTGGACGGGGCCAACACGCTGCAGACGCTGGTCTATATCGTGGTACCGATGCTGATGCCTGCGATCATCTCGGTCTGCCTGTTCCAGTTCATGTGGACCATGAACGACTTTCTCGGGCCCCTGATCTACATCTCTTCCGTTGAGAACTATCCGGTCTCGCTGGCTCTCAAACTGTCTATCGACACGACGGAAGCCTTTGACTGGAACCAGATCCTGGCCATGTCGGTGCTGGCGCTCGCGCCTTCGCTCTTCGTGTTCTTCCTTGCGCAAAAATATTTCATCGAAGGGATCTCCACGGGAGGGGTCAAGGGATAATGGCTGAGCTGCGACTGACATCCGTTGAAAAAACCTATGGCAGCGGCTTCAAGGCCGTGCATGGCATCGATCTGGCGGTGGAAGAAGGGGAGTTCATGGTTCTGGTCGGTCCCTCCGGCTGTGCCAAATCCACCACCTTGCGCATGATTGCCGGGCTGGAAACCGTTACCGGCGGAGAGATCTCCATCGGCGGCAAGGTGGTCAACGATCTGGTGCCAGGCAAGCGCGGCATTGCCATGGTGTTCCAGAATTATGCGCTCTACCCGCATATGAAGGTGCGCAACAATCTATCCTTCGGCCTGCGCCTCAAGGGTCAGCCGAAACCGGCCATTGAAAGCGCCACGAAGGACGTTTCCAGGGTGCTGGAAATCGAGGAGCTTCTGGAGCGCCTGCCCAAGCAATTGTCCGGCGGGCAGGCGCAACGGGTCGCCGTCGGCCGGGCGCTGATTAAGCAGCCGGAAGTGTTTTTGTTTGATGAGCCACTGTCCAATCTCGATGCCAAGCTGCGCGCCTCCATGCGGGTGCGCATCACCGACCTGCACAAGCGGCTGAAGGCCGAGGGCCAACCGGCCACCGTTGTTTATGTGACCCATGACCAGGTCGAGGCCATGACGATGGGCGACCGGATCTGCGTCATGCGCGAAGGCCGCATCATGCAGGTGGCCGATCCGGTGACGCTCTATGAGCGGCCGGCAAATGCCTTTGTGGCCGGGTTCATCGGCATGCCGGAAATGAACCTTGTGGACGCGGTGCTGACAACCGAAGACGTGCCGCTTCTGACCCTGGCCGGTCAGACCATCCGCATCGGGGAAGGGCTGGCCGGCCGGCTTAGCGAAAGCGCCGGGCCGGTCAAGCTGGGCATCCGGCCGCAGCATCTGGAGCTGCTACCGCCCGGCACTCACAATGCCCTCAACGGGGTCGTGACCAATGTGGAATTTCTCGGCCACGAGCTCAACTGCCACCTGAAGGTCGGCAGCGGCAACTTTGTTGTGGTGGTGCCCGGCGGCCAGCTGGCACATCTGCCTGCGCGCGGCGATGCGGTCGCCCTGCGGCCCCAGGGCGACAAGATCCACCTGTTCGACCGTCACACAGAGGACAACATTTCACTCGGGTGAGGCCGGGTGTGTCATGGGAGGAAGGAATGACAGGACTGAAGACAATGGCTGCGGCCCTGCTGGCCACCACAGCGCTGGCAGCCGCCGCAGGATCTGCAGGCGCGGCCGAATTGCGCATGAGCTGGTGGGGCGGTGATACCCGCCACAAGGCCACTCAGGAGGCCTTACGGGTGTGCGGCGAAAAGCACGGCCACACCATCAAGCCGGAATTCACCGGCTGGGCCGGGCATCTGGAAAAGGTCACCACCCAGATTGCCGGGGGCACTGAAGCCGACATCATGCAGATCAACTGGCCCTGGCTGCCGCTGTTTTCTCTCCATGGGGACGGCTTTGCCAATCTCTATGATCTGAAGGACACGATTGCGCTGGACAACTGGACACCGGAGCAGCTGAAGGCCGGGGAAATGGACGGCAAGCTGAACGGCCTGCCCGTCTCCACCACGGGGCGGGTCTATATGTTCAACAAGACCGCCTATGAAAAGGCGGGCCTTGCGGTGCCCGCCAGCTGGGCGGAGCTGATCGCCGCAGCCCCGGTCTTCAAGGAAAAGCTCGGGGAGGATTATTATCCCTTTGATGCGGCCACCATCAACGCGGTGCTGCTGATCTCCAACGTGGTGACCCAGAAGACCGGAAAAGACCTGATCGACCCGGCGACGACCACCGTGGCCTGGACCCCGCAAGAGCTGTCCGAAGGCCTGGAGTTCTACCAGATGCTGGTCGACAAGGGCGCGATCCGCCCCTGGAAGGCGGGTGCTGCGGAAGGCAATATGAAGCTGCACGAAAACCCGAAATGGGCCAGCGGGCAGATGGGCGGGTCCTATGAATGGGATTCCACCTATTTCAAATATTCCGATCCGCTGGAAGAGGGCAACGAACTGGTGCCGGTGAAGATCCTGAACGTGGACGGCGCCAAGACCGAAGGAGTGTACCGCAAGGCCTCCATGACCTTTGCCATCTCCAAGCGGGCGAAAGATCCCAAGGCCGCCGCCCAGATCCTCAATTGCCTGATGAACGAGCCGGAAGGCATTGCGGCCATGTCGAGCGCCCGTGGCCTGCCTGCCTCCAGGGCGGCCGCCACCCAGCTGATTGAAGCCGGGGCGGTCAAGCCGATCTTGAAACAGGCCAATGAGATCATCATGACCGGCACCGGGCCGAGCGTGTCGCCGTTCAACGAGCATCCCGACGTGCGCAGCATCTTTCTCGATACGCTGGAATATTACGCCTACGGGCGGATCGATGCGCAGACCGCAGCCGAGGAGATTATCGAGGGCATCAACGACGCCCTGGAAGACTACCGCTCCTGAGCCTTTGTGCGGTGGCCGGTCTGTCCGGCCGCCGTAACCTCCAACCTTCATGTGAGATCATGGCCCTGCTTTCGCTGATCACCGTTTCCTCAAGAACGGCAACCCTTCTGCTCGCGCCGGAAGGCACCCTTTATCATCTGGGCGAGCCCGTCCCCTACACGCTGACGGCACAACCGGGTGGGTGCGTGGCGGACGGAACGGCCACCGCCGCTGTCTTGCACGTCAGCGGCCTGACGCCGGAGACCGGCTACACCCTGTCAACATCCCTTGGTGATCTGACCTTCCGCACCCGCGCCTGCGGTGGCTCCGTGGATGCGGCCGGGTTCGGGGCTGATCCGGAGGCTGAGGACAATACGGCAGCCCTGCAGCGCGCGATTGACGCCGTGCCGGAAAACGGCACCCTGATCGTTCCCCCCGGCCGCTACTGGACCGGCCCGCTTTTCCTGCGCTCCCATATGACGCTTTATCTGAGTGAAGGGGCCGAACTGGCGGCTCTTTCGGATTGGCAGAACTGGCCGGTTCTGCCCGCGCGGGACGGCCACAACCGGGTGGTGGGCACCTGGGAAGGGCTGCCGGAGCCCTGTTTCGCCGCGCTGATCAATGCGGTCGGCTGCACAGGCCTCACCCTGACCGGAAAGGGCATTCTGGATGGCGGCGGCGACCGGGGCGACTGGTGGGACTGGCCCAAGGAGACCCGGCGGGGCGCCCGGCGGCCGCGGACCGTGTTCCTCGCCCATTGCACCCATGTCACCTTGAGCGGCCTGACGGTGCGCAATTCCCCCTCCTGGACGGTCCATCCGTTCCAATGCCGCAGCCTGCTGGCTGCAGGCCTGTCCATTCAAAACCCGCCCGACAGCCCCAACACCGATGGCTTCAACCCGGAAAGCTGTGAGGATGTGACCCTGACCGGCCTGCATTTTTCCGTGGGTGATGACTGCATCGCCATCAAGGCGGGCAAGCGGGACAGCGCCCATGGCACGGATCATCTGGCGCCCTGCCGCAACATTTCCATCCGCCATTGTCTGATGGAGCGGGGCCATGGCGCGGTTGTGCTGGGCTCGGAAATGAGCGGCGGTATCACAGATATCCGCATTGCCAATTGCGCCTTCCTGCGTACCGACCGGGGCCTGAGGATCAAGACCCGGCGCGGGCGCGGTGGCAGGGTGGCCCGCGTCAGCCTCACCGATGTGCATATGTGCGAGGTCGACACGGCCATCTGCGCCAATGCGTTCTATTTCTGCGATGCGGACGGCAAGAGCGCGTTTGTGCAGTCGCGGCAGCTGGCGCCGGTGACTGAGGGCACCCCGGACATCACCGGCATCACGGTGAAAAACGTGATTGCCGAAAAGGTGCGCCTGGCGGCTGTCGCCCTGCTTGGCCTGCCAGAGGCACCGCTGAGCGGAATTGAGATCTCCGGCCTGAAGGTGAGTTTCGACCCGGAGGCTGAGGCCGGGGTGCCGCTGATGGCCTGCGGCGTGCCCGCCTGCCGCCATGAACAGATTGTTGCCGAATTTGCCGGGTTCAGCGGCGCAATTTCCCCTCTTGAGCAGGAGGCTGGCCGTGCTGACTGAGTTTTTCGACCGCTACGCCGCCACCTACGGGGCCTATAAGGGCGGCGCCTGGTGCTATGAGGACGGCCTGATCTACCGGGGATTGGAGCTGCTGCACCGGGCCACTGGAGAGGAGCGCTGGCTGGCACATCTGATGCGCCTGATCACCCCGCAGCTTCTGCCCGGCCCGGCGCTGCGCGGCTACAGCCTGTCGGACTATAATATCGACAATATCAAGTCTGGAGGCGCGCTGCTCTACCTGCATGAAGTGACCGGGGATTCCGCCTGGCTGGCGGGCGCCGGTCTTCTGGCGCGCCAGCTCAAGAGTCACCCGCGCACCCGCTCCGGCGTCTATTGGCACAAGCTGCGCTATCCCTGGCAGATCTGGCTGGACGGGCTTTATATGGCCGCTCCCTTCCAGGTTGCCTATGGCCAGGTGACCTGCTGCCCGGACCTGGTGGAAGATGCCGTCAGGCAGATCGGTACCGCGCTGGACCAGACCTTCGTGCCAAATACCGGCCTCTACGCCCATGGGGTTGATGAGGTCCGCGAGCAGCTCTGGGCCGATCCGCAGACCGGCCTGTCCAAAGCCCACTGGGCGCGGGCGCTGGGCTGGCTGGCCATGTGTCTGGTGGACGTGGCGGATCTGACCGGCCCGCAGGCGTTCCTGCCGCTGAAGGCGCGCACGCAGGCGTTTCTCACCCGGATCGAACGCCTTCAGCACGCACCGGGCCTGTGGCTGCAGGTGATCGACGCTCCGGATCTTGA
The DNA here is from genome assembly GCF_056161025.1 of Roseibium sp. AWQ4_254. Taxonomy (NCBI): domain Bacteria; kingdom Pseudomonadati; phylum Pseudomonadota; class Alphaproteobacteria; order Hyphomicrobiales; family Stappiaceae; genus Roseibium; species Roseibium sp. AWQ4_254. The sequence goes on from NZ_JBSWYH010000016.1 coordinate 26,529, forward strand.
GGGCAATTATATCGAGACTTCCGCCTCGGCCATGTTCGTCTACGCTCTCCTGCGCGCCCGTGCCCTTGGCCTGCTGGACCCGGTCTCACCTCCGGACCTGCACGGCGGAACACAAGCCCCGCCGCCTTCTGGCGCAGCCCTGCGGGGAGGGACAGCGGATGCCGGTCTTCTCAAAGGACTGACGGAATTCGCCATGACACCCGGTCTGGACGGCTCCCCGCGCATGTCCGCCATTTGCGAGGTCGCCGGCCTCGGCGGCTTTGAAGGCACCTACCGGGACGGGTCTGCGGCCTATTACCTGAGCGAACCGGTCGTTTCCAACGACAGCAAAGGCGTCGGCCCGCTGATGATGTGCACAGGGCTGGCCCTGGAAGCAGCACGGGACGACAGCCGGCTGGTCGAGGCGTGAGGGGGCAGAGGCACATACGTGAACAGACCAGTCTGCGGGTCAAATTTGACGCTTGGGCTCTGAGTGAGCTGATGGGATGAACGGATAGAGCATTTCCCCCTTACTCCGTTGGTTTTGCGCCTGGTAGAGCCTCACCGGACGCTTACGAAGTATTTTCGCATCACAGCCTCGCTATTGGACTGGAACCAGTTCAACCCTCCGGTTTTTGCTGCGGCCTTCCTCGGTTTCATTGCCCGCAATGGGGCTTAGCGGTCCGACCCCAGCAAACGTTAAGCGAGATGTTGAAATCCCTTCGGCCTCGACCAACTGTCGCTTTACGGCCCGGGCTCGATCTTCACTAAGCGCTGCGTTGAAGTTTGACGAACCAACATTGTCTGTGTGGCCGACCACCCAATACTCTTCTTCTGGATGCTTCCGCAGGAAATCAGCAATAACGCCAATCGCGTCCTTTGACTGTGTCGTTAATGTGCTTTTGTTAAAGTCGAAATAGATGCCATCCAGAACCGCGCGGCCGGTATCTGAAATGCTCTGCTCTATCGAGTCCACAGTCAGGCTTATTGTTATTTCTTCAAGCGATATTTTTTCCAGACGCACAATATCGAGCGCTATGTTGGCCGCCATTCTTCCCGATCTGTGTTGTGCCACAAGCAGGGAAACAGCATATTTTTGTCCTTCCGCTTCAGCAAAGCCTGCCCAATAACGGTAGTTGTAGTCACTATCGATGTTAGGCGCACTCAGGTTTTGATAGATGCCCTGACGATCAGGGTCGCCATACCAATAAGTTTGCACGACAAAATTTCGGCCGCATTCGGTGTCGGACGCACAACTAAAAAGAGGGGTAAAGTTGGCTTGCCGAAATGCTTCCTCAAAGCTTCGATATATGCGTAATATCGAGGTCTCTTTTGTGTTCGCGCGATACCCAATTTGCGTAATATGCCCTTCAACCTGACGGACGGGCGGCATTGCTGTTCGTCCCTGTCTGGATAAGATTTCGTCTGTCAATGGTCCCGTCGCCAAATTCAGGCCAGCAAAATCGCTCACTCTGTAAGACAATATTGAAGTGTCTGGGAACCGCTCAATCAGAGGATGGTCAACCGCACCGCGAACGTCCACCGATTCTGCAAAGGCACTCATGACAACAAAATTTGAAATCACAGCACTGGCCAATATGCGCAGCAGACCTTGAGTGAATTGAAAGTTACTCGACAACATATTTCGCATCCTTGAAACCAGCCTTAGTGAAGGGGACGGAGGCTGGCATAGAGGGAATGATGGGTGAAATTTCGTCAGCGCCCAGAAATTAGAGCATCGTGCGGACTTGTCGGCCGATGCTCTAATCCAAAGCCGACGAAAGAAACCTGGATTTTCGGCCCGCCTGACCGACCATAGGGAAGCTGCAGGCGCTGTATCATGCCAGCGCCTGGCCAATGTTATGGATCAGAAAATATCATTGATTGATATGTTTCCGTTGTTGATCAGATCTTCGAGGTTGAGTTCGTCGGTAATGTTGTTGAGCTGCGCCACTTTGGTGTAATCACCGTCCCCGTTTAAACGGATGCTCAAATCATAGGTGCCGTCATTTTCCGTGAGGCTGACTAGGTTCACGAGCGCGTTTGTTTCCGGGTCGAAGTTGCCCAGAAGAGACGACAGACTCAGAACATCACCTTCGTCGGGATTGAAGTCCCTCACGACATCGAAGGTGTCGAGGTTGTCGAACACAAAAGTGTCGGAGCCAGCTCCCCCAAACAAGGTGTCGCGGCCCAGTCCGCCGACCAGGAGATCATCGCCTCCTGCCATGCTCATATAGTCGTTGCCAGCGCCACCGTAGCGGGTTTCATTTGTGTCGTTGCCAAAGAACCGGTCTGCATAGTCCGATCCGACGACGACTTCCACATTGGCGATGACATTGGCAAACATCAGAGCCGTGCCGAGGGCGGAGTCCGAGATTGTTTCCGTGTCCCCGGATGCCAGAACGTTGTTGTTCAAGATGCTGCTGGACGCTTTGTAGTCCAGGCCGTCAATTTCGACGGTATGGCTTGCCTGGTAGACCGTATAGGCCGGCACCGGGTTCACATCGTCGACGATGTTGCCAAGCCGCATTTCCTCACCTGTTTCACCCCAATATCCGATCGTGCCGACACGGAAGCCCTCGCCATTGGTTGATATGAGATAAACCGTGTCTTGGGTGCCTTCGAGCCCGTTGACAAGGCTGCCGGAAACGGTTGCCAGATCAAAACTGTCGGCTTGCCCGTGAACGTCCAGATTGTAGACTGCTTCCGTCGTTAGCTGCCCGTCCGATACGGTGATGTTGAGTGCGTAGCTTTCTAGCGGTCCTTCCTTGAGCAGGGACTTTGCCACCTTGATTTCGCCAGTCGCAGGGTCAATGTCAAAGCGCCCTTCGTCATTTCCAGCCGTGATCGAATAGGTCAGCGTGTCTCCATCCAGATCGCTCGCCTCAACGGTCAGAAGTGTTGAACCGACTTCGGCCGTATCCAGAACGGAGTAGACCTGCTCCGGTTCCACGACCGGTGCATCCGGCTCATTGATCACGGTAACAGTGACCGTTCCCTCGGACCGGGCCGTTCCATCCGTAACGGTGTAGGTGAAGGTGTCTTCGCCGACAAAGTCCTTGCCGGGTGTGTAGGTCACGGTTCCATCCGGGTTCACCAGAACATGACCGCTGCTATAGAGATCATCGGCATCTATTATGTGCAAAGTGTCGCCGTCGGTGTCGCTGTCATTTCCAGTCAAAAGGGCGCCGAGGTTGAGCGCAATATCTTCCCGGACCGTAATGGCATCGTCTTGCGCCTGGACAGGGGAATTGGCGTCTTCAGATCCGACCAGATCCTCTAGAAGGGCGATGCTGCCATCCTCGAATTGCAGCTGCTCGACATTCACCAGATAGTCTGTCCCGTAACCGCCCTTGTGAGCGACTTTGAAGCCGTCGTCCTCCCGGTAGACAATGTAGTCGGTCAACGTGCCGGACAGGACGACCGTGTCGATACCGCTGCCGCCGTTGTAGCCGTCGTCTTCAGCGCCGCCCACAAGAATATCATTTCCGGCCTGGCCGATGAGGAAGTCTTCCTGATTGGTGCCAATGAGAACATCATCGCCCTCCGTACCGTCTTCCGTAACACCCTGCTGATGGTATTCGCCGCCTTCAGCGCCGTCCCACCATTGATCGACTTCTTCACTGGTCTGATACAACCAATCGGCGCGGGCATTGCTGTCTTGGAGGTTCTCAAGGAAGGAGAAGACACCATAGATGGAATGCTCGCCGACTGTGCCGAATTGCATCAGCGGGCCATCGCCGATTTCCATCCAGTTCTCAAGCAGCACCTGATAAAGCTCGGCCATATATTCGCTTCCAGCGAAGTCCGACATGAAATCCAGAAGCGTTGCCGCTTCTTCGGGCGTCATATCGGTGCCGTCGTAATGCTGGATGTGCGTTCCACCCTCATACATGATGAGGTCGAGACCGTATTGGTCGGCCAGTTCCCTTTGTTCGATCATCTCGTTGTAGGAGTTTTGAATCGATCCCGGATAATCCGGTGTCAGCAGCAGGTCCCGGAAATACGCCATGGCGTCGACTTCGGGGTCGGCAATAGCGTCCAGGATGTCCTGGCGTAGATCCTCGAAGGTGATCGTCTTTCCGCCGAAGTAATTGGTTACGGCGAGAGAGTCAAAAACGGTGAGAGGATCGACATAGTCGTCCGGCTCATAGAGCTTCCAGTCGGTCGGTTCCAGAAGGTCCTTTGTTCTGGAGTCTCCAACCGTGTGCATGCCCAAGGTGTGATGGAGCCGCGCTTCAGCTTCCTCGCCAAAAACCTCATTCCAGATAATGGCCGCCTCTGTCGCGAGCTTCGCGGTGTACATATAAAAGGCTTCATAGGCTTCCGGCCCGACACCCCAGTCTGCCTGTGCCCATTCTCGAATTTCATGGGTTTCATCGTAGCTGTTGTTCCACAGTTCGTTGCCATATTCGACGGTGATCTGAAGGTTTGGATCCAGATTGTCCTTGTAGAACTGGGCCAGCTCTCGAATGTAAGCATCATCGACCCCGGGCGGGATGTTGATCCAGAGATCCACACCGGTTTGGTTGGCCAGTTCCGCCATGACTTCCTTAGGCACACCATCCCTCTTGAAGCCATATCCACCCTAGGTCTGGAAACCGAAGGGCGTCATGTCCTCAACGCTTGTGACTTCGGTATCAATGATGTTGTCCCAGTGCATGAAGCGGATTTCCTGAAAGTTCTCGATAACTGCCAGGAAATCCGGGTTGAAGATCTGACCGGCTTCATGAAGCGCGACATATTCCTGTCTGACAATGGAGACGTTGCGTATATAATCTCCGGTTCCCTGGGGGTCGGTTTCCCTGATTTGCACCTGGAAGTTGCCGCTGCCGCTATACTCGAAGACAATCTGATTCAAGTCCTCGTCTTCGCTGATGACCGTGACGTTCTGGAAATCAATTTCGCCGTCGCCCTCGTAGGTCAGGACAAAGGTGCCGGCGCGCGAGGCTTCTGCAGAAAAGAAAGCGCTCCAGTGGGTCGCATCTTCGGGAATTTCAATCGGCCAGCCGTTTTCGTCCAGATATCCGCCATCAACGAGTTCCTGATGGCTGTATTTACCCCATTCCGTGCCGTTGTTGATGACGCCGGGCCGGGAGAATTTCATGATGTCCAGGAAGGGGTCCTGATTGTTCCAGTCAGCCAGTTCCGACAAGTTAACGGTGATGACCGAGGCTTTGAGACCGAACGCTCGGTTTGTCTGCTCAAGAAGAGCCTGTACTGTTGGGTCCCAAGTGTCGTCGACGTCTTCGACCGGAATATCGAATGTGGCCGTGTTTGCCAGTTCGCCATCGGTTACGGTGATCTCAAGGCTGTGAAGGGAGCTGGTTTCAAAGTCGAGCTTGCCGGCGTCAGCCACCGTGATTTCGCCGCTTTGGCTGTTGATCGCAAAAATTCCCTGATCATTGCCGGCGGTGATTGCATAGGTGAGCGTGTCCCCATCCGGATCCGAGGCTGTAACCTGCCCGACGACGGTGCCAGCTTCCGCATTTTCTGCCAGTGGCGCAATGGTCGCTGCGGCAAACTCAGGTGCCCGGTTTGTCTGCCCCTGGCCGCCGCCGTCAAGCAGGGTTTCGATTGAAACCCTGTCGCCGTCGGTGGTGCGCACCTGTTCGACCGAGGTCAGCAGCGTTTCACCCGCCTCATGGAGCACAGACACCCGGCCATCCTCCAGGCGGGTGAATGTGTAGGTGGACAGGTTATTATTCAGCCGGAGAGTATCGTCTCCGTCTCCACCATCGACAACATCATTGCCGGCGCCTATGACGATGGTGTCACTGCCGTCGCCTGCGTCGATGCGGTCGTCCCCGGCACCTGTGTTGAACCAGTCATCTCCACCCTTTCCGACAAAATGGTCGTCGGCGCTGCCGCCGAAGAACCTATCGTCATGGTTGGAGCCAACGATTGTTTCGACATTGATGACCACATTGGACAGCGCAAGGCTTGTTTCCAATGCCGTGGCCGAGAGTAGGTCTGTCGATCCCCTGGCAGCTATATTCTCATTCAAGCTGAAGTAGTTGGCGGAGACGGTGGTGCCGTTGAAGTCGGTTGTCGCGCCTGTGAGGCGGATGTTATAGGCATTGGACCCGCGCTCGATGCCCAATTCGTTCCCCAGCATGCTCCACTGATTGATGCTGCCGATCACCAGACCGGTCTCCGTGTCGAGACCATAGGCGGTATCGCCGTCCCCATCGCCTCCATCAACAAAGGTCCCCTTGCCGGACCAGATCTGGAAGGTATCGTCACCGGCACCGCCATCCATGGTCGTGCGGCCGCCCGAGGTGCGGAAAAGATCATCTCCGGCGCCGCCAGAGAACGCCACGTCGTCGTTGCGGCTGAAAAACCGGTCGTCCTGGTCCGTTCCGGCAAATTCAGCGACACCTTGATAGATCGATCCGAATTTGAGGGCCGTTTCAAGCGCACTGCCGCCGAGAGAGCTGTCTGCACCTTTTTCGAGCTGGTTGTTCTGGAGAACATGATAGGTCGGTATGATCTCCGAGCCATCCATCTCGACCGGGTCATTGCGGTCATAGACAAGATAGGCGGTGTCCCCGGATTGTAGTGCCAGCTCCTGTCCCAAAGCGGACCATGTGTTGACCGCCGAGATGTTCAGGCCTTCGGGTTCATCATTGTCCGGGAGAATGACGACATTGGGAAGCTCAGACAAGGGCATGTCGGTGCCGGGCAGAATGTGACTCGCAAGGGCCGCCTTCACCTGCGCAAAGGCTTCTGTACCGTCAACTGAATCGCCATTGATTGATGCGCTGTCGACGAGAATTTCCAGGGCCGCGAACCCGTCAGCCTGGGACAAGCGTGCCATTGCATCATCGAGAGCACGGAAGTCATAGGAAGCAGCGCCGTTGCTTGGATCGTAGCTAACAATGAAGTCGTCCAACACCAGTTTCAGCGAGAGGTCCGTCATCGGATCCGGGTTGGCGATATGCGTCAGCTCTTGCGGGGAATATCCAGCCCGGACCAGGACAATTTTCTCCGTCTGGATGAAGCTGCCTTCACTGCTGAAGTCGCGATAAGCGGTTCCATTTCCCGCAGTTACGACAACACCGTCAGTCTCGGGCTGAACAATTTGAACCGTATTTGTGTTGGAATTCGTGTTCATGGAGTCACTCAATTTCGAATTATCGGAGTCGTATGACGTAATAGCCAAATAGTAACAATTGGCTATTCCGATCAATTTGGACTCGATGCAAAATACGAATCAAGTAAAAATTATTTGAGATGAAATAAAAAAATAAAATAGCTCTATATTAATATAAAATTTTATTTTATAAATACTTTTACAGAAAAATTCTTATTGATTTTTATTTAGCAATATAAATACTGGGGGGCGAGCCAATGCGGGGTGTGCTTCGGAAAGCGAGCAAGACGACCTTTGAATGCCCTGGGCTCAAGAGGCGCCGACGTGAAAACAAGTGTCATAAGAAAAGCCCGTCACGAGCCAACCTTGTTTCGCCGCGATCTTTCACGGCCGGGTTATCGGTAAATTCTTCCGCAAGAACAGGGACGCCAGCCAAAACTCGGCATCAACTAGAGGCAATTTCTCTATGCCATCCTTTCGCAGGCTTCGCCGTCTGCGGCCATAGCCAACAACGCGGACGGCATCGAATGTGTCGGGCAGGAGAACGCTCGCAGCTCTTTACCGGTGGTCGACCGAAATGAGAATTTCCCGTCCAGAATGGTGCCGATCAAGTAAGGGGCGGCCTTATGATCAGATGATCTTGAATATTCAGGAACGGCGAAGATCTTCGCACCCCAAAATACACTCAAGTTCTTGTTGAGCTTCGACATCGGCGTTGTGTATGTGTCGGCTTACAAGGGCGATGGTTTCGGCAAAGCACTGATAGTCCATGGGAACCTTCCGGACGCTCAATCTATTCAATATAGACGATGTCTATATGATGAAAACGAGGGTGTCAACCAAAATATAGACGACGTAAAGATAGGGTCGACGGAGCGCGCCGAACTACCACAACGGCAATCTAAAGCAGGCGTTGATCGAGGCCGGACGGGACATAAAACAAGAGAAGGGGCTGACAGGCCTTGATCCTACCACTCGCGTGGTCCAGTTCGACGTTTGGTGCGAGATGCGCCTCTGCTCCATCATGGTCTTGGTTCTCGGGGGGCTTCGTATGGGTGCGGTTGAAGCTGAGAAACTGCACCTCGATGGCCGCTCAGAATTGCCCTGAATACGGCGACAAAATTACGCCAAGCCGTCGAACACTGCCAAGGGGTCAATAAGACCGATCAAACCACTCCGGGCCGGAAGTAACCATGTCTGTTTGGGGCTGATTTCGAGCATTTTCTGGGGGGAAAGCGAATAGGCGCAGGGAGAACATACCCGCCTGATGCGGAGACTGCTGTCCGAAAAGACACTGCAAAGCGATGCCGATGAGCCGGAGGGGCGGCAGATAATCAGCAATGTGCGCCGTGCCGCATCTTGCGTAACTCCATTATGTAAACTAGCATAACTGTATATAAAGTTAACAATTTTGGCGCGGCAGACATGGCACCGTTTTCAGCCCCTATCAGAGACATCCTTTTTTCGCTTCGCGACGTCGCGGGCGCAGGCAAACTTGCAGACTGGGATGAGGATCTGTCTCAAGATATTCTGACCGCGTTCGCAGCTTTTGCCGAAGCCGAAATCGCGGCTGTGGACGAACAAGGCGATCGCCAGGGCTGCCGGTTCGAGAATGGCCGTGTCCGGATGCCCGACGGTTTTCCAGGGGTCTATACCCAGCTTGCCGAGATGGGTTGGCAGGGTTTGACCGCACCGGAAGAGCACGGCGGCATGGGACAGGGGCCGTTGGTCGCAGCCATGGTGTCCGAGGTCTTTGCCGGTGCCAATCATGCGCTACAGATGGTGTGCAACCTCGTGCCAGGGGCCATTTCCACGCTTCTGCTTTTCGGGACCCAAACGCAGCAAGCGACCTGGATACCGCGGCTTGCACGGGGGGACGCCCTGTCCACCATGTGCTTGACCGAGCCGGGGGCCGGGTCCGATCTGTCACGCATTAGAACGCGCGCTGTGCCGAAAGGTGACGGGTGGTCCATATCAGGAGAAAAAATATTCATATCCGGCGGCGATCAGGACCTTTCGCAGGACATCCTGCACTTGGTACTGGCGCGAACCGGGGCAGTTGAGGACGGGGTGAAAGGTCTGTCTTTGTTTCTGACCTCGCGTTCCGCTGCGGGCCCGGCAATAAACGTGACGCGGATTGAGGCGAAGCTCGGAATTCATGCCTCTCCGACCTGCCATATGGCATTTGACGCTGCGCCTGCAGAACTGGTGGGTGTCGAAGGCGAGGGCTTGAAGGCGATGTTCACTCTCATGAACCACGCCCGGCTGGATGTTGCCTTGCAAGGCGTGGCACATGCATCGCGGGCCCATGCGATCGCGTCCGCCTACGCGAGGGACCGCAAGCAGGGCAAGCTGCCGGATGGCCGCGAAGCGGTTTTGAGCGATCACACAGATGTACGCCGGATGTTGAATGAGCAACGCTCTCTGGCCCTTGGGGCCCGCGCCATGGCCCATGTGACGCTGGTGGAGATGCACCGCGGCGATGCATCGGCGCTGGTCGATTTCCTGACGCCAGTCTGCAAGGTTTTCTGCACGGAAGCTGGCATCCGTTCCGCAGACCTGGGGATTCAGGTGCTTGGGGGATATGGGTACCTTTCGGAGTACCGTGTGGGCCAGACCTGGCGGGATGCACGGATCACCTCGATTTACGAAGGAGCGAACGGCATTCATGCCCTGGCCACCGCCACCCGCGGGCTGACGCTGCGAGGGGGAGAGGGCGCGGACGCCTTTGATGCGCTCATTGGTAGACTGTCGGGAAACGCCAAAGTGCTGGCCCAGCGTGATGTCTGGAGGCAAGCAAGAGCGGCGGTCGAAGCCAGTGCGGTGCCAGCTGAATTGGCGCATGACTTCATGCAGCTCACCGGCGACCTGTTCTATCGGGCGGCCTGGGACCGCATCGCGCGACTGGCAGCGTCGGATGACCTTTCCGGGCTCGCCGACAAGGTGCTTTCGCCACAGCGGATCTGGGCAGCCTAGAGCATCTTGCAGACTTATCGCACGATGCTCTAGCGCACCGCGTAAAGCTCGACCTGAACGCTGTTGGCCATGCGGGCGCCTGTTCCGATGAAAAGTGTCCTGTTTACCCAGTCATATCTCGGGTCGCCTGTTTCCAGTCTTGCCTGCGTGCGCATGTAGTAGCTCGCCGGATCGACCTGTTCGCCACGTCCGAGTGCCTCAATCACCTCCCGTGGACCGTGCCGGTATCCATAATTGATGATCTCGATCGTCGCTCCATCATCGGTTTCCATGGCATATCGGGTGTCGAGTTCGGCCATGCCATCTTCGAAAATGGTTTGCCAGTCGGCTCCGATATTCAGGATCCGGCCGCACAAGTGGGGGCCTGCTACCGTGCCTCCGATGATCGGAATGATGCGCCTTGTGCCGGCACGCCCGGTACCCATCGATCGGATGTCGGCAAGATCAACCGTCAAACGGCAAATATGTTCAAGCGATGGGGTGGGGAGCGTCATTGCGTGTCCTGATTAACTGTTTACTTGGTTAACAATATGACGTATCAGATTGGAGATTACAATACATGAGGCAAAGAATGGCGCAGTCGTCCAAAGCATCCCGCAGTCAGACAGGTTCAGAGGCCTCGCATGGAGACCTCGACGATTTTGTCGGCTACAACCTCAAGCGCGCATATGTCATCGTCAGCGAGGATTTCCGCCGCGCGCTCGGTGAGGACGGATTTGCTCCACGCGTATTTTCCGCGATCTCTCTGATCGTGCAGTTTCCCAATATCACGCAAAGTGAATTGGCCCGGAAACTGGGCATTGAGCGTTCCGGGCTTGTTGCAATCATCGACGAACTGGAAAGTCGTGGATTTGTTCAGCGGCAGGCCGTGCCCGGAGACCGGCGTGTTCAGGCCCTGGCGCCTACGAAGGATGGCCGGACGGCATATCTGCATGCCCGGGAAGTGGTCCGCACCCATGAGGAGCGATTGTTCGCTGATCTCTCGCCTGACGAGATCGAGACCCTAACTTCTTTGCTGAAAAAAATCAGAAACATCGAGGTCTGACCATGCAGGACTGGAACGGATGCTGCGCTGTCGTGACCGGGGGGGCGTCAGGACTTGGTGCTGCCACCGCTCGCAAACTGTCCGAGAGCGGCATGAAGGTCGGTCTTTTTGATCTGAATGAAGACAAGGGTCAGGCCCATGCAAAAAGCATAGACGGCCTCTTCATGCGTGTCGATGTATCCGACCCGTCATCTGTGGCTCGAGGTTTGGACAAGGTCACGGGGGCTTTTGGCGTGCCGCGTGTTCTTGTGAACTGCGCCGGGATTGGAGGGGCGGCTAAAACCGTGTCACGCGGCGAACCACACGATTTCAGTCTGTTTGAAAGAACGCTGCGCGTAAATCTGATGGGCAGTTTCAACTGCGCCTCGCAGGCAGCAGCACGTATGGTCGCGGCACAGCCGGTTGATGATGACGGTGCCAGAGGCGTCATCGTCAATACCGCTTCCGTCGCGGCTTACGATGGCCAGGTGGGCCAGGTTGCCTATTCGGCATCCAAGGGGGGGATTGTCGGAATGACCTTGCCCATGGCGCGTGATTTGGCCGACAAGGGCATACGCGTCTGCACGATCGCTCCCGGACTTTTCCTGACGCCCCTGCTTGAAGAATTGCCGGAGGACGTGCAGGCGTCGCTTGGCGCGCAGGTGCCATTCCCGTCACGGTTGGGAGACCCGGCGGAATATGCAGCGATGGTTGCCCATATCACGCAGAACCCGATGCTGAACGGCGAGGTCATCCGTCTCGACGGGGCAATCCGCATGGCCCCACGCTAACTAAGACACCTGGGAGGAGGAACACGATGAATTCGCAAGCGACCCCGAAGACTGCGGATTTCTGGGATCCGGCATTCGTTTACGACGAGCGCGCAGACGGCACGCTGATCATGCGCCAAAAGGGGAGACTGCCCGACCATTTGCCGACATTGGCGGGCTATCTCGACAAATGGGCCGATGCAACGCCGGACCACACATGGATCGCGCGGCGGGGTCCGGACGGGGCGTGGGGGCGAATTTCATATGGTGATGCGCGTGACCGGGCCCGCAGTATCGGCGCGGCCCTTCTGGGCATGGGCCTTGGGCCGGATAGCCCCTTGCTTATCCTCTCGGGAAATTCGCTCGAACATGCGCTCTTGGGCGCGGCATGTTTCTACGTCGGCATCCCGTATGCGCCGGTGTCGCCTGCTTATTCTCTGGTCTCCAAAGACCATGGCAAGCTCAAGGACATTGCTGCCAATCTCAAACCGGGCGCCCTGTTCGTCGATGATGCTGGCGCATTCGCCCCGGCACTCTCGGCTATTTCGGATGAAGGGCGCAGGGTCATTGCGCTGGAGAATGTTCCCGCAGATGCCGTGCGTTTCGAAGACCTTCTGTCAACGGATCCCGAGGGGGCGGTCAGGGCACGGCAGGCGATTGGGCCGGACACCGTTGTCAAATACCTGTTTACGTCCGGCTCCACCGGGTCTCCCAAGGCGGTCATCAACACGAACCGAATGATCTGTACGATGCAGGCGATGGTGCGGGACTGCTACAGGTTCCTGGAGCACACGCCACCGGTGGTCCTGGACTGGGCACCCTGGAACCACACTGCTGCGGGCAACAAGGTTTCCTACCTCGTGATGACCAATGGAGGAACCTATTACATCGACGACGGCAAGCCCGTGCCTGGAAAGATCGAAGAGACGATCCGAAACTTGCGCGAGATTTCCTGCACCTGGTATTTCAATGTCCCCGTGGGTTGGGACAAACTGGTGGAGGAACTGGAGCGTGATGAAGCGCTGGCGAGAACATTTTTCGCAAAGCTCTCGATGATGTTCTACGCCGGGGCAGGAATGGCTCAACTGACCTGGGAACGCCTGAGGGCGATTGCCCGGAAGACCACGGGTCGCGACGTTCTTCTCTCGACCAGCCTCGGGGCGACCGAGACCGCGCCCTTTGCCCTGTCCTGCACCGAACCCCAGGAGAAGTCCGGAAATGTCGGCGTACCGGCCAAGGGATTGTCGATGAAACTGGTGCCGAACGGCGGCAAGCTCGAACTTCGTCTCAAGGGTCCCAGCATCACGCCAGGCTACTATGGCGATCCTGGCAAGACGGCCGAGGTCTTTGACGACGAAGGCTATTACATGATGGGGGATGCCCTGCGTCCCGCTGATCCGGCCGACTTCTCCAAGGGGTTCTTCTTTGACGGGCGCGTTGCGGAAAACTTCAAGCTCAACACGGGCACGTGGGTCGCGGTCGGCTCGGTGCGCGGCGCACTCGTTGATGCGATGGACGGTCTGATCCGGGATGCGGTCATTGTGGGCGAAAACGAAGCGGAACTCGGTGCGCTGCTGATCCTGTCGGAACGGGCTGAGCAGATGGAGGCAAACCGCCGTGCCGCCGAATTGTCCGAAAAGCTGAAGGCTGCTGCAGAAACAGCTACGGGGTCCGCCACGCGAATACGCCGGGCGATGGTGCTCGAAAGTGTGCCGAGTTTCGACAAGGGCGAGATAACGGAAAAAGGCTCTCTTAATCAGCGGGCCTTGCGCGCCAACCACGAAGACCTTGTCACAGCAATGTACTCAGACCAGGGGTCTGTGCTGAGGGTCTGAAACTTCCGGTTAGAGCATCCTGCGCTAAGTCTGCACGATTTGACCGGATCTGCTTTGTCTGCTGAGGCGGCGGATCGCGCGCCTTGGTGTTTCCCACCTCAAGTGCGATCCAACGATGTCAGCGGACAAAGCAGACCAGCGCCTCGGATGATGGAAAGCATCCCATCTGCAGCGTTGCGTCGCTTGCCCGATACACCGCATCTCGCTGCGCAAAGCGCCTTGCCGAAAGATCTGCTTTCCAGCATCAAATGGTGCAGGCTTATCGCACGAGGCTCTGATGCGGATAAGCAAGGTGCCGCAAGGTACTATTTGCGGCCCTGCTTTCCTTTATTCCCGCGCTTTCAAATTGCGTCGATCAGCCAAACAAGCCAGAGCGTGATCGCCGGAAAAACGACGAGGATCACGACCCGAACCATATCCGTAATCACGAAGGGCAGCGCGCCCTTGTAGGTCTGGCCGATCGGAGTGTCCTTGGCCATCGAATTGATTATGAACAGGTTCATTCCCACTGGCGGCGTAATAAGCCCCACTTCAACAACGATCAGCACCAGAATACCGAACCAAAGGCCGAAGTCATTGACGCTCATCCCGAAGTCGAGGACGGACATGATGGGAAAGATGATCGGAACAGTCAGCAGGACCATTGACAGACTGTCCATCACACAGCCGAAGATCAGATACATGATCAGCACGATGGTCAGGATGAGCCAAGGCGAGAATCCTTGCTCACCGACCCAGACGGATGCCATTTGGGGAAGCTGAGTCAGTGACAGGAAATTGTTGTAGATCCCCGCGCCAAGGATAATCAGGAAGATCATGCCCGAGGCGGCGGCAGTTGAAAGGATTGCCTGTTTCAGCCGGTCTGCGTTCATTTCACCGGATGCTAGAGCTGCAATGCCTGTCCCTGCCGCACCGACAGCGGCGGCCTCTGTAGGGGTGAAGATGCCGGCATAGATGCCGCCAACCACGACAAGGAAAATCGTGACGACCGGCCAGACTGCAGCGAGTGCCCTCAGCCGCTTCCCCCAAGGGATCCGTTCCTTGACCGCGGAGCTGTTCGGCGAGACCCGCACCCAGATCGAGATGGCAACCATATATCCGACGGCTGCGAGGATGCCGGGGAGCAATGCCGCAACGAAGAGCTTTTCGATATTCTGTTCCGCAAGGATGGCGTAGATCACCAGAATAACGCTCGGCGGTATCAAGATGCCCAACGTGCCGCCCGCGGCAAGGGCGCCGGTTGCCAGTGAACCGGGATACCCGTAGCGCCGAAGTTCGGGCAGGGCCACCTGGCCCATGGTGGCTGCTGTCGCAAGCGACGAACCGCAAATCGCACCAAACCCCGCACAGGCTCCTACGGCCGACATCGCAACCCCGCCCCTTCGATGTCCGAGGAAACTTTCGGCTGCCTTGAACAGCGAGGACGACATGCCAGACAAGGTCGCGAACTGGCCCATCAGCAGGAAAAGGGGGATGATCGAGAATGAGTAGTTGGAGAAGGTTCCGTAAGTCAGCGTCTTGAGCTGATTCAAGGTCATCATTGGTGTGCCGATGACCAACCAGGTGCCGCCGACCCCCACACCGATCATTGCCAGCGCGATGGGGGCACGAAGGAAGACCAGTAACAGCAGGACCGGAAAGGACCAGAGCGCGAGTTCGATATTGGTCACGCAGGCTCTCCTTCATAGGGCCATCCCGAGAGTCGGCGCAGCGATCTGATAATGCAAAAAAACGCAACGAGGATGAACCCCAGTCCGCCGACGAGGCATGCGGCATATCCTTGCCAAACCGGAATTTGCGCAATCAGGGTTGTTTCGCCGTAGGAAAGCTTGTCCATCATGCCGAGGTAAAGCCTCCAGGTGCCGACGACGGCCACCAAGAACATCGCGATGTTGAAAATCAGGTCCAGAAGCTTGTCCATCATTCTGGGCAGAACCGGTGCAAACAGATCGACGCGCGCATGGGCTTCGCGCAACTGTGTCCAGGGCAGAAACGCAAAAATTGCAGCGGCCATGCCAAACTCGGTGATGTCATAGATGCCCCGAATCGGGCCCAGTCCGATATTGAATGGACCCATGGCCCGCCCGGCAATGGACACGCATGTCAGGGCAATGATGGCAAGCAGGGCCGCGCCTCCGGCCAGCGCCAGGACATTGGCAATCATTTCAGCAATGCGGTTGAGAATGCGATACATGCGTTCCCCGTTCCTCTGAGGAGGTGAGAGGCGGCCTTGGCCGCCTTTCCATTTGGGTTAACGTTAGGTTAATCGCTGTGCTTTTCGATCAGAGCCTTGGCCTGTTCAATCAGCGCAGCGCCATCAATGCCCTTGCCGTTCATGTCCGAGATCCAGCGTTCGATCACGGGTTCAGCAGCTTTTTTCCAGCGGGCGACTTCCGCATCGTCAAGGGTGACGATCGTGTTTCCAGCTTCTTCGGCTATCGATCTGGCCGGCGTGTCCATGTCCCACATCACCTGCGTCGCAAATGTCGAGAGCGCCGCCCCGGACGCCTTGTCGAGAATTGCCTTCAGGTCGTCCGGCAGTGCGTCATACTTGGCCTTGTTCATGACCAGGACGATCGCGGCGGTGTAAAGCGCTTCCTCCCCAGCGAACTCGGTGTGATTGTCCACGAGTTCCGAAAGCCGGATGGCTGTGGTTACTTCCCAGGGGATCACGGTGCCCTTCACAACACCCTTGGAAATCGCCTCAGGGATCGCGGGCAGAGGCATTCCGACCGGCTCCGCACCCAATTCGCCCAGCAGGTCGTTGATGATGCGCGTCGGTCCACGAAGGGTCAGTCCCTGCATGTCTTCAAGACTGGTCACACCATCCTGGGTATGGATCAGCCCCGGACCGTGCACCCAGGCACCCAGCACCTTGACGTCCTTGTATTCGTTGCTTTGGAAGTCCGTTTCCACCATTTCCCAGAAAGCCGCTGCCGTTGCCACTGGATTGGTCATCATGAATGGCAATTCAAAGACCTCGGTGCGCGGGAAGCGGCCCGGGGTGTATCCGACGACAGTCATGGCAATGTCGACGACACCGTCGCGCGCCTGATCCATCAGTTCAGGCGGACGTCCGCCAAGGGACATTGCGTCAAAATGCTCGATCTTGATGCGGCCGCCGGAGGTTTGCTCAATGCCCGCCGCCCAGGGTTTCAGGATCTGCGCCGGTATCGGTGCAGGGGGCGGCAGGAATTGGTGTAGGCGCAGCGTAACGTCTTGCGCATAGGCCGCGCTGCCCAAGGCAGCTGAGGCAATCACGCCTGCAATCGCCGTTTTGATGAAGTCGCGTTTTTTCATGGATGTCCTCCCTAGTTCTCCATGCATTTGTAAATTTCTGTTTTGTCCCTGACCCTAATCAACCGGTGTCTGCTCACGTTTTCAAGTGCCCCGCCCTAGGCTGTATCAGATGTCCTCTACCTGAACTTGGGGGCCCTTTTCTCAAGGAAGGCACGAAGTCCTTCCTTCGCACCGTCAGACGTCTGGCTCATTGCAGCGGCCAGGCTTTCGGTGAACAGCCCATCCGATCTCGACATGTCTCCGATCCGGGAAAGGGCGTTGATCATCAGGTAGTTCGAAAAGGGCGCATTGTCAGCGATCTTGCGCGCCAGCGAGCGTGCAAGGTTGAGACCCTCCCCTTGTCCCACGGCATAGTGGGAAAGACCCAGGCGCGTTCCCTCCTCGGCATCATAGTTTCGGCCCGTCAGCATCATTTCCCGCATCCTGTCGGCTCCGATCAGACGGCCGACCCGCACGGTTGCGCCGCCGCCGACGAAGATGCCACGCTGCCCCTCCGGCAATTGGAACCGGACACCTGCCTCCGCGATGCGGACATGTGTCGAGGCCGCTATTTCCAGTCCTCCGCCGATCACCGCTCCGGTCAGGACAGAAATGACGGGCAGTCCGCCAAATTCAATCAATTCGGAGACACGATGCCAGTTGCGCGAATGGAAGACGCCTTCGACCGGTTCGCGATGTTCGTGCTCGGCCAGATCAAGTCCCGCACAGAAATGCCCACCTTCGCCGCGCAGGATAACCGCGTTCACCCCTGCGGGCGGATCAGAAAAGAACCGGTCCAGCTCGTCCACCAAAGCGTCATTCATCGCGTTTCTTTTTTCGGGGCGATTGAACACAAGTATCGCAATGTCGCCTTCGATCTCTATCCGCGTGACCTTGCCGGTCTGGGCTGTCCCGTCCTGCATTTTCAGTTCCATTAGATTTCAGTTGTTTATTGTTGTATCGGTAAACAGTTTTAATGTATAGCGTTTTCAGCAAGACCCCGAAAAATCGTGACTGGAGCCGTGGCATGGTTGACTTCAAAACTGTAAAGGCCATTGATTTTCATACACATGCGGAAGAGCCCTGCAATCATGGGCGTGACGATGGGTACAACGAGTTCCAGGCAGGCATGGCGGCGTATTTCAAGAATCCGGCGGGCGCTGAGGGTATGTTGCCGACGGTTCAGGATACTGCGGCCTATTATCGCGAACGCAATATCGCGGCCATTATTTTTCCCGTGGATGCCGAACGTGAAACCGGGTTCCGCCGGTATTCCAATGAAGAGGTTGCCCAGCTTTGCGCTGAAAACGATGATATTCTGATCCCCTTTGCGTCCATCGATCCCCACAAGGGCAAAGCCGGAGCACGCGAGGTGCGCCGTCTTGTGCGCGAATTTGGTGTGCGCGGTTTCAAGTTTCATCCCACGATGCAGGGCTTTTTCCCGAATGACCGGGAAGCCTGCTATGCGGTTCTTGAGGCCTGTGCCGAAGAAGGTGTCATTACGCTCTTCCATACGGGCCAGACCGGTGTCGGCTCAGGCATGCGCGGCGGGATGGGGATGCGGCTGAAATACTCAAACCCGATGCATCTGGACGATGTGGCGGTGGATTTTCCCGACATGCCGATCGTGCTGGCCCATCCGAGCTTTCCCTGGACCGAAGAGGGCCTTGCCGTCGCACAGCACAAACCCAACGTCTATTTCGACATGTCGGGTTGGTCGCCGAGGTATTTCCCCGAGATCTTCATCAAATACGCAAACTCGATCCTGAAGAAAAAGATGCTGTTCGGCTCCGATTGGCCTGCAATCACGCCGGATCGGTGGCTGGCCGATTTTGAGAAGGCTCCATTCAAGGACGAGGTGCGTCCACTCATTCTGAAGCAAAACGCATTGCGGCTGCTGGGCGAGACCGCCTAATCTCTTGCCGGGAGGATGACATGGCAGAGTACGCGCCGCTGAATGAAACGATTACGCTCGGACAGCTCGATCTCGATCCGTTTCCGATTTATCGCCGGCTCCGGCGGGAAGCACCAGTCTGCCGGGTCAAGGCGGCAGGCCGTACTTTCCTGACCAAGGCGGCCGACACCAAATACGTCAAGGACAACCCGGAACTCTTCAGTTCGGATGATCCAAACACGCCGATGAAGCGTGCGTTCTGGGCGCATACACTGATGCGCAAGGATGGTGAGGCCCATCTACACGAACGTTTGGCCATGGCGCCTGCCTTTGCCCCGAAGGTGATCACGAGCGAGTGGATGCCACGGTACCAGAAACTCGCGGAGGAATACGTGGCACGCTTGCCGCGTGGCGAGGTGGTCGATCTTTTTGCGATCCTCTCGGGTGCTTACGCCGCCCGGGGTCTTGCTATCCTGCTGGGTATTGAAGAAGCCAGCGACGAGGACATGATGGAGTGGTCGCAGGCTCTGATCGAAGGGGCCGGTAATTTCGGTTGGCTGGACGCTCCATTCGAGCGTGCGGACCGGGCCAATCAGGGGATACATGCGCTTCTCGACAGGTTACGGGACCGGCACCGGGCTGCGCCCAACTCGTCTGCGTTTTCCGTCATGCTCAACGCGCAGGATCCCATCCCCGAAAAGCAGATATATGCGAATATCAAGATCGCGATCGGAGGTGGGATCAATGAACCGCGAGATGCCTTGAACACCACGCTCTATGGTCTCCTAACCAACCCCGACCAACTGGCCGAGGTCAAAAGGACCGGTGACTGGATGCGTGCGTTCGAGGAAGGCGTGAGGTGGGTTGCCCCGATATCGGCTTCTTCGCGACTTGTGACCGAGGATACCGAAATTCGCGGTTGTCTTGTTCCCAAGGGCGATACGGTGATGACGATCCAGGCGAGCGCCAATCGCGACGAAGACGTGATCGAGAATGGCGAGGTCTTTGACGTGTACAGAAAGGACTGCCGCCATCAGTCCTTCGGCAATGGCCCGCATTTCTGTCAGGGCACCCATGTCGCGCGCCGAGCGATCGGGCAGATCATGTTGCCCCAGTTGTTCGATCGGTTTCCGGATATGCAACTTCCTGATCGAGACGCGGTGATCTGGCGCGGTTTCGGGTTTCGCGGACCGGTGCAGATACCGGTGCTTCTTCAGTAGCCTCTTTGGACTTGAGGAAATCAACAGGAGGTGACTATGCACGGAAACAGAGTTCTCATCGCGGGTGGCGGTATTGCCGGGCTGACCCTGGGGCTGACCCTTCATCAGATTGGCGTTCCCTTCACGGTATTTGAAACAGCGCACGAGATGCGTCCCCTTGGCGTCGGGATCAACCTGCAACCCAACGCGGTCCGCGAGCTGTTCGATCTTGGTTTCGATGCCAGTGTCTTGGATGAAGTTGGCATCCCGGCCGAGGAGTGGGCGCTCGTCGGCCTGAACGGCAGGGAAGTTTATGCGGAGCCGCGCGGGATCAAAGCAGGCTACAGGTGGCCGCAATATGCCGTGCATCGGGGTGAATTTCACATGCTGCTTTACCGCACCCTTGTCGAAAGGGCCGGGGAGGACGCCGTCCGGCTTGGTGCCAGGGTGAGCGGATACGTCCAGAGCGAAGCGGGCGTTGGTGCACAGCTGACATTTGCGGATGGCACGGTTGAAGAGCTTCGCGGCCGCCTTCTGATTGGCGCGGATGGGATTCATTCGGCAATACGCGCCCAGATGTATCCCGGCCAAGCGCCAATTCACTGGGGCGGGGCGATCATGTGGCGAGGAACGGTTCGGGCCAGACCGCTCAGGACGGGGGCCTCCTTCGTCGGCTTGGGCACGCACCGCCAGCGCATGGTCATCTATCCGATTTCGAAGCCGGATCCTGACGGCTATTCGTTGGTCAACTGGATTGCCGAGGTTGTTGTCGACAGTGAAAAGGGCTGGCAGCAGGAGGGGTGGTTCCGGCCCGTTGAGATCGAAGATTTTGTGCATTTTTTCGACGGGTTCCGTTACGACTGGCTCGATGTCCCCGCGCTGCTGGAACGGGCGGATTGCGCCTATGAGAACCCGATGATCGACCGAGATCCGATCCCAAGCTGGGTTGACGGTTCAGTGGCGTTGATGGGAGACGCGGCCCACGCCATGTATCCGACCGGATCCAACGGGGCGAGCCAGGCGATTGTCGATGCAAGGGTGATAGGCGCAAAAATGCTCGGGCATGGCGTGTGCGAACGCGCCTTGGCGGCTTATGACGCGCAGCTGTGCTCGCCCGTTTCCGAATTGGTGCTTCGGAACCGTGGGGCGGGTCCGTTTGGCCTGTTGAATTTGCTGGACGAGCGATGTGGCGGTGATTTTGAAAATATCGATGACGTGATACCGGCGGACGAGCGTGCGGCATTCATGGCTGGCTACAAGACGGCTGCAGGCTTCGCGATGGACACACTCAACAATGCAGACCAAACGATACCGGCGGGAGCCAATGTCACATTGACTGCGCAATAAGCAGCACCGCAACAATAACCTGGGGCTCCAAGCCCAATCTGATCAGGCTGTTCACAAATTGCATTCAACGGTGATCCGGGCCTGTCACGGGGCGTTGCATCCCCGAAGGGCGATAGCACCAAGCCGGTCATGAGCATCAAACCCTTTGCAACGCGGGCAAACGGAGAACTGAATCGCGCCGGATGTGCCGGAGGCTGTTTGGTTTAAGTTATGCGGCTTCGGCCGTTTGATCTAGCGTGGCGTAGTATTGTTCCTCTGCTTCAGCCGGAGGGATGTTTCCGATCGGCTCCAGCAAGCGCCTGTGGTTGAACCAGTCGATCCATTCGAGTGTTGCGAATTCGACTGCTTCGAAGTTTCTCCACGGTCCACGCCGATGAATAACCTCGGCCTTGTAAAGCCCGTTGATCGTTTCTGCGAGAGCATTGTCGTAGCTGTCACCAACACTCCCGACGGAGGGCTCAATGCCAGCTTCGGCCAGCCGCTCCTAATACCTGATCGACACGTACTGAACACCCCTGTCGGAATTATGTATGAGACCGCCGCCGTGAGCAGGTTGTCGATCATGAAGCGCCAGTTCCAAGGCATCGAGGACAAAGGTGGCGTGGGCCGTCCGGCTGACACGCCAGCCGACAATGCGCCGGGCAAATGCGTCGATGACGAAGGCGACATAGACGAAGCCCTGCCAGGTGGCGACATAGGTGAAGTCCGAAACCCAGAGCCTGTTCGGCGCTGGAGCCCTGAACTGGCGGTTCACCCGGTCGAGCGGGCTGGATGCAGACTTTTCCGGGAACGTCGTCTTGACCGGCTTACCGCGAATGATCCCTTGAAACCCCATGGCCCTCATGAGCCGGGCCACCGTGCAGCGGGCGACGTCAAAGCCCTCCCAGTGCAATTGCCGCCAGATCTTGCGCACGCCATAGACCCGAAAGTTCTCTTCGAAGACACGGCAGATCTCGATCTTCAGAGCAATATCGCGGCGAGCGCGGGACGATAGGCGATCCACATCCTCACGCTTGGCGATATTCTCATAATAAGTCGACGGGGCAATCGGCAGAACCCTGCAAATCGGCTCGACCCCAAACACCGGACGGTGTTCTTCGATGAAGGAAATCATCGCTTAAATGGGCGGTCGAGCTCCGCCTGTGCAAAATAAGCAGACGCCTTGCGCAAGATCTCGTTGGCTTGGCGAAGTTCACGGTTCTCCCGCTCCAGGGCCTTCATCTTCTCGGCCACATCGCTCGGTAGGCCAGCTCGTTTGCCGCTGTGGACCTCTGCCTTCTTGACCCACTCATGCAACGTCGCCGGTGCGCAGCCGATCTTGGTTGCGATAGAAGACACTGCGGCCCAACGGGACGGATGTTCGGCTTCATGGTCGAGCACCATGCGGATGGCGCGTTCGCGAACTTCAGATGAAAACTTGTTTGTTGTTTTGCTCATATCGGCTCCACTTTCTCAGAAGTTGGAGCCTCCGGTAAACCCAGGGCGGTTCAGTCTTCCTCCTTCATCCATTCAAAGGTGGAAAATTCCAGTGTGCAATGGCCCGGATATCGGGGAGAAGGTCAAACACGACAATCTTTGCGACAGGAACATAAATCATAGGTTGTGTTGCTGTTCATCTGTCTTTTCATGCTTCACGACCGCGAACCGCGGATTTAAATCAACACTTAGATAGCGTCGATCATCGCGCAGAAGCGCGTTTTGCAGCAACGCGTGTTCGTAAAAATTCATTCCTAAAATGAGGTGCATCTATTTACTTGAGTAATTTACTCATGTATTTGTCATGCGCATCGAAACGATGACCCAGCAAGGCGTCAATGTCTGACAATTCGTCTATTAGATTGATATTGCTGTATAATTCATTCCATCAAGCGACGCTTGTGGTTATGGTGCCTATCCTTCAGGAGATTTACGACCTCTCGCTTTCATCGCTCGGCGCCATCATTGGCGGCGGCCTTCTGGTCTCGGCCTGCACGACCCCGATATGGGGGTACGCGGCGACCAAGACCGACCTCCGAAAAGCGTTGATGTGCAGTGCAACGGGCAGCCTCGTTGGCATCCTTTTGCTATGCTGCTCCTTGGTCTTGGCACAGAGCTCAACCGAGCATGTATACTTTGGGTTGTTTTTGCTGATTGCCGCGCGATTGATTTACAGCGCCTCCGCAGCTGCGGCTTTGCCGGTAGCGCAGGCCCTAAGATCCAACCACGGTAACGGCAAATCACTGCTCGGCGCGATCGGATCATTGAACGCCATGAACGGCATCGGCAGGGTTGCCGGCAATGCCCTGGTAACGCCACTGCTCCTTGCCGGTGCAGCCATGCCAATCCTGGTTGTCATACCCGCATACCTTTACGCCCTGACAGGCATCGCGCGCGCGCCACAAAGTCTTTCGAAAACAACCTCTGAGGCTGATCGCAAGACTCGGTTGGGTCTCAGCGGTCTCCCGATACTCGCAATGTCCATTGCTGCGACCGTTCAAGTCACGATCGGCGCCGCCTATGTGCTCCTCGCGCCGCTGATACTCGAAAGGCTTTCGGCCGACGCCACAGAGGCCACATCAGCCGCAGGCATCGCTCTGACCTTTGCGCTCCTGTGTGGCATCTTCACCCAACTAGTGCTGACACGGCTGTTTTCCGACAGATTGCACCTCGCGCTCACAAGCGGGATTTTCATTCTGTTCCTTGGCCTGCTGGGTCTGGCGGAAGCATCGACCCAACTTCAGTTGTCCTTCGCAGCCTGCGCTCTCGCCATTGGCACGGCCCTGGCCCTGAGCGCCAATCTGACGGCAAAGCTTCAAGAAACACCCAAGGCAGACAGACCACAGGTATCAACGTGGCTCGCCAGCGCGCAAATGCTTGGCCTGGCCTGCGGAACCACCCTGTTTGCCTACCTCGGCGACGTCGATCTGACGCTTGCGCTTCAGTTCGCAGCTCTACTGGTTTTCCTGGTTTTCATCGCCGTCCTCATCAGCAGGGTACTGCCCGTCCAGCCCCTCAGTCCGCGCAAAGGAACTTCTGAATGACCTCCTTGGCCCCAGTTGGATCACCCAATGCTCCTGATGCGATCAAGGACCTGATCGGCATAGGCATCGGCCCATTCAATCTCAGCGTCGCTGCCCTTCTCGACAGCATGCCGAAGATGAATGCCGCGTTCTTTGACCAGAAGCCGGAGTTTGTCTGGCATGCAGGTCTGATGTTTCCTGGCAGCATCCTGCAGACTTCATTTCTGAAGGACTTGGTGACCCCCGTCTTGCCGACAAGCCCCCACTCCTTCGTCAATTATCTCGTTGAGCAAAAGCGCTTCTACGATTTCATGGCCGGGCGCTTTACTGGCGTCAGCCGCACCGAGTTTTCAGACTACATGGCTTGGGTCGCACACCGCCTGCCAAGCACTCGGTGGGATAGCGGAGTGCGCGAAGTAAGCTTTGATGGAGAGGCGTTCCAGGTTGAGCTTGATAACGGCCTGAAAAGCCGTGCGCGGAACCTGTCAGTCGCCACCGGCATGAAACCAAACAAGCCGGATTGGGCCGTCCCTCACATCGGTCCAACATGTTTCAATGCCGGCGATTATCTCCACCGTGCAGCATCTTTCAGCGGCAAGCGCGTCGCGGTAATCGGTGGAGGTCAAACAGGTGCCGAGATCGTGCTTGATCTCTTGACCGCACCGGGACGTGACCCCGCGCAAGTATCCTGGATCAGCAACCTCCCCCGTTTCTCGCCATTGGAAGAAGGAGGCTTCGTCGATCAGGTCTTCACACCGGGCTATGTCTCGACTTACCAGACGCTTCCCCAGGCTGGAAAACGCAGCGAAGTCGCAGGACAAAAACTCGCCAGCGACGGCCTCACGCCCGCCACCATCGACGCCCTCTATGAGGAAGTCTACCGCAGGAAACATCTGGCAAATGCGCCCGACACCGTCACCCTTCTGCCGGGTCGCAACGTTTTTGCACTCGACCGGGACGCCACGGGGTATTGCATCCATACGGACGTGACCCCCTGCCAAACGGCGGAAACGCTAGGCGCCGATGTCATCATTCTGGCGATAGGTGCAAAGCCGAGCCTGCCGGAGTTCATGGCACCTCTATGCAATCGCATCGACTGTGACCCTGCCGGCATTCCCCATCTGTCACAGGACTACCGGATGACCTTCGACGGCCCGTCCGAGAACCGCATATTCGGCCTCAATATGGGCCTCGCCTCCCATGGGATCGTTGACCCGCAAATGAGCCTTATGGCCTGGCGCGCCGGTGTCATCGTCAATGCCCTCGCGGGCAGCCAGGTCTTCGATGTGGAGCCTAGCGCCGACATCATCAGCTGGCCGCGATTGGACCAACCTGTCGCGACGTCTCTGGAACAAGCAGCCGCTGCCGGCTGAGCCCTTCGCAACAGGACCAGATCATCATGAACGAGATGTCCGCCGATGGCTTTGCCGACGCCGTACAAACCGCAGCACGCAAGGCCGACCATGCAACAGCCACGGCCTTTTTGAACGCGCTCTTGCGCGAATGGGATGGCTGGTCTCTAATCTCGCAAGAGAAAGCCGAACAGCTTGGCATGTCAGGCACCTATGCCAAGCTGCCGCTCGTCAAAAGCGATGAAGCACTGCTCATTGAGGTGCCGTACGCAGGTCGCTTCAGACAGAAGATCTCGCTCCCCTTCCTGCGCTGGGACAAAAAAACAAAGCCTCGTGAAATCGCCCTCGCCGAAGCACTGACACTTCTTGTCCTCGATCCCCAGGCAAGCCCCGGTGATCCCACATTTCAACTCAAGCTCTTGCAGCGGATCCTGGACAGCCGGCTGGGCGTTGAGCGTGCCTATGCGTCTTGCCGAAACAACAAGCCCGCCGATCTTTGGTCGTTCCAGGACGCCGAACAAGCGCTTATGTCCGGACATCCGACACATCCGAACCCGCGCAGTAAAGACGAGGTCGACGACACCAGCTCAGCTCTCTACAGCCCCGAGCTTGGAGGCAAGTTCCCACTCTTTTGGGTCCTCGCGGAGCGTTCGATCCTCGTTCTGAAAGACGCCGGCAAGCACTCTGCCGAAGACTACTGCCGTGATCTTGCCCAGGCGGACGAAACACTGCCGAAAAGACTGAAGGTCGAAATCCCGGACGGCTTTGTCCCGGTGCCGTGGCATCCCTGGCAAGCGTCGAGACTGTTGGCCGACCAGCGAGTGATCGACTGGGTTGCCCAAGGGGAAATGATCCCGGTCGGCAGCACAGGTCAGCCGTTCGCAGCAACAGCCTCCATGCGCGGCGTTCATGCCTATCACGCACCGTCCATGCTGAAATTCTCGCTCAGCATGCGCCTCACCAACTCCAAGCGGGTGCTGTCGCGCAAAGAGGTCGAACGCGGGATCCAGATGTGCCGCCTTCTCGACAGTCCGATCGGCGCTGACATCTCTCAACAGGAACCCAACCTTCACATTCTGCGTGAGCCGGCCTACGCCGCGCTCAAGGCGCAAGATGGTGGCGCGCTTGAAGAAAGCTTCGTGATCTTTCGCGATAACCCCTTCCGCGACCCGGCATCAGACGGCCCAGTCATGCTGGCAAGCATTTGTGAGGAACGGCTCGATGAGCGCTCTCCACTCGGCGCGCTGATTGAAAGACGCGCCGGAGAGACCGGCAAGGCTCTTGCGGCCAGTGCAGGCGAATGGCTGGCCGCGTTCGTTGACGTTGCAGTCGCTCCACTTGCAAGGGTCCGCTCCCGGCATGGCCTCCTGTTCGGCTCTCATCAGCAGAACATGATGATCTCGTTGAAGGATGGCTTGCCGTCCGCGGTCTGGGTGCGCGACTGCCAGGGGACAGGACATCTGACCACACATCACGATACCCTCGAACGTCATGTTCCCGACATTGGGCGATACAGCGAGAACGTCGCTCCTCCCGCTCTCGGCGACGGGCTGCTTTGCTACTACGTGATCGTCAACAACCTCATGAACGTTGTCTCGATGCTGGCGATTGACGGGCTGCTGGCAGAAAGCGCGGCCTACGCGATCTTGCGCGAAAAACTCATCGCATTGCGGGCGACGTGTGATGCGGACACCACGTTCTACGACATGCTTCTCGAAGCGCCCACCCTCTGCAGCAAGGGCAATTATCGCACCAGCCTCAGCGGCGTGAACGAAGCCTCCGGCGACGCCAGTGGGCAACTCGCCAGTTTCCTCGAAATTCCAAATCCCTTGTCCTATCCGGAGGCAACCACATGAACATTCACGCATCCGTCCAAAAGGACGCTGACAATACCTTTCTTCCAAGCCTTGTGCGTCCGAACCTTGCTGGCGCATTACCAATCCTGGCGCGTCTGGTCTCGGACACCCAAGCGGAACTGTTCCTCGATGGCGAAGCCATTGCATCGGCAGAACTGCAAGGCGATGCAGAGCTGCACCTTTCGTTCACCTGGAAACAGGCCCTCGACCAGGAGGTGACCATCGCCGCCGTGCTGGTCGCTCTGGAGTGCTTTTTCGCTGCAAATGAGGCGCTTGACAGGCTGGTGCTGAACCTCGAGGAAACGAGCTTCCCGCTGCGCAGTCTGCCATTTGTTTATCGCGATGGTTCTAATCTGGTCGTCTCGCGATCCGGGTTCTATCAGGTGCCTCAGATGTGGATCGGACATCCCCAAGTCAACCGGACTCGCGCTGGACTTGTCGATGGCCCTGACGGGCGCGACCATCCCCTGCGTGCGCCCCATCCAGATGGCCTCGTGTACCAGCGCTTTGATCCGGTGGCTGAGTTGACCGTGTCATTCCGCGCCGTCGACATCGACAAGGATCTTGATCTGTTTCATCGCTGGATGAACGACGGGCGGGTCGCTTTTTTCTGGGAACTAGCCCTCCCCAAGGACGAGCTGCGCGCCTACCTGGAACAACTCATCGCAAAGCCGCACACCTACCCGTTGATTGGGGCTTTCAACGGTGAGGATGCCGGGTATTTCGAAACCTATTGGGTGCGCGAAGACCGGCTCGGCCCCTTCTATGACAGCGGTCCATGGGACCGGGGCTGGCATGGACTTATTGGCGAGCGCCGGCACCTTGGAAGGGTCAAGACAGGTGCCTGGTTGCGCGGCCTTGCCCACTATCTTTTCCTCGACTGCCC
The DNA here is from genome assembly GCF_056161025.1 of Roseibium sp. AWQ4_254. NCBI lineage: Bacteria > Pseudomonadati > Pseudomonadota > Alphaproteobacteria > Hyphomicrobiales > Stappiaceae > Roseibium > Roseibium sp. AWQ4_254. Next base: position 55,021 of record NZ_JBSWYH010000016.1, read on the forward strand.
GATGACCGAAAACATCATGGGAGAGCCACGCGTCGATAACGCCAAACTTCTCACCTACGCTGATGCGCTTGCATATGAAAAGGTCAAGGAATTCGATTTCCCGCACAAGCGTTCAGCCCTTATGCGCTGCCGCCGCGATCGCTTTTTCAATGAGGTTCGCCTGTGAACGTCGTTGTAGCACCTCAGGCGATCGAAACGGTTTCAGGCTGGGAAACCGTTTGCCGTGAAAGCCTGGCCAAACTTCTGAACGAGCTGAGCTATGAAGAGGTGATCGCCCCCGAAGCCCAAGGCGCTGAGCGCTTTGTTCTGAAACTGCAATCAGATGCCGTCTACAGCTTCGCAGCGAAGCTCGGAGCTTGGGACAATCTTCTGGTGCATCCTGAGAGCATTCAGCGAAAGCCCGAAGCAGAGGCCTTCCCGTCTCCGCTGCAATTCGTCGTTGACGCCCGCGCGGAATTGGACATGAAACCAGACACCGAGGCGACATTCCTGCGCGAACTTTCGAACACGCTCAGGCAGGACCTTGTTCTTCTGGAGAAAAACCAACGAGTGCGAGGCGAAGATCTGGTCAACGCTCCCTCGCATGTGAGGCACGCTTTTTTGGAGGGGCACCCCAAGGCCGTCGCGAACAAAGGCCGTCTCGGTTGGGGAATGGATGACGTCCGCAGCTTTTCTCCCGAGCATCAGCAGGACTTTGAAATCGTCTGGCTTGCCGCCGACCGCACTCAATGTCGAATTGGAGACAGTTCCAGCGTCGACGAGCGTGCATTCCTAAGCCAATGCCTTGGCGACGAAGAAGAGCAGAGACTGTTCGGAGTCTTTGAAGACCAAGGGCTTTCGCTCGCCACACATACTTTAATCCCGGCACATCCCTGGCAATGGGATCATGTGCTACAACAGGTCTATGTTGGCGAGCTGATGGAAAGACGGCTCGTCTTCCTCGGCGCCTTCGGAGGCCGCTATGTTGCGGGTCCAAGCCTCAGAACGCTGACATGCATCGACCGCCCCGGATCGCCTGACATCAAACTTGCCCTCATGATCCTGAACACCTCCGCATGGCGTGGCATTCCTGGACAGTATATCGCGCTCGGCAGCGCCATCTCGGACTGGCTCGAAGGTCTGGTCGCCGGCGATGAGCTCCTCGCCGCCAACGTCACGATCCTTAGGGAACAACGCGGCATCTGGTATCGCCACCCGATCTATGACCAGGTGCCGAACGCGCCCTATCAGCATCTGGAGACGCTCGGCGCGATCTGGCGCGAGAACGCCAATAGCCGGATCTCAACGAAACAGGATGCCTGCCTCTACGCCGCGCTGCTCCACGTGGCAGGAGATGGAGTTCCACTTGCTGTCCATCATGCCAACCGCGCCGGGATGCCTATCTCGGAGTGGCTCACCGAGCTCTTCCGGACCACCGTCGTTCCGCTCTATCACTTTCTGGCAAAATATGGTGTCGGCTTCATTGCCCATGGTCAGAACATCACCGTCGTCCTTGAAGATCATCGGCCCGTCGGCCTCGCGATCAAGGATCTTCAGGGCGATGTGGATATCGTCAATCAGACCTTTGCCGAGCATTCTGGCTTGCCTGACGAGATCCGCTCAATCCTGCCGAACAAGCCGCCCGAGTACATCGTACATGATATTCAGACGGCCCATTTCGTCACCGTCTTGCGCTTCTTCTCAGCGCGGCTGGCCACGGCGGACGCAATCACCGAGGGCGATTTCTACGGCCTCCTGTCCAGGACGCTGAAGACATACATGTCCGAGCATCCCGAGCTGGCGGAACGCTTCAAAACCTTCGAGCTGTTTCATCCAAGCCTGCCGCGCGTTTGTATCAACAAGGTCCGGTTTGAAATTGGCTATGGCGACGCGGCCGAACGGCCTCTTCCCGCGCTTGGGACGGATTTGCGGAACCCGCTGGTTCGCTTTGCAGAAGGCAATTGCTGAGACAGTTCTATCTGGTGTTTTCCAATGTGTCCGATCTGCAACAACACAATCAATCCGTACAATTTACAGTGCATAAACTTGAATAAATTATTCATGTATGATTGATGTAGATTTAACGGGAAGCCAGACTGCAGCCGCTATCGAGCCACCCAATTCCCTGAAAATAAAACCTTATTGGGTGGGCATCCATGAAAATCAGATCCTACATTCTGTGGGCGAGCACGGCATTGTGCACGCTGCCGGCACACGCTCAGGAGAACTCCGGCGAGACCGTCTTGCTTGATCAGATTGTTGTGACGGCAAACCGTAGCGAAGGGGCCCTCGGGACTGTCGCACAGTCGGTTGAGATCATTTCTGAAGAGCAGATCGAGGAAACGAAGATCCTCGCTACAGACACATCCGATCTTGTGTCTAGGCTGGTGCCCGGCTACGCGCCGAGCAATCAGACCATATCGGGCGCGTCCGAGAGCTTCCGCGGCCGCAGCGTCCTGATCATGGTTGACGGTGTTCCGCGCAACACCCCTCTCCGGAGTAACTCGCGCATCCTGTCCCTGATCAACATGGACAACATAGCCCGTATCGAGGTCGTCAATGGCGCCTCAAGTCTCTACGGCGCGGGCGCGACGGGCGGCACGATCAACATCATTACTAAGCGCGGCGTCGAAGATGGCGTCAACGTCACCGCAACCGTCGGCGCAACCGCCTTCACCGCAAACCTGCCGGAATCGATTGCCCCCAACGCAAATGTCTCCGCCGAGGGGCGTAACGGCAAATTCGACTATTTCTTATCGCTCTCCGGTGACTTCAGCAGACGCACCTATGATGGAGACGGCAACGAGCTCGCATCAGACGGCATGCTCGGACAGGGCGGTGCAGACCGCATCGGCGAAGGCGAAGCTTTCGGCGTCATCGGCTATGAGACAGACGCCAAGCGTTTCGAGGTGAGTGCCGATCTCAGCTACGCCCGCCAGGATCCTGACTGGTACACGGACTACTCCAGCGGCACCGCTGTGCCCGACTACTCCAATCCCTATGACGGCGAGCCGCTGGAAGAGAACTCCCAGTATTTCACCGCCCGCTACACGGATGCAGACTTTTCTCTGGGCAATCTGGAAATCAAGGCGTTCTACAATCACATCGAGAAGCAGTCGCTCATGACGGAGCTCTCGAGCGTGAACACCTTTGTCTATACATCGGACAATCAGACGGTCCTTTACGGCGACCGCTTCGGCGCGACGGCCTCCGTCAACAGCGCTCTGGATTTCCTGACGGAAGGCTCCAACGTCACCTGGGGCGTCGATTATACCTTCGATCAGACGACGCAGGAGACCATCGGTGGCGCAGATGTCATCGCACCCATGACACAAAACCAGATCGCCGGCTTTGCACAGGCTGAAATTCCGGTCGTCGATCGTTTCCGCCTGCAGGCAGGTGCCAGGTTCGACCAGTTCTTCCTAAGCGTCGACGATTTCACCCGCCCGGAGTCACAGACCAACCTTCTGTCGAGCCTAGGCCTGCCCGTCGCGACCATTGGCGCGGTCGATGTGACCGGCGGCGACTTCAGCTACAATCAGTGGACCTTCAACATCGGCGGCGTGTTTGACGTCACCGAGGAAATGCAAGCCTACGGCAACTTCTCTCAAGGCTATGCTTTGGCGGACGTTGGCGCGTTTACACGCCGCGCAGGCGCGAACACAACAGCTGAACTCTGCTCGATCTCCGGCGTTGCCGGTGTCTGTACCGGTACTGGCACCACGAGCTTTGCCGACATCTCTCCCGAGCCTCAGCTTGTGAACACCTACGAGATCGGCCTGCGCGGTGATTGGGATAGATTCCGCGCGAACCTGAGTGCCTATTTCTCGACATCCGACAAGGGCACGACCTTTGACGTTTCCTCAAACAGCGTCTCCCAGCAGAAAGAGCGTCTCTGGGGCGTCGAGTTTAACGGAGAGGCAAATGTCCTGGACTGGATGACCGTCGGCAGCGTGCTGGCCTATTCGGAAGGTCAATACGACACGAATGATGACGGTAAATTCGACAGCTATCTGCCCAACAACCGCATTCCGACGACGTTCAAGGGCCTTTTGTACAGCACCATGAGTTTCGAGCATGACATCACTGCCCGCGCCGAAGTCGAGTTCTTCTCCGGCAGGTCTCGCGACATTGACAACAAGATCGATGGGGCTGTCCTTCTGAACGCCGCCGTTGCGAAGACCTTCGAGCACAACGGCAAGCTCTCGCTTGGCGTCCGCAACATTCTTGATACCGACTACATCAACCCGACCGCCACGGCCACGCGCGGCATCAATGTGGCAGGTCTCGGCCGGACAATCGCCCTGTCTTACCAGGTCAAGTTTTAAGTCTCCAACGTTGACCGCAGGCGCTTGGCGCTTGCGGTTTTTCCCTTTCCGAGGGCATGCCCTCGACAGTTTTGAAAATGAGCCAGCCATGCGTCTGTCCAGAGCAAAGCTCAAGGGAACCGCGCCCACCGGAAACGCTGAACGATACCGTTTGTTTGCAACGCTTGGTGGGCTCTATCTGGCGCAAGGCATTCCCACCTATCTGATTGCGGCAGCCCTTCCCCCGGTCCTGCGGGAGGCCGGTGTTTCCCGCAGCGCCATCGGTTTTTTCTCCCTGCTCATGTTGCCGCTGGTGCTCAAGTTCCTCTGGGCTCCGTTCATCGACCGCATCAGGTTTCTCAAGATCGGACACCGGCGAGGCTGGATCGTTCCGATGCAACTGGTCACGGCCTCTGGCATCGCGGTCCTGGCGTTCATCGAGCCAACGAATGTCACTGGTCTCTTTGTGGTTTGTCTAACGATGGCACTGGCCATGTCGGCGCAGGACATTGCGACTGATGGCTACGCGACCAACAGTCTTTCGGAGAAGGACAGAGGCATCGGCAACGCCTTTCAAGGCGGTGCCGTCGCCCTCGGCGTCGTGATCGGTGGCACCCTGTCCCTTATTCTCTTCGAGACCTATGGATGGACACCGACACTTCTCTTTGTCGCCGCCTTGTCTCTGTTGCCCCTGCTCGTCACGCCTCTGATGCGAGAACGAGCGGTAGAACCTCAGCCATCCGGGGCTGAAGGAAATACGATTTCAAAGCCATCGCTGCGCGCGTTTTTCATGCGTCCGGAAGCGGTTCAGATCTTTGTCATCGCGCTAGTCTTTCGGGCAAGCGAAGGCCTGGTCAAGGCGATGGAAGGCCCCTATCTCATCGACGTCGGCCTGTCTCTTTCCTGGATCGGCTACCTGTCCGGAGGCTCGGCAGCCACAGCTGGCATCATAGGGTCGGTTATCGCCGTCGGCCTGATCAAGTGGCAGGGAGCCAACAGGTCGCTGATCATTCTTGGCCTTCTGCGCACCATCTGCTTTACAGCCTTCGCCCTGCACGCGCTGGGGATCTACGAGCCCCTTTGGACGGTGATGTCGGCAGCGGCATTCCAGACCTTCATTCGCTACATGGAAATCGTCATCCTGTACTCGCTCTTCATGAGTGTCGCCTCCAGGTCGCAGCCGGGCACCGATTTCACCCTGCTGGCCTGCGCTCAGCTGATTGTCTATCTCATCGGCTCCATGACGTCCGGCATGATCGCGGACCACTTCGGATATGACGGTCTCTTCGTGCTGGCCGCCGTGCTGTCGGGCCTCGCGGTACTGGCGACAATCAAGCTTCTACCGGGCAGGTCAGGGAAATCGCTTCGCCAGAATGCCGCCCAGAACGAGGCCGCGTCATGAGCCTCGAAGCCCAAACGACTGTTGTCGTTGCTGATCCTGCATCTGTTCTCGGCGCACTTTTGGAACACCTCAAGAGCCACGATCTGAACCACATTGATCAGGGCGATGGCAGTGCCCTGATCCCGATTGATGAGGACAGTCAGATCCTTGTTTCCCAGGCGCCTCAAACACTGACCTTCGCCGTTTCGGCGCCCAGCCCCAACAAGCTCTTCGTTTTCAAGGAGGGCGTGGTGCGGCATCTGGAGGAACTCACACCGGAAGCAGCCGCATCGATCCGCTGGAGCGACGATCTTCAAAGTGAAGGCGCAAACGACGATATCAGGCCGCCGAACTTTCACCTGTTGCACCTGTCCGGAAAGAGCGAGATCTTCCCCGGCATGTTGCGCCTGACCTTTGCCTGCAAAACCGCAACCTCACTCCAGAAGGACGGCATTCACGTCAAGCTTATGCTGCCATCGGATGCCACGCGTGCACCGCAATGGCCTCATGTCGCCTCGAACGGAGCGACGCTTTGGCCGAAGGGCGAAGACGAGCTTCACGTGCGCTACTACACACTGAAAGACGTTCGGGCAGACCTGACCGAAGTCGATATCGACATCGTTCGCCACCAGGGCGGGATGATCGCCGATTGGGCCGAAAGAGCGGTCGCTGGCGACAGCATTGGCCTCATGGGCCCGGGTGGCGGCGAAAGAGTGCCGCAAGAGTGCCAATCCGTCTTGCTGGCCGCCGACGAGACCGCTCTGCCGGCCCTTGCACACCTTCTTGCGACCCTTCCCAAGACCTGCACCGGCCACGTGGTCACCGCGCTGCCGAAGGCGAACCTAGCCTATCTTCCAGAAACCACGTTGCCAATTACATGTCTGGGTTCGAAGGACTTCTCCGAAAGGGTCGAAGGCAGTTTGAAAGCGTTCGCTGATGCCTGCTCGCCGGATTTTTGCTGGTTTGCCGGTGAGTACGACAATGCCCAGTCACTGCGAAAAGTCTTCAAGCAGGAGTTTGGGCTCGGTAAAGGGCGGCAATACGCGATTTCCTATTGGAAACGCGGCCGCTCGGGCGATGCCAAAGGCACCGCTTAAAGCTTGTCTTATGATTTTTTCGGCTCATTGGGACAGAATGAGCAAGTGCAGGCCACTCCAAATGGCCAGCACTGGGGCAGCGGGATCGACAGCAGAGAACACTACAGACAATCGACAACCCGTTCGGCACGAGGTTGTAACCCATGTCTCCGGATCGGACACGTTTTAATCTGGCGCACCCGACAGGATTCGAACCTGTGACCTCTGCCTTCGGAGGGCAGCGCTCTATCCAGCTGAGCTACGGGTGCTATTGTCCGGTCGCAGGCGGGCTGCGCGGCGGATAGGACGGTCTGATACAAGATCCGGCGCTTGCGGGCAATGGCTTTCTGGTCTTTTGGACAAGTTATCTTCCACAGCCTCCTGCCCGTTGCAAGGGACTGACCCTCTCCTGACCGGTTTGCCGGGGTTTTATGCCTGCTGGACGGCGTTGTGTTGCTTGAACCGCCAGCCTGGCCGTCTTTCACACCCCATCGGACCGCCTGGTATAAGGGCTCAAGGTGGGTGCAACAGGGGAGGGGAGGGCTGGCCAGCCGGGCCAGCGGTGAAAAAAACGGCAGGGGCGGTGATAGGGGAGGCACGGATCTGCGTATAGCGCTGACACAAGCTGTTTTAAGGAGCCGTCATGTGCGCCTATGTGCCGGAGACGCCAGGCCAGAACCTGATTCAGAACCGGAGGCCGTCTGGTCTGCGGCCAGGCGGTGCGGGAGGTGCCGGTGGGCGGCGCTGAGCGGACCCCGTCCAAGGGCTGCCGCCAGCTGATCGTGATCCTGGGGGATCAGCTGAGCCCGCACATCTCCAGCCTGGCCGGGGCGGACCGTGCCCTGGACCGGGTGCTGATGGTGGAGGTGCAGGCCGAAACCGTTTATGTGCCCCACCACAAGAAGAAGATTGCCTTCATCCTGTCCGCCATGCGCCATTTTGCCGACAGCCTGCGGGCGGACGGATGGCATGTGGAGTATGTGCAGCTGGATGCGGTCGGCAACACCGGGAGCTTCCGGGGGGAGGTGGCGCGCGCCTGTGCACGTTTGACGCCCGAGCGGGTCTGTGTGACCGAGCCGGGGGAATGGCGGGTTCTGGAGGATATGACCGGCTGGCAGGATGCATTCGGGCGGCAGGTCGTGATTTTGGAGGACAGCCGGTTTCTGGCCTCCCGGGCCGATTTTGAGGCCTTTGCGGCCGGGCGCAAGCAGCTGCGCATGGAGCACTTTTACCGGCAGATGCGGATCCGGACCGGCCTTTTGATGGACGGGGATCAGCCGGCCGGGGGCAAATGGAATTATGATGCGGACAATCGTAAACCGGCCGCAGCCGATCTCTTCATGCCGAGGCCGGCCCGTTTTCCGCCGGATCAGACGACCCAAGACGTGCTGCGGCTGGTGGGGGCGCGCTTTGCGGCCCATATGGGGCAGCTGGAGCCGTTCTGGTTTGCGGTCACCCGGGCCCAGGCCGAAGCGGCCTTTGACCGCTTTCTGCAGACGGCTCTGGCCCGGTTCGGCACCTATCAGGATGCCATGCTGCAAGGCGAGAAGTTTCTCTACCACTCGGTTGTTTCGGCCTATCTCAATATCGGGCTGCTGGACCCGCTGGACCTGTGCCGCAAGGTGGAGGCGGCCTATCGGGATGGTGCCGTGCCGCTGAATGCGGCCGAAGGCTACATCCGGCAGATCATTGGCTGGCGGGAATTCGTGCGCGGGCTCTACTGGCTGTCCATGCCCGGCTATGAAAACGCCAATATGCTGGAGGCTGCCCGGCCGCTGCCCGGCTTCTACTGGACCGGGGAGACCGGGATGCGCTGCCTGTCGGAGGCAATCGGCCAGACATTGGAAGAGGGCTATGCCCATCACATCCAGCGGCTGATGGTGACGGGCAATTTCGCGCTGCTGGCGGGCATTGATCCGCATCAGCTGCATGAATGGTATCTGAGCGTCTATGTGGATGCGTTTGAGTGGGTCGAGCTGCCGAACACGCTCGGCATGAGCCAGTTTGCCGATGGCGGCAAGCTTGCCTCGAAACCTTATATGTCCAGCGGCAACTATCTGAACAAGATGTCGGACTACTGCCGCAGCTGCAGATACGACGTGAGCGCGAAAACGGGTGAGGGCGCCTGTCCTTTCAATGCCCTATACTGGGACTTTCTTGACCGTCATCAGATTGTGCTCAAAGGCAACCGCCGGTTATCCCGGCCCTATGCCAGCTGGGCCCGCATGGGCGTTGAACGGCAGCGGGCGCTGAAAGACAGTGCGGCCGCTTTTTTAAACCGGCTGGACCGGGGGCAGTCCGTCTGAGACCCGGTCTGAAAACATCTTCCGGCGCGGCGTCAGCGGATCTGATTTATTTCGGGAGCGGCATATTTGCAAAAATAATTCGGTTTGCAAAAAAAAACGCGCAGTCCGAAGACTGCGCGAATGAAGTTACTGTGCACGTGGCCCCATCGACCACGGGCGCAACTCTAGCCGCATCTCTTCAGAATGTCATTACCGTAAAATATTTTATTTTTTGATTCACTGTAATGCGACTGATCGTTATTCATACTGAATTGCAGGCAAAAGCCGAAAGCTCTTAAAATAATCATTTTATTTCAATATATTGGAAGAGGCATTGAAATTTCACGGATCGATCACGTTCTGTCTAAATTATAGGCAGGCTGAAAGTATTATTGGCACTTTTGCTGAGGGGAGGCCGCATTTTCTGTCCCGGCCCGGGTGACATGCACTTTGGTCACCCCCTTGCGCAGGAAACCGAGCTCTTGGGCAGCGGCACGAGTCACGTCAATGACACGGCCTTTCGCGAAAGGGCCTCGATCGTTGATGCGCACCGTTACGCTTTTGCCGTTTGACAGATTGATGACAGTCACCATCGTGCCGAAGGGTAAGGTGCGGTGAGCTGCCGTCAAACCTTTGGGGTTGGCCCGTTCACCGCTGGCAGTCATGCCGCCCAGGCTGTACCAGGAGGCCTTGCCGCATTGGTGAAACGCGTCTTTGGCCTGGACGGTGTTTTCAGCTTGAAATAGCAAAATACACGCAAAAAGTGCACAAATTTGGCAGATCCGCGATCCGGATGGCAATGGCATTGCGGTGTCCTGATAAATAGTATCTTTCCGGTGAACTTGCAGTTGGAACCGGTCACTTGGAAACAATGAAGATGCCCCTAGGGCAGTTCCGTGTTGAAATTAAGGCGGGTATTCAAATTTAGAAAAATATGAGTAGAGAAAAATATAAATTTGAATGAAATTTTAAATTATTTAGTTAAATAAGAATTAACCAAGTTTTTTGTAAGATTTGTGCGTAGTTTTGCTGGGCCATGATTCGCGGCTAAACTGTGCTAATAGATATTTCGGGGCGGCGCGGAGCTATTTTCAATAGCGCCAATCATGAGATTTTTTGAGAGGGCGGTCTGGTGCAAATCAGCCAACGGTTCATGCGTGACCGGCGGGGCCTGTTCGGCCGTGCCAGAAACGAATTACTTTCTACCTTTCACGCCTCCCTGCTGGAGGTTCTTCCCTTCGCGGCGGCTTATGTCGGCAGGGACGGCCGTATTCTGGCCCACAATCCTCTGCTGGCGGACGCCTGTGCGCAGGCGGGCGTGAAGTCTGTTCCATCCAATTTGAGGAAATTGTTTTCCGGCGACAGCTGGGGGCGCTGCGAACGCGTTCTGACAACAGCGTTTGGCGGCCAGCCGGTTGAGGCGGGCGGAGCCTTTGCCGTGCCGTCCGGCCAGGTGCTGTGCAGGCACTTGTCCTGCACCCCGCAACTGTTTTTGAAACGCGATTGTTCTGCGGTCTTGCTGCAGTTTGAAAACGATGTCACAGGCCGGCAGGAGTGCGGGCTTGAGCCAGAGCTGGACCCTGAGGAGCGCGCGCTGGTCCGCTCGGCCTTGCTGGCCGGGCAATCCAGCAGCGGCGCCCGGGCACGGCATATTCTGGAACATTTTCCCGATGACATTCTGGTGTTCGAAGGGCAAACGCATCTGGAGGACATCGCCGCCAGACTGCGCCTGGCCACCGGCTGCACCTGCGAGAGCAGCATCCTGGAAACTGTTCTGGACGCTTTGGACGCCGGCGCCCCGCAAACCCTTCATCTGGCGCTTGCCGGGCCTGCGGACGGGACCTTCGGACCGGGCGGCCCGAAGGTCTGCGAGGTCCGTTTCGTCGCGCTGCCGGAAACCGCGGACGGTGAGGAGGGCAAGGCCAGTGCAGCGCCGCGCGGCTTCATGGCCGTCATCCGCCGGGATGTGGACAGCCCCAAGGAAGTCGCCGAAAATCGCAAGCTGGCCTATAAGGACCCGCTGACGGGGCTGGAGAACCGCCGCGCCTTTACACGCTATCTCAAGGGGGAGCTGGCGCGCATGGCCAGCGACCGGCAGACCGGGCTTGCCGTCTATTATATTGACCTTGATGAGTTCAAGAAGGTCAATGATCTGGGCGGCCATGATGCGGGCGATGACATGCTGCTGCGCGTGGCGGCCTGCCTGCGCCAGGCGCTCGGGGAATTCGGCACGGTAGCCCGGATCGGCGGCGATGAATTTGCCGCCATGCTGCCTGTGGCCAGCGAAGCGGCCGCTCTCGACTTTGCCAACAGGATCCTGAAGGGCTTTGAGCGGATCCGGCTGGAAATCATGGAGCGGGTCTTTACCATCAGCGGCTCTGTCGGTGTTGCGTTTGTCGACGGATCGGTCGTCCTGAACAACGCGGATGCCTCGGCTCTCTTGGGCTTGGCGGACCGGGCTTGCCTTAGGGGCAAGCGGACCGGCGGTCAGTCGGTTCAAGTTCATGGGGTTCAGGCCGGAGACTGGCCCTCCCAGATACATGATCAACCCGCCGCGCCGGAACCGGAAAGTTTCTGCGGCAAGGACCTGACCCTTTATGCCATGCCGGTTGTCGCGCTTAAATCCGGCACTGTTTGCGGGGTCGAAGTGCTGCTGCGCCTGATTGGTGACAGGGCCCGGGGCCTGTCCGCGCGGGCCTGGATTTCGGCCGCCGAGCGCTCGGGCTTCATCGCCCAGGTGGATGGCTGGACGCTCGACCGGGTGCTGGATGCGGTCCAGTCAAACGCGACGCGCATGCTGGTGACCATGAATGTGTCAGCTGACACAGCGCGGGACCCGAATTTCCGCGATGCGCTGTTTCACCGCCTGTCGGTCAATCCGCTGCTGGCCTCCCGCCTGTGTCTGGAAATCGCTGAAAAGGACTTCCTGCGCGAACCGGCCATGGTGGAATCCTTCTTCACCTTCGTATCGGATTTGGGGTGCCAGACCTCGATCGACGATTTCGCCGGCCACTGGCCGGTCCTGTCCCGGCTCACCGGCAGCCGTGTGGAATGGCTGAAGCTGGCGGCGGGGTTGACCCGCGAGGCGCTGAATGATCCTTCCAAGGCCGTGGTGCTCAACGGGCTGGTGCGGGCCGCGCGCGAACTCGGCATCAAGGTGATCGCCAAACATGTGGAAACGGAGCAGGATGCCGAACGCCTCCGCATTCTGGAAATCGACGCCGCCCAGGGCTTCCATTTCGGCAAGCCTGCCCCCTGGCCAAACCCTGGCGGGGTTTGATGGCTGTGTAGTAACAAATTATTTGCTGGTGTGGGACTGCGACTGGATGTGGGTGCGCGTATTCCTTCATCTTCGATTGATGAAAGCAATGTATTGATTTGTGCTTTTCTTTGAATATTTTAAGATGAATATTGGAATTATATATTGTGAGGCGAATAAAATATTGGAAAACAAGACGTGTGGGGATGTGGATTTTAAGTATAGAAATGCAAAGAAGATTTAAAATGATAGCGCATCTTGCAATGTAGCGTTTCTGCAATTGTGGGGAAAGCGCTCGATCGTTGCACGGCTTACCGGTTCAGCCAGGCCGGGGCACGCGATGCGTCTGGCCGATGAACGGAAATAGGTCATCAAATAGCTCATCATCAACAGCGCTTGGTATAATCCCCATGGGAAACGTCTGGCAATTCCTGCGCGACACCTGGTCGTCCAACCGCATCTTCAAATCCTATGATGAGATCCTCGCGCTCTGCTGCCAAGCCTGGAACCGGCTCATGGTCCAGAGGTGGGCCATCATGTCCATCCACTTGCAAAAATGGGCGCATCGGTTCTGTTCGATGCTCGCTGGTATAAGCGCCTCGTGGCACCTTTCCAGGGATGACGCCGGTATCCGGATGAACGATTGGAGGATTGGCTAGACCGAAAGCTGACCACACAGATCGCTGGTAGACTTGAGGCCGAGCGGCTTTGCAGGGTCCGTTATTGGCTCTTTCTTAGGCGGCTCAGAAACTCCCGCAACAGTCGTCCAGTGTCCTCCGGGCGATCCAACATAGGCAGGTGGCCACATTCGCTCATCCTGTGCAGCGTTGCATAGTTCAGGGCTTTGGCAAGCACGGACGCGCCCGAGACGTGAAAAATCCGGTCCTCCTCGCACCAAATGATCAAAGAGGGCTGCTCGATACGATGTGCCAATTCCTCCAATCCAGGTCCGGCAAAAGCGGCCACGACATCCCAGATTTTCCGGTTGGTTCGGGCGAGTGCAACTTCGTTTTCAGTCCAGTAATGTGCGACCGGGCGCGGAATGAAGGGCTCTTTGGGAAAGAGCCATGCCATTCGTGCGTCGTAGTCTGATCGGGTTTCAACCACCAAAGGCAGCCGACCCGCCGCAATCGCGGTTTCCATATCGCTGGGCACTGGAGACGAGACGCCGGCCGGCCCCCCGACAAACGAAAGCGATTGGACGCGGTAGGGAATTGCGATCGCGAGTTGCGCTGCGATTTGCGCGCCCATGGAGTTTGCAGCGATGTGGAAGTCACTCACACCAATCCTGTCCAGCGTTTCGAGGACGTTTTCGGTTTGGCGGCCATAGTCGTATTCACTTATGGGCAGACGCTGGTTTTCTCCAAAACCAGGCAGGTCGAGCAGTATGACACGGTAGTCTCCGGAGACTTGGCGCGACATTTCGATCCAATGCTCTTTCAGAGCGAAAATTCCATGGAGAAAAACGATTGTCTGCCCCTCTCCCCCCTCCAGATAGGCGACATCGCCAAATGATGTGGTTACCGATTTGCTTTCCAGCCCAGCGGACCAGCTTAACCCGGCAAGTATCAGTTTTGCCGCGCGTTCGGTCCAGATCTCCGATGCGGCGAAGGCGCCGATTGCAAATGCCAATCCCAGCGCCAATCCTCGTTTCCAGCGGCGCATCTCAGATCCCTTTCCGCCTCTAAGATAGACCAATTCGTCTACCATATTGCCACAGGTAGACAGATCAGTATACTTTAAGCAAGCGCCTAAGTTCAGGAACCGGTATGATGCGGGCCCCAAAACGCGAGAAATTGCTGGAAACAGCGGAGGCCATCTTTTCGATGGAAGGATTCAAGGGGGTTTCGATCGATCGCCTGCTTCAGGAAGCGGGCGTCGCAAAAATGACCTTGTATAAAGGGTTTGACAGCAAGAACGCCCTGATCGAGGAAACGCTTCGAAGGCGCGGCGACCGGCTCGCTGTGTATCTGGAACGATACATTGAAAGCGCTGGCAGCGATCCTGAACAGCAGGTTCTCAGCATATTCGACGCGATGCAGGACTGGTCGAAAAGGCCGGACTTCAACGGCTGTTATTTCGTGAACGCACTCACGGAATATGGGAATTCTGACGAAGGTATCGGTGAACTCGCGCGCGCCTATAAGGCCCGATTTCTGGAACGCTTGCGAACTGCATGCACGCGATTGAGCAAGGCGAACCCGGACGAAACAGCGCGCGTGTTGTTTTTGCTGATCGAAGGCGCCACGTTCTCTCATATGTCGCTTAACGATCATGAGAGTTATTCCCGTGCAAAGGCCATTGCCGCTAATTTTTTGCGGTCTTGAGGCTTAAATCACCGAGAACACAGAGAAAGTGGCGTGTGTGCACGGTTAAACTCCTGTTTCACACGACATGGACCCACCTCAAGTGTGTTTGAGTGCCAGTTCGTCCGTTTTCAAACCAAACTCACTGGATCATGCGATACTGTCGGCTGCTCAAATCGGTGTTCTTGCTGACCCTTGCCATACCACTCCACAACGGCCCTACAGATCTCGTCCGGTGCGTCCTCTTGGATGAAATGGCCCGCCGCCGAAAGCGTAATGTCCCGGTGGTCAGAGAATGCCGCCTGAAACCGTCCGCGCTCATAGTCTTTGAAGGCGAAATCGCTGTCCCCCCATAAGATCAGTGTTGGCGTCTTGGCAATGGCTGGAAGCCGCTCCTCCACCCGGCGCAAGAAAGTACTGGCGGCAGTGAGCTGTTGCGGAAAGATATACGTGGGCCGCCGGTCTACCCGGCGCTTGAACGGTGCGTCATACATGGCGCGGACCTCGGGTTTGAGTGGTTTGACGACACCGATGGTGAAAAACCAGGATAAAACACCGTTGAACAGAAGTGCGGCAAGACGCCCGGGGATACCGCCCATGATGGCAGAAAACGCCCGCGGCCCGAGGCGGGTAAAGGGCCAGGCGAATGTGTTGCCGATGATCAGCCTGTCCACCATCCCGGGCCGGGTTTGCGCCAGGTTCAGCCCGATCGGGCCACCCCAATCCTGCATCATGACGCCGATCCCCCGAAGGGAAAGGTGATCGACGAAATCAACGATGATCGCTGCCTGTTCAGCGGCGGTGAAACCGAAACTGGCACCGGCGTGCGACAACCCGAAACCCGGCAGATCCGGGGCGATACAGCGAAATTGGCCCCGCAGCCCCAGGATGATCCTGCGATAGAGAAACGACCAGGCCGGATTTCCGTGCAACAGAAGCAGGACAGGCCCGCGCCCCTCGTCGACATAATGTATCCGCGTTCCATCGGCGAGCTCTGCCCAATGTGACTCGAACGGATAGAGTTCCGGGTCTGGTACGAAGTCAGGCATGGGTGGTGGTGTCCCTCCGGTTTTCGGTTCGCATGCGCGCAAGCGCGATGACGTGGAAGCCCAGAAAGATCGGAACGAAATAGGCCGGGAACATTGCCAGCGGGTGATCATTGATGATGTTTGGCGCGTCCTGCGCAAAGAGATGCGCAAAGCCTGTGGAGGTAACGATGCCCAACAGCACCGTCATGGCAAAATCCGCAATTCCGATTACATTGGCCCGCACCAGCAATCGGCGCGCATGGGGCGCCCCACTGGCGAGTGCACGACTGGCTTGCCACCCCGCGATCCCTGCCCAAATGTCACCCAGCCCGGCCGGAATAGCAAAGAGCGCCGGGATATCGCTCGCCAGCCAGCCGATCAAAAACACCCCCCCCCATCAGCCGGGGGATCT
This sequence comes from Roseibium sp. AWQ4_254, assembly GCF_056161025.1. Taxonomy (NCBI): domain Bacteria; kingdom Pseudomonadati; phylum Pseudomonadota; class Alphaproteobacteria; order Hyphomicrobiales; family Stappiaceae; genus Roseibium; species Roseibium sp. AWQ4_254. Next base: position 71,054 of record NZ_JBSWYH010000016.1, read on the forward strand.
GGAACGCAGCGATGGCGCTGAGTGGGGTGGCGTCGGTCAAACGCCGGCCCAAAGGCGTGAGCCAGGCAAGCGCCCAGATCGCAAACGCCCCGGCAAATAGAAACACCAGGACCACGGGCGGCTCTCCCATATTCGCGGGGACATTGAAAACCCCCTTTCGTGAAAGAGGCATGGCGGCGGCATACCAAAGACCAAACAGTGCCGCCGATACCACGGCGAAGGCCGCGAACTGTGTTGGCCGCAGACCGGCGCGAATGGCCCCGAGACTGCCGGTTGCAACCGCCAGAACCGGCAGTGCCAGTGCAAAGATCCGCACATAGACTTCGTAGAAATCGGTCATTTCTGCCTCAGAGCCGGCCGCGCAGCTCTGCGAGGCTTCGTTCAGGCGCAATCTGCCGGACCGCGCCGCTTTCGACGTCATAAAGCATCGCCGTCACGCGTAACCCACCCGGCAAATTCGGCGCATCGCGCAGCCTTTCCATGTCCGTGCGAAGATCGTTTTCGTGATTGGTGATTGCACTGCCGGACACATCGACATTCGCCCGATCCTGGTTCAAAGCGCGAAGCTCCGGGTCGGCAAAGCTCTGCGCACCGCATTTGGTATGCTGCATCAGAACGATCGCAAAGCTGGCCTCGTTTGCACCTGTCATTCTGGCGACCATGAGCGACAGCACTGACAGCTCTTCGAGAAAACCAGGTGTCACACGTCCTCCATTGTTGCGGAACACCACTGCCTCGCCCAGTTCCAGCCCCAAGACATGGGCGGGATCTACACGGGCGTCGATACAGGTCAGGAACAGCGTTCCCAGTTTGGGCAGGGCTGGCATTTCACCTTGTTCGAACTGCGCCGCGAAGGCGCGGTTACGGTCGAGGAAAAGTGAGGTGGTGGTCATGTCGGTCTCCCGGCCGGTTACTTATGGGTCAGGCGGTTTTGGAGGGGCGAGTGGCGCGGATCCGGCCCGGTGCATCCATCAGCATCAACCGCCCGTCGAGCGCGGCCTCTTGCCAGTCAGGATTTTGATGTCCGGCCATTGGATGGGCCAAACGGGCCCTGCCTTCGAATTCTGCGAGGGCCTTGAAGCTTGGAGCTGGTGTCAGAAGCATCCGGACCATGAACCCCATTGCCCCGAACAGGGAGGTATCTGCTACATTCGGCGCCAGTCGGCTGACATTTTCGGCATATCGCTCTGCGGTGCTTTGGAAACTCTCCGCCGGGCTGCCGGTAAGCCGCTCGACATCGTCGGTTGGTGAGCCAATAGCGAACGCGCCTTCGGCGATTTCCTCGGCATAGTGGCGCAGGTTGTAGGTGTCGAAATCAGGGAACCCCATGGCGCGTGCCGCCTTGGAGAACATCCGAAACGAGATCGGCTGATAACGCACCTGACGGTCGAACACCCTTGTCAGTATTTGGGCTACATCGCCCCCGGTCAGCAGCGCCGGGCCGGTGGGCCGCCAGGAGGTGCCGATATGGGGCGCGGGGTTCGCCAGAAGCGCGGCCGCACAGCGGGCAATATCACGTTCGGATACCGGCGCATTCGCGCCATCGCCAAAGGGCAGCGGCAGAACCCCCAGCTTGCGGGTGACGGGCGTGGTCAGCAGATAGGTAAAGGCGAAGATGCCGGGATTGAGGTGGATCACCCCCACATCAGGCATCCATCGGGCGATATTGTTGGCGATCCAGTGTTCGCGCGTCAGCATCGAGGGGTGCGCGGGGCTGGGGTTCCAGCCCGATAATAGCACCAAAGTCTCCAGTTGCGCGTCCTGGGCCGCGAGGCAAACCAACATGGTGTTGTGCAGCAGATGCGGAGCAAAGGGCGGAATGTGAAACGCTCGGCTGACGCCGGTCATTGCCCGGCTCAAGTCGTCGAAATCCAGAAGATTGCCAACAAAGATCTCTGCACCCATCCGTTCCAGAGCTTCGGCACGTGCATCTCGGCGGTGAACCATCGCCCGGACCTCAAACCCGGCGTCGAGAATGAGGCGGACCGCGTCCCGGCCCACTCGTCCCGCAGCGGAAGTGACAAGAATTTTTAAGGTGTCGGTCATGCTACGTCCATTTAGATGATGCTTGTAATCTTATTTTTTAGATGATAGATAAAATCTATTATGTCAACCCCAAAAGCTGAAGCTGCCATGCCCCGTGTCTCCAACATCGAAAAACAGAGGTCTCACCAACGCATTCTGGAGGCCGCAGCCGGGCTGATCCGGGACAAGGGGGTGGAGACCACAAGCGTCGCTGAGGTGATGAAGGCGGCCGGGCTGACCCATGGCGGCTTTTACCGTCACTTTTCCGGCAAGGACGATCTGGTTGCCGATGCCTTCGAGAACGCGGTGAACGTGTCGCTTGCAGAGATGGAGCGTTGCCCCGGCGACGCCGCCCGCACGGCATATATCGACATGTATCTGTCCGGCGAACACGTCGAAAACCGGACTATCGGGTGTCCGATTGCCGCGCTTGGGTCAGAACTCGCGCGCATGGATGGAGCTGTGCGAGAGAACAGCTCAAAAGCGGTCGACCGGGTGGCCGCACTTTTGCAGGAGGATGGCACAGAGCTCTCGGGATATATGCGTTTCTCTCTCCTTCTTGGGGCGGTGACGCTGGCAAGGCTGGCAGACGAGCCGGACCGGTCGCAGTCCATTCTCAGCGCGGCGAAGCAGGCGATTACCAGGCTGTGATCGCGACCGGCGGCGCGTAATCACATTTGATTTGCCCAAGGTCGGCAGAAGACCCGTTTATAGGTTCGGGGCTTGAACGGCTTCGTCATATACACAAAACCGCGCCAGCACCCCGTCCAGCCTGGAATCGGCAAAATTTTGAGCCCGCTAAGGAAGCGCCACTTGATGCGGTGATTGAGATTGCAAGCGGCAATGTGACATTGCAGCATACCCAGTTTGGCGACCTCACCTTGGGCATGATCAGCTGAGTAGGACAGGCTGAGTCGAGAGCCTTCGGAGTTGCAACCCGCTTCGCTCACCAACATGACGCGTTGCCTGTACTGCATGCAAATTCCAGCGGGCCAAAGAGCCGGCGCAACGCAGTCCGGCGGACCGGAGCAGGCCACCGAGGCCGTGTTTGGGGACTGTTCAGCTGCGTCCCAGGTTTTGAACGATAAACCATATCGCCCTGCAACCTGCTCCTTGCCGAACAGTCCCCAAACACGGTCAGATCGGTTCCTATCTAGTGAGGTTGGTATAAGCCGTGATGCAGTCTGGCCGCCGGGGATCAACCGGCGGCCGTTGTCTATCGCTCAGATCTCGGTCCAGCCGCCGTCAACGACCAATTCATGACCTAGAATAAAGGACGCATCACTGGACGCCAGGAAGAGAACAGCCGCAGCGATTTCCTCAGGTTTGCCAAAGCGCTTCATCGGTATCTTGCCCCCGATATCTTTCGCGAACCCCTCGACCGTTTCCTGAGATAAGCCGAGCTTGCCGTAAATAGGAGTTTCAACCGGTCCAGGGCTGACAGCGTTTACTCGAATACCCCGTTCAATCCATTCTCCGGCCAGCACACGCGCAAAGGATCGTACGGCTGCTTTCGAGGCAGCGTAGGCTGACGACCACGCCATGCCCATCTGGTTGTTGACTGAAGTGTTCATAACGACCGACCCACCCTTATTTATCAGAGATAGGAGGTTCTGCGCTGTGAAAAACAGTCCCTTCGCATTGGTATCCATCATCAAGTCATAAAGTTTTTCGTCCGTCTGGTCGGCCGGGGCGAGAAGCGTTGTCCCCGCGTTCAGGAACAGCACATCGATCCGGCCGAGTTCCGCCTCCACCAGTGCAGACAGCGCTTCGACACTCGCCATGTCTGCCGCATCAAGCCTTGCTGTCGCGACTTTAAGGTCCAGTCCGGCTTCCGCAAGACGCCCCGGATCCTGCCCAGTGATCATCACCTCAGCACCGGCCGCCTTGAAAGCGGCAGCTGCGGCCTTACCGATCCCGCTCGTACCGCCGGTTACAAGTACTTTCTTTCCTGTAAAATCGTGCATATTTTGACTCCACTTGATTTATATACCAATCGGTAGATATATGTGCCAAGCATCGGATTCAAGAGTTTTATACTGAATGGTAGGTAATAAATCAGAGGGCAGGAAACGGGGCCGCCCACGAACCTTCGACCCGGATCAAGCGCTTGATGCAGCAGTCGGCATCTTCTGGCGAGCCGGATATGATGGTGCGGATACGGCATCCCTCGCCAATGCCATGGGCCTGACCAAGCCAAGTGTCTATGGTGCATTCGGAGACAAGAGATCTCTTTTTCTGAAGGTCCTCCAACGGTACAGCTCCACGATAGGATCAGAGGCGTTAACAGCGTTCGATGCTGCTTGTGGTATCGAAGATGCTGTAACAGCGTTCTTCTCTACGGTTGCCCAAACCCAGTCCGGACAGAAAGGCGCGCGAGGATGCCTGATCGCCTGCGTCGCGGTGCAATGCGCTGAGACAATGCCCGATGTCCATGCGTTTCTCGCAAATAATCTGCAAGTTGGCGAAGAGCAGATCGCCCGGCGACTTAAGCAAAGCGTCGAAGCGGGTGAGCTGCCGAAGGAATATCCTTTTCAAACCCGGGCACGGTTGACGATTGACCTCATGTTTGCCTCTGCAATCCGTGCGCGAGCTGGCGCTTCGAGGGAGGAAATTGAACGGTTGGCCAAAGAAAACATCAAGCTTGTGCTTGCCAGATAATCTCGTTTCGATTTTGCCGGTAACGGCGATTTGGGTTTAATGCCAAGCTCACCAAATGAAACAACCGAGCATAGATCCGAACCGATGCGCCCGTTTGCTCATGTGGCAAGCGAAGAATTGTGAACACACGCGAACTGAATGCAAGCCGGCGTGCGGATCCAATACGGCTCCGGGGCATAACTGCCCCGGAGACTTGGTTAATGCGCAAACTTCTTGATTGTTCCTGAATTCAGGCGTTCGCTGTACGAATTCAGTTCGTTACGAACAATCTTCATCAGGAAATAGAGTGCGAAGATATTGACTACGGCCATTGCAAAGATAGCGGCATCTGAAAAGTCAATGACCGGACCGAGGTTGGCCGACGCACCTATGACAACAAACACGCAGAACATGACCTTGAAGATCAGTTCCTTCGTCTTGCCCTCGCCAAAAAGATAGGTCCAGCTTTTCAGCCCATAATACGACCAGGAAATCATGGTCGAAAAGGCAAACAGCACCACGGCGACCGCTAGTATGTACGGGAACCAGCTGATCGTTGATCCGAAGGCAGCAGAAGTCAATGCAACGCCGGTGTTGCCGTCAATCGTTGCAATGGTTGATCCGTCCAGAACGAATAAACCGGTCTCCGGGTCCATGATGAGCTGGCCGGAAATCGTGATCACCAACGCAGTCATCGTACAAATGACCACAGTGTCGATGAAGGGTTCCAGCAACGACACGAAGCCCTCGGTGATCGGTTCTTTCGTTCGCACGGCCGAGTGGGCAATCGCCGCAGATCCGACACCAGCTTCATTTGAAAAGGCGGCCCGTTTGAAACCTTGGATCAACGCGCCAACCATGCCACCTGCGACACCGAGGCCTGTGAATGCGCCGGCAAAGATCTGGCCAAAAGCCCAGCCGATCTTGTCGTAATGCGTCAGTAGGATGACTACGGCAGCGGCGACATAAAGAACCCCCATGAATGGTACAACTTTTTCCGTGACACGGGCGATTGATTTGATGCCTCCGACAATGACCGCAAAAACGATTGCCGCGAACACAAGCCCGGTGATCCATCCTGGATAGTCACCGAAGATCCCTGCAATCTGTGCATGGGCCTGGTTTGCCTGGAACATGTTGCCGCCGCCAAGCGCGCCCAGAATGCAGAAGACGGAAAACAAGACTGCAAGGACCTTGCCGCCCGGCAGTCCCAGCTCCTTGAACCCCTTGGAAATGTAATACATCGGGCCGCCGGAGACGCTGCCGTCTTCATACTCGTTGCGGTATTTTACACCGAGCGTGCATTCCGTAAATTTGGAGGCCATCCCCAGAAGGCCCGCCAGGATCATCCAAAAGGTTGCGCCCGGGCCACCAATACCAACGGCGACTGCAACGCCCGCGATGTTCCCAAGTCCTACTGTGCCAGAAAGCGCGGTCGCAAGCGCCTGAAAGTGGCTCACTTCGCCCGCGTCCCTAGGATCGGAATAATCTCCCTTCACCAGCTGAATGGCATGCTTGAAGAAGCGGGCCTGTACGAAGCCAAAGTAGAGGGTAAAGACGGTCGCGGCGATTACCAGCCACATGACGATCCAAGGAAAGCTTGTTCCCGGTATCGGTGCAAAAATTGCCGCTACGAACGGCCCTGTCACCGCCGCAAAAACCTGATTGATCTTCTCGTCTATACCAACGGTGCCCTGCGCCAAAGCCGGTTGGGCAAGCGCGGTCATCGCCAGGCCAGTGGCCCAGACCTTAAACATGGTTTTCATGATTTCCCCCTTAGGCCACGACTGTAACCGGCACGTCCGCGTGCATAACTAAGTTCTGTGTTGAACTGCCGAAAATGCGCTTGGCAAAACCGCTTTCCGAGCTGCGAGCAACGATGAGCTGTGACGCGCCCTCTTCAACACTGATCGCATTAAGAGTTTCAGCTACGTCACCATGACGAACGATGCCTTTGGTCTTGAATCCCGCATCCTGCAACTGTGACAGAGCGGGATCGACAATCCGCGAATGCGCGGTTTCCAGTTCTTCTTCGCGCCGTTTGTGGCGCAATTCGTTCTCTTCAGCCGTGTGGAAGCTGAAAGGGGACCATTCGATAACGTAAGCCACGATCAATTCGCAACTTTCCGTTCGCCCTGCCAGATCCTTGGCAAATGCGAGCGCTCTGTCTCCGGAACTAGCCCCGTCGACGCCAACAACGATTTTTGTACTCATTCTTTGTTACCCCTAGTCGGTTTGCTTTTTTTGGCAGCAGAGATGTTTTCAGCACTCCCAAGAGCGCATGTACTCCTTCTGCCAGCTCTTAGTATTAGGTAAAATCACTAGTAAGTGGCGCTTTTTTCAGCTACGTTAGCGAGTATTTTCCTTCAAATTAGACAATCTTTAGGAGCTTTCACTAATGGGCAGGAATCTTGATCGCATCGATTTGCGCATTTTGGAGGAGCTTGCATCCAATGGACGTCTACCGATCGTTGAGCTCGCAGCGCGTGTAAATCTTACAAACACACCATGCACGGAACGCGTAAAACGCCTGGAGCGAGAAGGCTTCATTTCCGGCTACAAGGCCAAGTTAGACATGGAGCGTTTGGGCATGGGACATTTGACCCTGGTCCAGGTTGCTCTGTCAGCGACCGGCGACAACAATCTGGATGCCTTCAACCGCTCCGTCCGGGAAATTGCAGAGATCGATTCCTGCCTGATGATCGCAGGGTCATTCGACTACCTGCTCATTGTCCGGACCCGTGACATGCGTCACTTCCGCGATGTTCTGGGTGAAAAGATCAATCGCTTGCCAGGTATCCACCAGACAAACTCGTTTTCAGTTATGGAAGTTGTGAAGGAGGAGCATATGTTCAACGCCTAAAACCAAGCGCAGTTGATCATGCCCCCATTTGACCGCATTCGGAGGGACTCCGGACGTTGTCGCACGTCTGGTCCGCGCGCCACACCACAAGTGCGATCCATCGATGTCAGTAGACAAAGAAGATCCGGTCAAATCGTGCAGACTTTTCGCCCGATGCTCTAATATCAACCTCAATAGATAGGAACCGATCTGACCGTGTTTGGGGGCTGTTCGGCAAGGGGCAGGTTGCAGGGCGATATGGTTTATCGTTCAAAACCTGGGACGCAGCTGAACAGTCCTCAAACACGGCCTCGGTGGCCTGCTCCGGCCCGCCGGACTGCGTTGCGCCGCTTGAACGACCATAAAGGCCGTCCTGCACAACGCGCCTTGCCGGCCAATCCGCACCAGCGCCATCAGGTGGGTTTCTATCTATTGAGGTTGGTATAACTCCGTGCGACTTCAATAGAGCAAGTTTGACAGACACTAAACGGCCGACTCGAGGACCTGATACGGACATTCGTTGACGAGTATGGCGACGTCCGCAATGGGCCGAAAATGGACCATGCTCAGCGAGAGACGGGCAATGGCAGTAGCCTGATTTTGCGGATCGATTCGAAATCCGACACCCCATATCAGGACAAGGGGGGCGCATGTCCCAACAACTCAGACAGAATGTTGGCTTCCGTCTAAGTTGTTGTCATTTTTGAAGATAGATTGATGCTATCTCGCCGCCTCGCGAAATTTTATGCGCTTCCCTGTAACCGGATCAAATGTCCAGATTGGCGACCGTCAGGGCGTTGTCCTGGATGAATTCCCGGCGCGGGTCGACTTCGTCGCCCATCAGTTTGGTGAAGATGTCGTCGGCATCGTCGGCCTCCTTCACCTTGACCTGCAGCAGGGAGCGGACATTGGGGTCGAGGGTGGTTTCCCACAGCTGTTCCGGGTTCATCTCGCCAAGACCCTTATAGCGTTGCAGGGAAATGCCCTTCTGGCCAAAGGCATAGACCTGTTCCAGCAGGGCGCGGGGGCCGCGGATTTCGCTTGGCACATCCTTGCGCCGCAGGACCGCAGCCTTGCCGTAAATGTCATTCAGGTGGTCCGCATAGGCGGCCAGACGCCGGGCGTCGGCGCTGGCAAGCAGGGCCGGATCAATGGTGGCGGCTTCCTCGACACCGCGGACGGTGCGCCGGAACACCAGGCTGCCATCGTCCCGGGCTTCGCCGGTCCAGCCGCGCTCAAATTCATCGGCCAGAATGTCCATGCGCCGGGCGATATAGGCAGCGGCCTCCTCCGCCTTGGCCGGATCTTCCAGGATCTCCGGTGTCAAGGCTCCCGCAATGGCGGCCTGTTCCACCACATCTCGGTTGTAGCGGGTGTGCAGGCCGTCAAAGATTTCGGAGATCTTGCGGGCAGTCTCCACCACGCCCAGCAGATCCTGGCCCATGCGGACCTCGCCACCGGCCAGCGTCATGGAGGTCTCGTCCAGGCCCTGGGCGATCAGATAGTTCTCAAGTGCCAGCTGGTCTTTGAGATATTGCTCCGACTGGCCCCGCTTCACCTTGTAGAGCGGCGGCTGGGCAATATAGACATAGCCGTTTTCGATCAGCTCCGGCATCTGGCGGAAGAAGAAGGTCAGAAGCAGGGTCCGGATATGGGCGCCGTCCACATCCGCATCGGTCATGATGATGATCTTGTGGTAGCGCAGCTTTTCCAGATTGAACTCTTCCTTGCCGATCCCGGTGCCGAGCGCAGTGATCAGGGTGCCGATCTCGTTGGAGGACAGCATCTTGTCAAACCGGGCGCGTTCCACATTGAGGATCTTGCCGCGCAGGGGCAAAACGGCCTGGTTTTCGCGGTGGCGGCCCTGTTTGGCCGAGCCGCCTGCAGAATCGCCCTCCACCAGGAAGAGTTCGGCCTTGGAAGCATCCCGCTCCTGGCAGTCGGCGAGTTTGCCGGGCAGGGAGGCCACATCCAGCGCGCCCTTGCGCCGGGTCAGCTCGCGCGCCTTGCGCGCCGCTTCGCGGGCTGAGGCCGCCTCGACCACCTTGGACACAATGGATTTTGCCGGGGCTGGATTTTCCTCCAGCCACTCGCTCAGAATCTGGGAAATGAGGTTCTCCACCACCGGCCGCACTTCGGAGGAGACGAGCTTGTCCTTGGTCTGGGAGGAGAATTTCGGGTCCGGCACCTTGACCGACAGCACGCAGGTCAGACCTTCCCGGCAATCATCGCCGGACAGGGACACCTTTTCCTTTTTCATCAGGCCAGTGGCTTCCGCATAGCCGGTCACCTGACGGGTGAGGGCTGCCCGGAAACCGGCCAGATGGGTGCCGCCATCGCGCTGGGGAATGTTGTTGGTGAAGCACAGCACATGCTCGTGATAGCTGTCATTCCACCACATCGCCGCTTCCACGGTGATGCCGTCCTTTTCCGCCTTCATGTTGATCGGGTCTTCGATCAGTGGATGTTTGGCCCGGTCGAGATACCGCACAAAGGCTTCCAGACCACCTTCATAAAAGAGCTCCTCCACCACCTCTTCCACGCCGCGCTTGTCGGTCAGGATGATGCGGACGCCGGAATTCAGGAAGGCAAGTTCGCGCAGCCTGTGTTCCAGCGTGTTGAAGACAAACTCGGTCTTGCTGAAGGTTTCCGGCGAGGGCTGGAAGGTGACTTCCGTGCCCTTCTTGCCATCGGCCGGGCCGACCACTTCCAGCGCCCCCTGGGCTTCGCCATGGGCAAAGCGCATGAAATGTTCCTGGTCATTGCGCCAGATGCGCAGGTCCAGCCGAGTGGACAGGGCATTCACCACGGAGACGCCCACGCCGTGAAGGCCGCCGGACACCTTGTAGGAATTCTGGTCGAATTTCCCGCCCGCATGGAGCTGGGTCATGATGACCTCGGCCGCCGACACCCCTTCTTCCGGGTGCAGGTCGGTCGGGATGCCGCGGCCATTGTCGGACACGGTCACCGAGCCGTCGGGATTGAGGGTAACCGTCACATGGTCGGCATGGCCGGCCAGCGCCTCGTCAATGGCGTTGTCGACCACTTCATAGACCATGTGATGCAGGCCGGATCCGTCATCGGTATCCCCGATATACATGCCGGGCCGTTTGCGCACCGCATCGAGCCCCTTGAGCACCTTGATGGAGTCTGCGCCATATTCGGCGCCGGTGTCGGTTTCAGGGGTTTGTGCAGGCTCTGACGAGGACGTGTCGCTCATGCGAATCAATTACCAATCGGTTTGTCTTTTCTCCCCCCGTTATACGGGGTTCCCCGGGGCGTTCAACCGCGCCGGGCGTGTAGCGAAGCCAGCGAAGCGATAATCGTGGAAAACCAACAGATTTCGGCGCATTTATGGGGCTGGACGCGGGGCGGTCAAGCGGCCCTGCTGTCCGTCAATCTCAAAGACTTCGGCTGTTGGCGGAAGCGCTTCGAACAGGGCCTCGTCCGTGCCGGTCATGAACACCTGTCCGCGAAGGGTGTCGAGCTTGGAAAACAGGGCGGCCCGGCGGGCCGGGTCCAGATGGGCGGCGACCTCGTCCAGCAGCAGAACCGGTGCCATGCCGCTCACCTTGGCCGTCAGATCCGCATGGGCCAGGATGAGCCCGATCAGAAGCGCTTTCTGCTCCCCGGTGGAGGAGCGGGCGGCAGGCATCTGCTTGGCGGCATGAAGCACTTTCAGGTCGCTCAGATGCGGGCCGGTCAAGGTGCGCCCGGCCGCCCGGTCGCGGCCGCGCCCGTCTGCCAGCAGGCGCCGGTAATGCTCTTCCCGGTCTGTCGCGCTGAGGCCATGCGTCTCGCCTTCAAAGGCGCCTTCCAGCGTGAGCAGGGCATGGGGGAAGGGAAGGTCCTCGCTGACCTGCTCTTCAAGGGTCTGGGCCAGCAGCAGCACGGTCTCCTGACGGGCAATGGAGACGGCGGTGCCAAGCTCGGCCACCTGCTGCTCCAAAGCGCTTAGAAAGGCGTCGCTGCCGCCCTGATCCAGCAATTTGTTGCGTTGCCTGAGCGCGGTTTCAAAGCCGCTGACCCTTCGGCCATGGGCCGGGTCGAGGGCCAGGGTCAGCCGGTCCAGAAACCGGCGCCGGTCGGAGCCGGGCCCGGTAAAGAGCCCATCCATGGCCGGGACCAGCCAGAGCACCCGGACATAGTCCAGCAGGCTGTCCGATCCCTTGACGTCTTCGCCATCGATCCGCACCTTGCGGCCCTGGCCTCCGGCGGCAAGGCCGGTGCCTATTCTGGTTTCCAGTCCGTCCAGCTGAACCGTCGCCGCCACACTCCAGCCGCCGCTGCCTGTGGTGCGGGCAATATCGGCCATCGGCGCCCGGCGCAGGCCGCGCCCGGCGGTCAGAAAGGAGACAGCTTCCAGAATGTTGGTCTTGCCAGCGCCATTGGCCCCAACAAAGGCAATCATCTTGGCCGACAGATCCAGGGAAAGAGCCGGATAGTTGCGGAAATCGGTCAGGGACAGGCGGGTCAGTTGCGCTGTCCGGAACGTGCTCATGAACCGCTTTCCGCCTCAGGGTCTGCCCGGAATCCGGTCAGACGCGCATCGGCATGAGGACAAACAGGCAGTCATCGACCGTGTTGTCCTGAATGAGGGTGGGGGAGCCGGAATCTGCCAGACGGAACAGAGCTGTATCGCTGCCAAGCTGGTTGGCGATGTCGAGCAGATAGCGGGAGTTGAAGCCGATTTCGAGCGGTTCGGCATCATATTCGACGGCCAGCTCCTCGGTCGCGCTGCCCGAATCTGGATTGTTCACGGTCAGCACCATGCGCCCATCGGTCAGGGACAGTTTGACGGCGCGGCCGCGTTCCGAGGAGATGGTGGACACACGGTCTACCGCGTCCTTGAATTCGTCCCGGTCGACACGCATCTCCTTGTCATTGCCCTGGGGGATGACGCGGCCATAGTCGGGGAAGGTTCCATCGATAAGCTTGGACGTAAGGACCACAGAGGCCGTGGTGATGCGGATCTTGGTGTCGGACAGCTCGATCTGGACATTGGCCTCCGGGTCTTCCAGAAGCTTTTGCATCTCGCCGACCGTCTTGCGCGGCACGATGATGCCGGGCATGCCCGAGGCGCCCTGGGGGGCAGGCACTTCGGCCTGGGCCAGCCGGTGGCCGTCAGTGGCAACGGCGCGGAATTGCTGGCCATTGGCCGAATCCACAGTGTGCAGATAGATGCCGTTCAGATAGTAGCGGGTTTCTTCGGTCGAAATCGCAAACTGGGTGGTATCGATCAGTTTGCGGATGTCATTCGCGCTCAAGGCAAAGCCATGGCTGAAGTCACCGGCGGTCAGATCCGGGAAGTCGGTTTCCGGCAGCATCTGAAGGGTGAATTTCGAGCGCCCGGCGCGGATTTCCAGGGTTGCATTGTCGCTGGTGGTTTCCAGAACCACCTGGGAGCCGTCCGGCAGCTTGCGTACGATGTCGTAGAACATGTGGGCCGGCACCGTGGTGGCGCCCGGCATCTCGACCATGGCCGGAACCGTCTCCACGACTTCCAGATCCAGGTCGGTGGCCTTCAGCTTGATGGCGCCGCCATCGGCGCGCAGAAGCACGTTCGACAGGATGGGAATGGTATTCCGGCGCTCGACCACCCGGTGCACATGGGTCAAGGACTTGAGGAGGTCGGTCCGCTCGAGGGTCGCTTTCATACGCTTCTTCCGTACTCGTGAATGATCAGGTTTTAAGGGCCTGACCTAACTGGACAATTGGGCTCCCAATGGGGGCGGGGGAAAGACACTGCCCTTATCGGGCGCCAAAAGCAAGGGGGCGTTCCACCGGAACGCCCCCAAAATTCAGTGAAAATCGTGTATTTAGCGGGTCACGCGTCAAGCATGCGCTTGAGCAGTTCCAGCTCCTGGGCAAGGCCGTAATCCGCCCGGGCCATTTCCTCGATCTTGCGCACCGCATGCAGCACGGTTGTGTGGTCCCGGTTGCCAAAGCGGCGGCCGATTTCCGGCAGCGAGCGCGGGGTCATAACCTTGGCCAAATACATGGCAATCTGTCGCGGGCGCACGATTGTGCGGGTCCGGCGGGCGGACAGAAGATCCGCCTTGGTGACATTGTAGTGTTTGGACACCACGCGCTGGATGTCTTCGATCTTGACCCGGCGCGGCTCGGTGGAGCGCACCAGATCACGCAAGGTCATTTCCGCCATGTCCTGCGTAATCGGCTGATTTGTCAGCTGATTATGGGCAATCAGGCGGTTCAGCGCCCCTTCCAGATCCCGTCCGGAAGAAGCCACATGCCGCGCAACATAGTCCAGAACGCTGTCCGGCACGTCGAATTGCGGGTAGGTCTTCTGGGCGGCTTCCACCCGGGAGACCAGAATGTTCCGGCGCAAGGTGAAGTCCGGCTCCTGAATGCCCACGACAAGGCCGCCGGACAGGCGGGAGCGGACACGGTCGTCCAAAGTATCGAGCTCGGAAGGGGCTCGGTCGGCTGCCACGATCACCTGACGGGCACCGTCAATCAGCGCGTTCAGGGTGTGGCAGAATTCTTGCTGCACCTGTTTGCCATGAAGGAACTGCATGTCGTCGATCAAGAGGAGATCGATCGTGCGCAGGGTGTCCTTAAAGGCCAGCGCGGACTGGGATTTAAGGGCCGCGACGAACTTGTACATGAAGTGCTCGGCTGTCAGGTAGAGCACCTTGTGACCATTGGCCCGCGCCTTTGCGGCGACAGCCTGCATCAGGTGGGTTTTTCCGAGGCCCACGGACGCATGCAGGTAGAGCGGGTTGAACGTGACCGTTCCGCCTGCGGCCACCTGGCGCGCTGCGGCCAGGGCCAGGTTGTTGGATTCCCCTTCCACGAAGGATTCAAATGTATATTTCGGGTCCAGCGCTGCGCCCTGCAGCACATCCCGGGCACTGTCATTGCCGGTGTCGCCCCGGCCAAGAGCTGCCGTGGCCGCCTGGGCCCGGGTCACCTGTGCCGCATCGCCGAGGGTCTCGGTTCTGGCATCGGCTGCCACCGGCTTCACACCGACAGGCGCTGCCAGGCTGGGCTGGACCGTCTGGGGCTGCCGCGGCCGGATGGCGCCACGCACAGTCAGCTCAATGCGGTGCACATTGTCGCATTCTCGCTGCCAAAGACCCATGAGCTGGTCGTTGTAATTGTTCTGGATCCACTGTTTGAGAAAACGCGTGGGAACAGACAGTCTCACTGTTCCGTCCTGGTGTTCCTCCAGATCAACCCGCGCAAACCAGCTGGTAAAGACATCATCGCCCAACTCGGCGCGAAGCTGTTTCTTCACTCGCTTCCAATGTTCGGAGCCGCCTGCCTCCTGAACCTGCATATCACTTGCCTCCTGTACTAGGTGGAGAACGATCCGCCACAGCCGTTCCCCAACGCCTTGCTGCTTTTGCAGCTATATTTTGTCCCTTTTGGGACGGTTCTGGTATTGGCGGCCGGACGGGTCCTGCCACCTTGCCCCTGTCTGCGTGCAGGGTTGCTAACTTTGGATCCAGGGCAGCCCCGCCGATTTCCAGCCGGACCGGGCTCCGCGATGGCCGTCCGTGTCGAGCGGCCCTTCGAACCCATCTGAAATGTTGAAGCAGTGTGTGTAGCCGGCCTGGGTCAGGGCCATGGCAGCTGCCTGGCTCCGTGCACCGGAGCGGCACAAGAAATATATCGGAGCGGTTTGGTCAAGCCCTTTTTTGACCAGAAGGTCAGAAAGCGTGTTCGCAAAGTCCGGATTGGGTCCTGAGGGGGGGAAGCTCTGCCATTCGATCAGAACCGCTTCCTTGCCCACGGGCCGCAGATCCGGCACACCGACAAACGTCCATTCGGCCTGGGTGCGCACGTCCACCAGCACTGCATTTTCCTGTCCGGACAGACTGTCAAACGCCTGTTGTGCTGTAACGTCCCCAGCGTATTCACCCTCACTATGCAAAACAACCCCCTGTCAATAGCTGAGTGCTATTGATTTAAAGTTCTAACTTGATTTTATAGATATTGTTTTAGTTCAAACGAGAACTAGAAGACCAGGGTGTCGAATACACTAATGTATTCATTCCGAAGTCTTAACGCCACGTGCTCAGCTATGCATCGATTTAACTTATTCATTGTTCGTCCAAGCACCGTTTTTAGATTGTCTGCTGGTCTTTGCCGCCAGTCGCAGTGTTAATATACAGAGGACGAAGGCCGGGGCAACAGCCACTTTTAACGATTTTGAAGGCTGCCCTATTTTTGCCCCATCGTCAGTCTTTTTTTGCCTGTTGGCACGAGGGCAGCAAATGCTTTTTGCAGCAATGACTTTTTGCAATTCGGTGCACTGTCACAATTCAAAAACAACAATTCCAAAAAAAAAATAAGCAGGTGTCTCTTGACTCGTATCGAATCCGGTTCGATCCCGATTGCCGACTCTTACATGTCTATAAGATATTGTTTTTATTGGCTTTTCTATGACATAGCCACAAGTGTCAAAACTACGTATATTACGCGCTCTGGTTGCCGGAAAAACTCATCCACAAAATTACGCGGCTAAAAAAAACCCGGCATTTCTGCCGGGCCTCTTTAACGGTCTTGTGACGGTGCGTTTAGGCACCTAGAGCCTTGATGCGAGCATTTAGGCGGGAAACCTTTCGCGACGCCGTATTGGCGTGCATAACGCCTTTGGACGCGGCGCGCATGATTTCCGGCTGCGCTGCCTTGAAGGCTTCGTTTGCCGCGCTCTGGTCGCCAGAAGCGATTGCCTCTTCAACCTGGCGCAGGAAGGTGCGCACGCGGCTCCGGCGGGCTTTGTTCGTGGCCGTCCGGCGGGCAATCTTGCGGGCCGCCTTCTTGGCCGATGGTGTGTTGGCCATGGGCTCAATCCTGATCGGTAAGTGGGACTAGTGTCCGGTGGCAATCGGGACCAAGGCGCGAAAAGCGGTAAGACCCGATCAAAAAACAACGGCGGCGGAAATCCGCCACCGATTGGGCGCTGCTTATAATCGCGCTTGGCGCGTGCGTCAACGGCTTTATCCGCCAACCCGCTGTTTATTTGTTGCGAAATTGCGGTGCGCGCTTTTCGGCAAAGGCGGTCATGCCCTCTTTCTGATCGTCCAGCGCGAACAGGGCCTGGAAGACGCGCCGTTCGAAGCGCACCCCTTCAGACAGGGTGGTTTCATAGGACCGGTCAACACTTTCCTTTGCCATCATCACCACGGGCAAGGAGAACTCGGCGATTTTCTCGGCCGCCTTCAGGGCCTCCTCCAGAAGGTCATCAGCGGGCACGACACGGCTGACCAGACCGCTGCGTTCGGCTTCTTCAGCATGCATCATGCGGCCCGTCAGTACCATTTCCATGGCCTTGGACTTGCCGACAAAGCGCGTGAGGCGCTGGGTGCCACCCGCGCCCGGAATAACTCCAAGAGTGATTTCCGGCTGGCCGAACTTGGCTGTATCGGCGGCCAGAATGAAATCGCACAGCATGGCCAGCTCGCAGCCGCCGCCCAGCGCATAGCCGGCAACAGCGGCAATGATCGGTTTGCGGTTGCGCGACACCCGGTCAAACGGGGTGATCAGATCCGTCTGATAGGCGGAGGAAAAGTCATGCGGCTGCATTTCCTTGATATCCGCCCCGGCTGCAAAGGCCTTTTCGGAGCCGGTCAGAACGACGCAGCCGATTTTCTCATCCGCATCAAATCCGTCCAGAGCCGTGCCCAGTTCGGCAATCAGCTCCCCGTTCAGCGCATTCAGCGCCTTGGGCCGGTCGAGGGTGATCAGGCCGACCTTGCCTCGTTTTTCCACGCGGATGTTCTTGTATCCCATATCCCCTGCTCCCAGTGCCAGGACCTGTTAATCGTAACAACCTCCTGCCTACCTGACCCGCACGGCGTCTGGCAAGCGTGTCAAAAGCGGCTATGGCGTGTCTTTGTTCTGCTGCCGCTCCTCTGGAGGAAAAACCACACCTAGGTCTGGCAGGACGGGCAATGGAAGGTGGAGCGGTTGGACTGGACAATGCGGGTCACCGTGCCCGGGCAGCCCTCCTTCCGGCACGGCTGCCCTTCCCGGTCATAAACGGCGAAGGAATGCTGGAAATAGCCGAGGGTACCGTCGGCCTTGGTATGGTCGCGCAAGGTGGAGCCGCCGGCGGCAATGGCTTCGTTGAGCGTGTCCCTGATATGACCCGCTAAGGCATCGGCCTTTTGGGTCGGCCGGCCTGTGTCCGTCGCCAGGCTTCCTGCGGATCGTTTCGGGCTCAGGCCACTGCGCCACAAAGCTTCGCACACATAGATATTGCCGAGCCCGGCAATAAGCTTCTGATTGAGCAAGGCCGCCTTGAGTGGCGTTTTGCGGCCTTTGAAGAGGCGGGCAAGGGTCGCTCCGCTCAGTGCATTGCCGAGCGGCTCCAGCCCAAGCTCGCGGAAATAGGGGTGGGTCCGAAGGTCCGGACGCGGGACCAGATCCATGAACCCGAACCGGCGCGGGTCATTGTAGATGATGCGCGCCGGGCCCCTGTCACGGGTTGAAAGATGAAACACCACATGATCGTGTTTCGCATCCTTGTTCCTGTCATGGGCAAAGGCGCCGGGCAAGGTGGCATCCGTGTCGTTTTCGACCCGGAACGAGCCGGACATGCCCAGATGCATGATCAGGACATCCCCGCTGTCCAGGTCGGCCAGCAGATATTTGGAGCGCCTGGTCAGGGCGGTCACGGTCCGGCCCGACAGCCGTGGGACGAACCCGTCGGGGAAGGGAAATCTGAGATCCGGCCGGTTCTGGTCCACGGTGGTGATCCGGGCCCCTTCGAAGGTGGGGGCAAGGCCCCGTTTGACCGTTTCGACTTCCGGCAATTCTGGCATTGAAGCCTTCTCCACACTGGTGTCTGCTGGGGTTGCACGATATAGGCCTGCGGCATATGGCTTTTCGTGGCCGTGAACGATAGCGCTTCCCAAAGGCTTGTACTATTGTCCGGCCCGATTTGACGAGACTTATCAGACGGCAGCCGCCAGGAGGCGCGATCATGACACAAGAGACCGAGGGATACCGGACCGCTTCCGGCCGCGCTCCCGAAGACATGCCCACCAGCTTCGGGTTCACCAAAGTGGCCGAAGGGCACAAGCAGACCCTTGTGGACGATGTCTTCCACAAGGTTGCCGAGCGCTATGATCTGATGAACGACTTAATGTCCGGCGGTTTCCACAGGGTGTGGAAAGAGGCCATGGTCTCGTTCCTGGCACCGCCGCGCGCCGCAGCGTCCGGATGGAGCTTGCTGGATGTGGCCGGGGGCACCGGTGACATTGCGACCCGGGTCGTGAACAAGTCCGGTGGCACGGCCAAGGCCATTGTCTGCGACATCAATACGTCCATGCTGACGGTCGGCCGGGATCGGGCCGAGAAGGCCGGCCTTTCGGACCAGATCACCTTTTCCCAGGGCAATGCGGAAGATCTGCCGTTTTCCGACAAGAGCTTCGATGCCTATACGATTGCCTTCGGGATCCGCAACGTGCCCGATATTCCCAAGGCGCTGCGCGAAGCACGGAGGGTTCTGAAGCGCGGCGGCCGGTTCGTGTGCCTGGAATTTTCCGAAGTGGATGTGCCCGGTCTGGACAAGGTTTATGACACGTTCTCCTTTCAGGCGATCCCGCCCATTGGCAAATGGGTGACCGGCGACGGTGAGCCCTATCAGTATCTGGTGGAATCGATTCGCAAGTTCCCGAGCCAGGAGCGCTTTGCGGAAATGATCCGCGAGGCCGGGTTTGAACGGGTCGGCTACCGAAATTATTCCTGCGGCATTGCTGCCCTGCACTTTGGCTGGAAATTCTGATTGATGGCGATTGCAGTCATGCCCTTATTCCGACTTGTGCGGGCGGGATTTGTGATGGCACGCGAAGGCGTGTTCGGCCTTGTGCATTTGCCGGACCTGCCGGCGGGGCCCCGTTTTGCCATCGCCGTTGCGCGGCTTCTGGAGCGGCGCGCGGTCAAGGGCAAGAGCGCGGATCTGCGTCTGTCGGATGCGCTCAACCGGCTGGGGCCGTCTTATGTGAAGCTCGGTCAGTTTCTGGCCACCCGGGCCGATGTGGTCGGCAAGGATGCGGCCCGCGAATTGTCGGCGCTTCAGGATCAGCTTCCCCCGTTTGAACACGAAGCTGCCCGCGCGGCTGTGGCCGAACAGCTCGGCCGTCCCGTGGATGAGGTGTTTTCAGAGTTCGGCCCGGCCGTGGCCGCCGCCTCTATTGCCCAGGTGCATCAGGCGCTGATCCGCTTGCGCGATGGCAGCGAGAAGAAAGTCGCGGTCAAGGTGCTGAGGCCCGGTGTCGCCCGCCGGTTCCAGCGCGATCTTGAGAGCTATTATCTGGTGGCCCGTCTGGCCGAACGCTTCCATGCCCCGTCCCGGCGCCTGCGCCCCGTCGCCGTTGTCGACACGCTGGCCCAGTCCGTCGCCATGGAAATGGACTTCCGGCTTGAGGCCGCTGCCCTTTCGGAAATGGCGGAGAACACGGCCGAAGATCCCGGCTTCCGAGTGCCGGCGGTCGAGTGGCTGCACACGGCCAAGGGCGTCTTGACCATGGAATGGATCGACGGCCGCAAGATGTCGGATGTCGAGGGGCTGATTGCGGACGGGCTGGATCTGGAAGCGCTTGGGGCTGCGGTCATTCAAAGTTTCCTGCGCCACACTTTGCGGGACGGTTTCTTCCACGCGGACATGCACCAGGGCAATCTGTTCGTGGAAGCGGATGGCACGCTGGTGGCAGTTGATTTCGGCATTACCGGACGGCTGAACAAGCGCGAGCGGCGGTTTCTGGCCGAAATCCTGTTCGGTTTCATTTCCCGTGACTACCGCCGGGTGGCGGAGGTGCATTTCGAGGCGGGCTATGTGCCGGCCAATCAGGATGTGGACATGTTTGCCCAGGCCATTCGGGCCATTGGCGAGCCGATCCACGGCCATGATGCCAGCGAGATTTCCATGGCTCGGCTCTTGACCCAGCTGTTCGAGGTCACCGAGCTTTTCGAAATGCGCACCCAGACCCAGCTGATCATGCTGCAAAAGACCATGGTGGTCGTGGAAGGCGTGGCCCGATCGCTCAATCCTAATCTGGACATGTGGCGCACGGCTGAACCGGTGGTGGGCAGCTGGATCAAAGAGCATCTCGGCCCGGTGGGCAAGCTGCGCGATGCGGGCGATCTGATTTCAGCCCTGACCCGGGTCGCCAACGACCTGCCGCTCTTTGCCGACCGGATCGGCCATATGTCGGAAGAGCTGGAGCGCATGACGCGGCAGGGCCTGCGGTTTGACGATCACACGGCCGAAGCCATCGGCAAGGCAGAAGCCCGCCACACCCGCTCCGGGCGGGCCGCCCTCTGGGTGATTGCGGCTTGCGCCGTGGTTGCTACGGCGCTGCTGCTCTGAGGGATCTTGCGCCATGCTTGAGAGCAAGTCGCGTTGGACTGGATGCGTCTTTCGCTGCCTTTGATACCAAGCGCGGTCAAATAGGTCATCCTCAATTGCGCTTGTAGTTACTCAGAGAGTTCAGCTCAAAAGACAAACTGGTCTGAAGCCATATGAGCGCGGCCCGAGCTTATACATAGCGTAATTAGGTTATGTCTAAGCCGCAGCGCGCGCATTTGCGAAACGGCGCAGGCGTGAGACAGCCTCTTTCAGCTCGTCATCCGGCACGGTCAGTGCCATGCGGATCAGCGATTTGGCGTTGTTGCCAAAGGACGCGCCGGGCATGACCGAGATCGTCTGCTCGTCCAGCAGGCGCCAGGCGAATTCTTCTCCGTCAAGGCCAGTGCCCGCGACATCAATCATGATGAACATGCCGCCGGAGACCTTGCCCACCTTCAGCGCCGGGCAGGAGGCCAGCTCCGCCGTGATCATGGCAACCCGCTCAGCATAGCTCTTGCGCATGCGCGTGGCGGTGTCGAACTGGCCGCGCAGCGCGGCCTCCGTCATATCGGCAATGAACGGCTGGTTGCCGAACAGGATCGTCTCGGACACCGGCAGCAGCCTGGTGCAGAACTCCTCCGGGCCGACGGCCCAGCCGCTGCGGAAGCCCGTTGCGGCGAAGGATTTTGAGATCGATGACGTAACGACCGTCCGGTCTCTGAGGCTGTCAATTTCCAGCGGAGAGGCGAAGGTGCCTTCAAAGATCAGGTCTTCATAAACCTCGTCGCAGACAATCCAAAGGTCATGGGCCCGGGCGATGGCGCCGAGTTCTTCCAGGGTGGCGCGGTCCAGGATCGAGCCGGTCGGATTGTGGGGGGTGTTGAGCAGAAGCACCCTGCTTTGCGGGGTGATGGCCGCGCGCAAGGCCTCCGGCTCCATGACAAAGCCGGCCTCAAAGCGCAGCGGAACCGGCTGGAGAACCGCACCGGGCGCCCGCACAACACCTTCATAGGTGGCGTAGTAAGGATCGCCCACAAGAACACCTTCGCCAGCATCCACCAGGGCCGTGATCACCGCATAAAGCGCCGTCTGGGTGCCGGGAAAGCACAGGATGTTGCCGGGGCCGATCCCTGGAAAGCGCGGCGCGTATTTTTCAGCCAAAGCCTCCAGAAGACCGTCTTCGCCGCGTCCGTTGGAATATTTGGTGCGCCCGCGTTTCATGGCTTCGGTGCAAACATCAATCAGGGCCGGGTCAACCGGAATGTCAGGTTCGCCAATTGTCAGTTCGATGAGGGGGGCTCCGGCGGCGGCCTTGGCGCGGCCTGCAAAGTGAACCGCCCATTTTTCACCGCCAAGATCGGCAAGGCGGTCGGTGATACCGGCATAGCGCATCAATGTGTCCTTTCGGGTGGGGCTGGGGCCGTCCTGGGGGCGGCGGAGAGCGTGTCTTGGTACTGGCCGGTTCCGGCCTGCACCGGTGCAATCAGGCTTTCCAGAAGGGCAAGATCATCGCGGAGGCCTTTCCGGTGATTGTCTGCGAAGACGGTCCCGGAGCAGACCTGGCCGATAAATCTGGCCCAAAGCGAGACAGTGTCTTCGGCCATATTGGGCGCGTTGATTTTGGCAAGGGGGAACTGGCCCAGCTGGGTCCTGGCGGGACCGTCAGCCTCCTGGGGCCAGCAGGTGGTGTCCGCGGTCAGCGCTCCGGTCAGATAGGCACATGCCGTGGTGATCAGGCCGTCCTTCGTGCCGAAATGTTGGCGCACGAGACCGGCTGCAAGGGGCACTTCCATCAGGGCGCGTTTGCGCTCGTCCTGTTTCGGCCGCTGGAAGGCTTTCCGGCTCATGAGCCAGAGTCTTCGGCGGGGCGCGGCGCAAGATGAAAATCGGGCAAACACATTCAGCCGTCCCCGCTAGTAGCCACGGGCCCGGTCGATGGCAAGGGCGGGGCGTTGTCCGGCACGCAATTGCTGCGCAGAGTGCAGCACCTGTTCCACAACAATATCCGGGGTGGAATCGCTGGCAATATGGGGCGTGATCCGGATGCGCGCATCGCCCCAGAACGGGTGGGTGTCTGGCAGGGGTTCGGTGCGGAACACATCCAGGCTGGCCCCGGCCAGCTGGCCGCTGTCAATGGCTCTGGCGAAGTCAGAGTCGTGCAAATGCTCCCCCCGGCCGATCTGGATCAGCCAGGCACCGGGGGCAAGCCGGTCGAAGAGGTCCGCATTCAGCACATTTTCGGTTTCAGCTGTCAGCGGCAGCACGTTGATGAGCACGGCACTGCCGTCTGCGGCCTGGTGAAGAGCTTCCGCTCCGGTAAAATAAGCCACACCGTCAAGCGGGGTCTGCGGTGTGCGCCTGCAGGCGACAGCGACGGAAAATCCGAGGGCCGTCAGGCCGCGTGTAACGGCCTGCCCCATGGTGCCGTTTCCCAGAACGGCAATTTTCGTGTTGGTTGGCGGCTGCATCGGCAGGGGCGCCCATTTGCGCTCCGCCTGTGCGGCCTGCATCCGGTCAAATCCACGCAGCGCATGGAGGGTCTCATGCGCTGCATAACCGGCCATCAGATCCGCCTGATGGGGATCCCGGATCCGGCAGATCAGGACGGTCTGGCCGAGGCCCGGATGGGCCACAAGAGCATCCACGCCTGCGCCGATCGACATGGCCATTTCCAGATTTGGATAGGGATCAAAGGCATCAGCGGCCGGGAGCCAGCAGACTGCGAAGCGGATCTCTTCCGGCCTGGTCACCTCGTCCGGCGTGAGCAGGCGGATGCCGCTTTCCGTTTCCTGTGCACCAAGCCCGTAATAGGCCCTGAGATCCAAGGTGCTGCTCAGCAGGACACCGCTGATCGTTTCGCTTTGTCCCATAGTGTGCAGTCCTTCAGCTCTGGTGGGGGGAGCCCAGGAGGGGCCTTCAGGAAGTCAGGCACATAGTTATACAAATGAATAGCAAGCCGTAAAGGGGGGGGGGGCTGTCGCTTGGCTGATACCTATGCAGGGCGACAGGGGCGCGCTCTGCCTGAAAGAGAGGCAGCCGTCGGTTTCTGAGGCGGATCGGGATTTCAAGGTAAATTGCCTTGAAACTTTAAGCTTTTGTAATTTTTGTTCGGGCATGCGGTGAATTCGCGAGATGCCGCCAAATATGCTGGCTAATTAAAATTCGTGCACACAAAATAATCAAGACTCTCCTTGACTTGCCACAATCCGCTGCTTAGCCTTTGCATATCTTGAAGTGCTGTTTACCCGGCACAGGCAGGTGTTTGATCTTCTTTGCGATGGCGCGGCTTTGCTTGCGCCGCCGGAGAGAATAGATGCGGAGCACACCTGCGAACAGGCAAAGGTTTGAAATGCCGCCGTCCATGGTGGCATGGGGCCAACACGAAAGTCAGGTGCCCAAACCTTCCGGTTGCCGCGTCATTGGCTGGCCGGTCTGCCAAACAAACACACTCTTTCCGGTGGGCGGCCAGGGATCTGGTGTCTGTTTCACCGGGCAACATGGAAGCTGGCGTGCAAGGCTTGGCTGTTCGGCTGTGCGGTCTTGGATGTTTTGCGTGCATTCGATGAAGCAGCGCCTTGTGGCTGGCCGTTTCTGCTGCGCGCGCAAGTCGCAGGCTTCCGGCAGCCGGTCAGGCTGTTCACCTGAAAAGGAGAAGATCAGATGGACGTTTCCAACGCAGTTGATTGCAACGGATTGTCAGTGGCACCAACGGTTTTGCGAATTAAGCAGGCGCTTGTGGGGTGCGCGGAAAAAGCGCTGCCTCTCGATATTCTTGTCGACGCGGAATGCAACCATGACCGCCTGCGCCGCTCCCTCGGAGAAGAAGTGGCGTCCGTGCGCCTGCTTACCTGCCCCCAATAGCAGGCAAAGGGCGCGGATTGGACAGGAGAAGCAGGCGCTCCCCCGGGAGGGCTGGCGCTAGAGTGCGAACAGGTCAACGGATGATCTGAAAGCTGTGTCTTCCGGGCGGCAAGACGGTCCGGAATCATAGGGAAAGAGTTGTTGTGATTGCCGACGTAAAAGAAAGACCCGCACCTGCGGCCGCTGAAGGGCCGACACCGGAAGTCCCGAATTTTGCATTCGATCCGCAGGACCCCTGGACAGAGACCTTTCAAAAAGGCTTGGAGCGGGCCGGTCTTGAAGGCAAGCGCATTTACGAAGTCGGCATTGGCACCGGGACCAATGTCGCCTTTTTGCTGCGCCTGTGCGGCGCGGCCAGCGTGTCGGGCAGCGACCTGGATCCCAGGCTGGTGGAATTGGCCGAGCGCAATGTGCACAGCCTGGCACCGGACGAGGCAAGCCAGTTTTTTCCGGTCAAGGGTGCGGTCAGCCTGATCGACACGGACGAAGCCCGGGCCAGGATTGCTGAAACGGATGTGGTGATTGGATGCCTTCCCCAGGTGGGCGATCCGGGGGACCGGCGCCTGGCCGCGTTCCGTGATGCCCAGTCGGTGGAACTGCCCGACGGGGCGGGTGAACGGGCGGCGGACCACATTGCCCACTATTATCCCTGGGCCGCGTTTGACGACTATCCTTTCAATTCGGTCGGCCTTGGCTTGAACGAGGCGTTGTTGCACCGCATCCGTGAGCATGCGCCCCAGGCCGAGGTCATCATGAATTTCGGCTGCCGGATCGGCACCGGCCTTATTTTCGAGCTGTTCGAGGCCAATGGATTTGCGCCTGAAAAGCTCCATTCCCAGATCGTGCTGCAGGATGCGGGCACCGACATTTCCTTTTTCGTGATGCTTGAAAAGGCCCTGCAGGGCACCGGGCTGGAAAAGGATCTCGTCTGCTCTTTCTTTGCCGACAAGGACGCAAACACGCCTCTTTCCGCCTGCGATGCCCAGGCCCTGCTTGATCAGGACCCGGAAACGCCGGTGTTTCACGAGGTCTGCGCCATCCGGGCCGTGCCCAAGGCAGCGTGACTGAGCCGCCTTCTGCCCATCTCCCTTGGAAGCCTTTCCTTCAAATTCACAGAGACGAACCTTCGCCGCAAACAAGGCGCGTTGAGCGGCACAGAGGGCTGTCGGGGTGGGCTCCGGCACGGCGGGCGCGTCTATCTCTCTCGTGCGCGCGCGCAAAACTTTCTTTTGCGGCGGGCGATCCTTCTGCGGGCCGGTCCGGACTGGGGGGGGGCTTCCAAGGCCACCGGGCTGGCAGCGCGCAGTTCACAGGCTCCCACACTGCGCGCATTATTATTTTTTTCTACCAAATTAAATCAAAAGTCCCGCAGGCCGGTTCCTGTTGCAGCCTGTCTGCAGGGACAAAACTAACTCAGGGTTTTCATTGGGTTAGGGCTGGGTGAGCCTAAGAATATGATAAAAAAGGCTTCTTATCCAAAGATGTCGCCATATTGCGGTCAACAATCGACCACAAAACCGACAATTGTTAAAATTACCAATATTTCATAAATTGATTGGCGAAGGATTGTTGGCCTTCACGGAATTGCGCAGCGTATTTCCGCGCAGCTTAGCTATTTTTTATGGCTTTGCATTAGGTTTGTTTCCCCCGGGGCCGGTGCTGGCTGAAGAGCTGAAGGCCGGGCCCGGGGGCAGTTTTCCCGCAGAAGAAAATGGCAGCGGCAGCGCGGGGGGAACCCTGCGCTGCCGAAAAAAGGGGAGCCCCGATCCGTCTGCGAGCTGGCGCAGTCTGTCGATGTGGAAGACGGTGCATACCAAAGACTGATCGAACTGGGGCTGGATCAGGTCAACCGGCTGCGCTCGAAAGTTGCCGGGGTTGAGCTGGCTGCTGGCCGGCCTCATTCTGGAAGACCTGCTGGGGCTGAAGGAACAGCTTGCAGGCGGCTGCCAGCGGTCCATAACCGACAAAATATTTTTACGGCGGCAGTCGCAACATGGCCATCGGTGGTATGGCGCCCGCAATGAAACTGAAAACATCGGCTGGAAGTCCAGTTTGTGACCCGCTGAAAATGGGATGTGTCTCCAACGAGACGGGCTCGGTATCAATGGTGCAAACTTATCGCACGATGCTCTACCAGCCAGATCTTCCTTAAACCGCCGTCACCCGTCTCAGGGTCAGGTTGATCCGCCCGCCGGATTTCAGGAGGGCGGAGGTGCCGCTCAGGACCCGGTCAATGCCGTGATAGGCCAGGCGGGCCGGGCCGCCGAGAAGGACCACGTCACCAGATTGCAGACGCAGGGAGCGGGTCGGGTCCTTGCGCTGGACACCGCCGATCCGAAACGTGGCCGTGTCGCCGAGGGAGACGGAGATGACCGGTGCCTCGAACATCTCTTCATCCTTGTCCTGGTGCAGGCCCATGCGTGCGCCGGAGGCATAATAGTTGATGAGACAGACCTCCGGCGGCGGCGCGTCCGGGGCCAGGTCTTGCCATAGGCCGGACAGGGCGGCCGGCATGTCCGGCCAGGGTGCGCCGGTAGCCGGGTGCACGGGTTGATAGCGGTAGCCGTCCAGATCGGAGACCCAGCCGAGCGGGCCGCAATTGCTCATCTTTACGCTGAAAGGTTTGCCGGTTTTCGGCATGACCGGCTGAAACAGTGGCGCGCGCGCCACAATGTGGCGGATCTCGTCGCGCAAAGCTTCCTGGGCCATGCGGTCGAAATAGCCGGGATGGTAGGTCAGCCCGGAAGGGTCTTGAAGCGTGGGCGCTGGCATGCCCCCTTTTAGCAGATCTTTAGCAAGGTCTGCCAGCAAAGGGGGCAAAGCCTCTTTGAAGGTCCCGCCCTTTGTGAATGGCTGATCCTCTCTGAAGCATCGTGCAGCCTCATTGCCCGTTTCTTTAGTCACCGCAGCCGCCGCATCCGGACCCGCCACTGCCACCACCACCACTGCAGCCGGAGCTGCAGCCTGAGGATTTGCCTCCGGACGCTTTGTTCAAAAGCACGGCAAGGGCGGCAACGGTGATCACAACCCCGGCAATGAACCAGAAGGTGTGTTCCAGGGCCCAGTGCCAGACCATGTTGCGCAGTTTCTCCAAAGGCGTGTCCCCGGCCGGCTCGCCATGGGCAAATGCCAGGCTCGTGCCCAGAAAAACCGCGGCGCTTGCGGTCACAAGGCGGGGCGCGCGCTTGGGCAAAGCCGCCAGCTTGCGTGAGAGCTTTGCCAAAAGCACAGCGCAGCGGGGCTTGGGCACCAGCCAGACATCGGCGCCGTTCACCCGCTTGAAATACGGCGCCTTGCCAAACCGGATCTCAGTGGGGGGCCAGATATCCTGCGGCGGCGGGGCGCCGAATTCCCTTTCGTAAAGGAGCAGCGTGTCTTCGTAAGCGGCACGAAAAAGCGCGGCCTGATCCGGCCCGCCCTTTGTCGGCATGTGGTGCAGCGGGGCCCCAAGCGCCTCCCGGAACGGGCCCCAGTAATGCCTGGTATAGGTCAGATGCAAGTGCCAGGCCTGATCCACCTCGTCGCTCGGCGTTTTCATGCCGGTGTTCAGCATGCACAGATAGGCAAAGCGCTGATATTCACCGATCACCCGCAACGCATAGGCGCGGGACCAGCCATTGTCCCGGGCAAGGCGCCCTGAAAACGGGAAATCGGCCTCAACCGCGTCCGGATGGCAGGCTGTCAGGCGGGTCCACAGGTCTGCGTCTTTCATGGGCTGTCTCGTTTGACTTGTGGCGTCTGCTGCGGACAATCCGCCTCATATTCATGCCAACTCTATGGCAAAAGCCTAAAGCAAATGCGAAAGCTGCGGCATTACGGGCAGGCCTGCAGGGCAGGCGGTCTCCGCCAGGGGCCGGTAACCATCAGAATGAAATTATCCCCTATGCTGGACACTTGAGAGGGCAAAGGTGTCTTGCGGGCAAAGTTTCCTCCACCTATATAGCGGTCAAGCTCGCACCAAATACCGGGTTCCTGCCCTGGTGCGATGTCCGGGATGTCCCGGAACCCAAGTGAAAGGAGCCGGACTGACGCCTTCATGGGTCTATCCGGTTTGCTAGAAAGAGAGGCACATATGGCAAAGGTCATTGGTATCGACCTCGGCACGACCAACTCGTGCGTCGCCGTCATGGACGGCAAGGATTCCAAGGTTATCGAAAACGCGGAAGGCGCCCGCACCACCCCGTCGATGGTGGCGTTTTCCGATGATGGGGAGCGGCTCGTTGGACAGCCGGCAAAACGCCAGGCCGTCACGAACCCGACCAACACGCTGTTTGCGGTCAAGCGCCTGATCGGGCGCCGCTATGACGACCCGACCGTGGCGAAGGACAAGAAGCTTGTCCCGTTTGAAATCGTCAAGGCCGACAATGGCGATGCCTGGGTGCAGGCAAATGACGACAAATATTCCCCGTCCCAGGTCTCCGCGTTCATCCTCCAGAAAATGAAGGAAACCGCCGAGAGCTATCTGGGTGAGAGCGTGACCCAGGCGGTCATCACCGTTCCGGCCTATTTCAACGACGCCCAGCGTCAGGCCACCAAGGATGCGGGCAAGATTGCCGGTCTGGAAGTGCTGCGCATCATCAACGAGCCGACGGCCGCCGCACTGGCCTATGGTCTTGACAAGAATGACGGCAAGACCATCGCGGTCTATGACCTTGGCGGGGGCACATTCGACGTCTCCATCCTGGAGATCGGCGACGGCGTCTTTGAGGTCAAGTCCACCAACGGGGACACGTTCCTGGGCGGTGAAGACTTCGACATGGTTCTGGTCGACTATCTGGCCGCCGAGTTCAAGAAGGATCAGGGCATTGACCTGACCCAGGACAAGCTGGCCTTGCAGCGCCTGAAAGAGGCTGCTGAAAAGGCCAAGATCGAATTGTCCTCCTCGTCGCAGACGGAAATCAACCTGCCCTTCATCACGGCGGATGCCTCGGGTCCGAAGCACCTGACGCTCAAGCTGACCCGGGCGAAGTTCGAGTCGCTGGTCGAAGATCTGGTCAAGCGCACCATTGCGCCGATGAAAGCCGCCTTGAAGGATGCCGGCCTTGCCGCCGGTGAGATCGACGAAGTGGTTCTGGTCGGCGGCATGACGCGCATGCCGAAGATCCAGGAAACCGTCAGCACCTTCTTCGGCAAGGAGCCGCACAAGGGGGTGAACCCGGACGAAGTGGTGGCCATGGGCGCTGCGATCCAGGCCGGCGTTCTGCAGGGTGACGTGAAGGACGTCCTGCTGCTCGACGTGACCCCGCTGTCCCTCGGGATTGAGACCCTGGGCGGTGTCTTCACCCGCCTGATCGACCGCAACACGACCATCCCGACCAAGAAGAGCCAGGTGTTCTCTACCGCTGAAGACAATCAGACAGCAGTGACCATCCGGGTCTTCCAGGGCGAGCGGGAAATGGCGGCGGACAACAAGATCCTCGGCCAGTTCGACCTTGTCGGACTGCCGCCCGCGCCGCGCGGCGTGCCGCAGATCGAAGTCACCTTCGACATCGATGCCAACGGCATTGTCAACGTGTCTGCCAAGGACAAGGGCACGGGCAAGGAACAGCAGATCCGGATCCAGGCCTCCGGTGGTCTCAGCGACAGCGACATTGATCAGATGATCAAGGACGCTGAATCCCATGCGGATGAGGACAAGCGGCGCAAGGAACTGGTGGAAGCCAAGAACCAGGGCGAATCCCTGGTCCACTCCACCGACAAGTCGCTGAAGGACTATGGCGACAAGGTTTCTGCCGATGACAAGGCCGCGATCGAAAGCGCTCTGGAAGCCTTGAAGACCGCTCTGGAAGGGGACGATCTGGAAGACATCCAGGCCAAGACCCAGGCTCTGGCCGAAGCGTCCATGAAACTTGGCGAAGCCATGTATCAGGCCGCCCAGGCTGACGCTGAAGCCGATGCCGGTGACGAGGCGGGCGCCGCCGCTGAGGACGATGTGGTCGATGCGGACTTTGAGGAAGTCAAGGACGACGACGACAAGAAGTCGGCTTAACCTTTACAGATGACAGCCAGCCGGTTCTCCGGCTGGCTGTTTCAGTCCAGCGCCGGCCGTTTGGTTGCCTGACCTGTCAGGTGCGCGGTGGGCGCTTTCGCCGTTATGGGCGCCGGATCATCCAGGCTGCCCGCGGCGCAACAACAAGACCGAGAGATCTTGATGTCCAAACGTGATTTCTATGAGGTGCTGGGCGTCGCGCGTGAAGCGGACGAAAAGTCTCTGAAAAGTGCCTACCGAAAGATGGCTATGAAATACCATCCTGACCGGAACCCGGGGGATGCAGAGGCCGAAGCCCGGTTCAAGGAAGTCAACGAGGCTTACGACACGTTGAAAGACGGCCAGAAGCGCGCCGCTTATGACCGCTTTGGCCATGCCGCCTTCGAAAATGGCGGGTTTGGCGGCGGCGGAGGGGCCGGAGCCCATGATTTTTCCTCCACCATGTCCGATATTTTCGAAGAGTTTTTCGGCATGGGCGGAGGGGGCGGCGGCCGCCGGTCGGGCGGGCGCGAGCGCGGTGCGGATCTGCGCTACAATCTCGACATTTCCCTGGAAGATGCCTTTGTGGGCAAAACGGTCGAAATCGAGGTGCCGACCAGCATCACCTGTGACACTTGTGCCGGGTCCGGTGCCAAGCCGGGCACCAGCCCGACCACCTGCCGTACCTGTGGCGGTGCGGGCCGGGTGCGCGCTGCCCAGGGCTTCTTCACGCTGGAGCGCACCTGTCCGACCTGTCAGGGCCGGGGGCAGGTGATCTCCGACCCTTGTGAAAGCTGTGGCGGCACCGGCCGCAAGACCCAGGACCGGACCCTTTCGGTGAACATTCCGGCCGGAATTGAGGACGGCACCCGCATCCGTCTGGCCGGAGAAGGCGAAGCGGGCGTGCGCGGCGGCCCGGCGGGCGATCTCTATATCTTCCTGTCCATCAAGCCCCACGACCTGTTCCAGCGGGACGGGGCGGATCTTTACTGCCGCGTGCCGATCTCCATGTCGACGGCGACCCTTGGCGGCCAGTTCGACGTGCCGACCGTCAATGGCAGCACCAGCCGGGTGAAAGTGCCGGAAGGCACCCAGACCGGCAAGCAGTTCCGCCTGCGTGGCAAGGGCATGCCCGTGATGCGCTCCAGCCAGCATGGCGACATGTATATTCAGGTCACCGTGGAAACCCCCACCAACCTGACCCGCCGCCAGCGGGAATTGCTTGCGGAATTCGAGAAGGAATCTTCCGGCGAAAACCATCCAGAATCCGCCGGGTTCTTTTCGAAGGTGAAAGACTTCATCGACAATCTGGGAACCTGATCACGCAATTTGTGCGTCTTTTTATGGCAAAATCTGACGAGCCTCCCTATATTCGTTTCTCGGGAGCGAGTGAGGTAACATGCTGCAGCGCCACAATTTTCGCGTCGACAGGTTCCGGGAAAAGCTGGACAAGGCCGCAGCCGTGCGCAGCCGGGTGCTCGATGAGATGAAATTCATCCGCTCCTGGGCCCAAAACCCGTTGAGAACCGGAGCCGTGGCCCCGTCAGGCCCGGATCTGGCCGCGAAAATGGCCTCCTATCTCGTGCCACGCCCCCATTCGCGCATCGTGGAGCTTGGCCCGGGCACCGGTGTTGTGACCAAGGCGCTCATGGACCGGGGCTTTGTCCATCCGCATCTCAATCTCATCGAATACAGCGCCGATTTCTGCGACTTGTTGAGCTTGCGGTATCCGGGCCTCACAGTGCTTCAGGGGGATGCCTATGCGCTTGCCCAAACGCTCGCCCAGGACGGCGGTTTTCTATCGGGAGAGAACCGTACAGCCGATTCCGGCCGGGGGGAGCTGGATGGAATCGTTTCGTCTCTGCCGCTTCTGACCCGTCCGGAGCCCGTGCGCCGCGCGCTTTTGACTGACGCCCTGAGGCTCTTGAAACCCGGCGCCCCCTTTATACAGTTTTCCTATGGGCTTGCTGCGCCAGTGAAACCGAAAACCCGTGGCGTTTCGGTGCACAGTTCCGAATGGGTCTGGAAAAACCTGCCGCCGGCCAGGGTCTGGGTCTACCGTAAGGGCCATTGACGGCACTTGCAGGAGTGCGTGGCACTAAATTTCCTTTACGTAATATTTTTCCGGAGTTTAAAGTCTTCTCCGCAGAGGACACCTTGCGTCTGCCGTTTTCGTGATGCGAATCACACGGATTGGCGGGCTCAGGTCTTTACACTGCAGGAACAGACATTCGTATTTTTTTTAAATCATTGGGCTTTCGACATGATCAACTCAAGCATTGGTATTACCGGCTCTGTGGGCCGGTTCGGGAAAAACGAGCAACTCGATGTTAAAACTGTCCAAACGCGGCTGAATGCCCTCATGGGCGGCTCACGCAAGGCCCTTGTCGTTGATGGCCGTGTGGGATCGAAAACCATTGGCACCATCAAGGATTTTCAGGTCAGTGTGGTCCGGTTGCGCCGCCCGGACGGGCGGGTGGACCCGGCCAAACGCACCATCAGCGCCATGAATGATCCGCAGTCTGCCTCAATCTGGCAGCGCATGTGCATTCCACCGGAGGCGAACCCGTCGACAGTGTCGAATGACACGGTGCGCGATCAGCGTCTCACACCGGCCGAAAAGCTGCTGGCCAAAGAGGCGGCCAATCTGGGCGAGAGCAGTGCGTTTGACGAATTCCGGCGGGAGCTGATCGACAAGAGCTTCCCCAACATGAAGAAGTTTCTCGGCACAATCGGCCGGGCTGAAGATGCCCGCAAGCTGATCGCCGCCTGGGCGCAATTGCGCAAGTGGGGGTTCTCGCCGGCTGAGGCGCGGGAGGTCATGAAGGCGGTCTCCGGCATGCGCGGCCGTCAGATCGGCGCGCTGGACGCAATCTCGGCCCCGGCATCGAAATTCGGCCGGTTCCTGGGCTCCCTTGGCAGCAAGGCCGGAGCGGCAGGCCATGTGATTGTGATGATCGAGGTGGCCGACAAGTTCGAGCAAGGCGACTATCTGTATGGCACGACCGAGCTCTACAAATTTTTCATGGGCAAGGCGATCCCCTGGGCCGGAATGGTTGAGGGGCTGCAGAGCCTTGTTGAGGCAATTGCCCCGGGCGCGGCCAAAAACAGCAAGGTGTTTCAGGTCATCCGGGCCTGTGATCCGATCGGCCTGGGGGCGTCTGGCGTGGACAGCATGACCACCCTGGTGCTGGGCACCATCCACCTGATCCAGACAGGTGAAATCGATACGGTACGGTTGAACCGGCTGGTTGCCCGGATGAAACAGGGGCCGACCCGTCTGTTTGCCGAAATGGGCGAAGAGCTGGGCGACTCTCTCTACGAAATGTCCAGGTGGCGCAAGGACGACTGGACCTATGCGGTCAAATGCGTGCCCGGTTTCATTGCCAGCCTGTTCTGAGCCTGCACCTCTTCCTTGGACCGCCATTCGGGGGTGGCGAAGCCGCTCCCGCTTGCCATATGCCTTTGGGACCCGTTTGATAGGGAATAGGTTCAGCTGAGAAGAGGTGGTTGATGCGTAATCCGAAAATACTTGTGTGCTCCGGCTCGGTGCGCAGCGGTTCTTTGAATGCTCAGCTGACGGCGCTGGTGGCCAAGCGGCTTACCATTCTGGATGCAGAGGTGACCCGCCTGTCGCTGAAAGACTATCCGCTGCCGGTCTATGACGGCGACCTGGAAGACACGGACGGGGTGCCGGAAACTGCGCGCAAGCTGCACCGCCTGCTGAGCGGGCAGGACGGAGTCTTTCTCGCCTGTCCGGAATATAATGCCGGGATAACACCGCTTTTGAAAAACACGCTCGACTGGGTCAGCCGGGTGCGCGATCCGGGGGAGCCTTACCGGAACAAGGTGTTTGCGCTCGGGGCGGCCTCTCCGGGAGGCTTTGGCGGCATGCGCGGTCTGATCGGCATGCGTACCATCCTGGAAGTGGGCCTGGGCGCGCTGGTTCTGCCGCAAATGGTGTCCGTGCCTAAGGCTTCTTCTGCGTTCGACGAGCGTGGCGATCTGGCGGATGACCGGCTAAGCGGCCAGCTGGACAAGCTGGTTGAGGCGCTGCTCAAGGCGACCCGGATCGAAATGTCCCACTGAAGGCAAGGCCTTGCAAAGGGGCTGGTGGCCTGCCGCAGCTGAAAGAGAGCTTGGAAAAGATGGAAATGCCGCCTACATAGGGCGGCAGCAAGGAAAAACCCAAGAGGACTGAATGAGCGAGACGCGCGAACCGGCCCAGTGGCACGGGACGACGATCATGATGGTGCGCAAGGGCGGCAAGGTGGTGATTGCCGGTGATGGCCAGGTGTCCCTCGGCCAGACCGTGATCAAACATTCCGCCCGCAAGGTCCGGCCTCTGGCCAAGGGCGAGGTGATTGCCGGGTTCGCCGGGGCGACAGCCGATGCCTTCACCCTGTTTGAACGGCTGGAAGCGAAACTGGAACAATATCCGGGCCAGCTGATGCGGGCCTGTGTGGAACTCGCCAAGGACTGGCGCACGGACCGGTATTTGCGCCGCCTGGAAGCGATGATGCTGGTGGCCGACAAGAATGTGTCGCTGGTGCTGACCGGGACAGGCGATGTGCTGGAGCCGGAAGGTGGCGTCATGGGCATCGGGTCGGGCGGCAACTATGCCCTTGCCGCCGGACGGGCTCTGGCGGAGACCGGCTATGATGCGGAAACAATTGCCCGCAAGGCCATGGCTGTGGCCGCTGAAATCTGCGTCTACACCAATTCCAGCGTCACAGTCGAGGTGCTGGATGCTGCTGAATAGGCCGCGCCGGGCCGGGCACAGGGCTTGTCTCTCATGGCCTTGCCCCGGGGCTGTGTCACCGCGTGCAGCTGCCTGCAGATGCAAGATATGAAGACGGAAGGCGTATCTTAAAAAATGACCGATTTTTCTCCGCGGGAGATCGTATCCGAACTCGACCGCTATATCGTTGGCCAGAAAGATGCCAAGCGCGCCGTGGCGATCGCCCTGCGCAACCGGTGGCGGCGTCAGCAGCTTCAAGGTCAAATGCGTGAGGAAGTGCTGCCGAAAAACATCCTGATGATCGGCCCGACCGGGGTCGGCAAGACGGAGATTTCCCGGCGTCTGGCAAAACTGGCCCATGCCCCCTTCACAAAGGTTGAAGCGACCAAGTTTACCGAGGTCGGCTATGTCGGCCGGGATGTGGAACAGATTGTGCGCGATCTGGTGGAAGCCGGTATTACGCTGATCCGGGACAAGAAGCGCGAAGAGGTCAAGGCCAAGGCCCATGTTCTGGCCGAAGAGCGGGTTCTGGACGCGCTTGTGGGCAGCAATGCCAGCCCGGCGACCCGGGACAGTTTCCGCGCCAAACTGCGCGACGGCGAAATGGACGACAAGGAAATCGAGGTGGAGGTGCGCGCTCAGACGCAGATGCCCAGCTTCGATCTTCCCGGCATGCCTGGCGCAAGCGTCGGGGTGATGAATATGTCCGACCTGCTTGGCAAGGCTTTTGGCGGCCAGACCAAGACCAAGCGGACCACAGTGCGCGACAGCTATGCGTTGCTGATAAATGAAGAATCCGACAAGTTGCTGGACGAGGACAAGGTCGTTGAGGAAGCCATCGCCCTTGTGGAGAATTCCGGCATTGTGTTTCTGGATGAGATCGACAAGATCTGCGCCCGGGAAGGCCGGGCCGGGGCGGATGTCTCCCGCGAAGGGGTGCAGCGCGATCTGTTGCCGCTGATCGAGGGTACGGTCGTGTCCACGAAACACGGCCCGGTCAGGACCGACCACATTCTGTTCATCGCCTCCGGCGCGTTCCATGTGGCCAAGCCCTCCGATCTTCTGCCCGAATTGCAGGGCCGTCTGCCGATCCGGGTGGAATTGCGGGCGCTGACCAAGGAGGACTTCCGGGCCATTCTCACTGAACCGGAAGCCAGCCTGATCAAACAATATGTGGCTCTGCTGGACACGGAAAACGTCAGCTTGTCCTTCACCGAAGACGCAATTGAGGAAATCGCGTCTGTGGCCGTGGACCTGAATGCCTCGGTGGAAAATATCGGAGCCCGGCGCCTGCAGACCGTCATGGAGCGCATCCTGGACGAGATCTCCTTCACCGCGCCGGACCGGTCCGGGGAAACCATCGAGATCACGGCGTCCTTCGTGAAGGACAATATTGGCGATCTGGCCAAGAATGTCGATCTGTCGAAGTTTATCCTGTAAGGCGCAAGCGCAGCGCGTGCCGGGATTTCCCTGCTTGCGATGCGTGAGCGCCGGTGGCAGCATGCACCCATGGTAGCTATTCGGAAAAGCAACGAAGAGGGCCACCGCCGGAAATTTCTGGTCGTGGTTGATGAAACGCCTGAATGCGACAGGGCAATCGTCTATGCGGCAAAGCGGGCGGCACGGACAAGTGGGGTCGTGACACTCGTCTTCGTGATTGCACCGGGCGATTTCCAGCATTGGCTGGGCGTGGAAGACATCATGCGGGCGGAAGCCCTGGAAAAGGCCGAGGCAACCCTCGCCAAGGCCGCCGAGCGGATCCGCTCCGTCGCCCGCACCGAACCGGAAACGGTTGTGCGGGAAGGCACCCAGTCCGAAGAAATACTGGACCTGATCGAGGCCGATGCGGATATCGCGATCCTGGTTCTGGCCGCCAGCACCGGTTCGGAAGGGCCGGGACCGCTGGTCTCCTCCATTGCCGGAAAATCGGCGGGCACGTTCCCGATTCCTGTGACCATCGTGCCGGGCAATCTGGACGATGATTCCATTGCGGCGCTTGCCTGAAACGGCTGCCAGAACCGGGCTGCCTGATCAGTTTTTCTGTGGGATCTTGATCCGGCCAGCCGGACACCTATCTAGTTTTTAACGGTTCCAAACTTCTCCGATTTGCGGTAGAAGAACCCATCGGTGTTTTGCGATGAAGGAGAGGCGCAGGACACCAGCGTTGCCGAGGCGAGAAGAACCGGTGTGTTCCGGCTTGGCGCGCAGTGAACAGGCCGGACAATCTGCCACTTAACGCAGGCTGCCCGTCCGGTGAAGGGACGCGTTGAAAAACGCCAAGGACGACAAAAATGTTTATTCAAACGGAAGCAACTCCCAATCCGGCCACGTTGAAGTTTTTGCCCGGCCGGATTGTTCTGCCCGAAGGCACCTATGATTTCCGCTCGCGGGCCGATGCGGGGGCGTCCCCCCTGGCCGAGAAACTGTTTGATGTTCCCGGTGTAGTGGCCGTGTTTTTCGGCCATGACTTTGTGACCGTCACCAAGGACGACACGGACTGGCAGCACATGAAACCGGCCATTCTCGGGGTGATCATGGAACAGTTCATGTCCGGGCAGCCAGTCATGGCGGCAGGCCAGTCGGAGGATATCGAAGAAGGTGAATTCTTCGAAGACGGCGACGAGGAGACCGTCAATACCATCAAGGAGCTTCTGGAAACACGGGTCCGCCCGGCCGTGGCCCAGGATGGTGGCGACATCACCTTCAAGGGCTTCAAGGAAGGGATTGTGTATTTGTCGATGCGCGGCGCCTGTGCAGGCTGCCCGTCTTCCACGGCAACCCTCCAGCACGGCATCCAGAACCTTTTGCGCCACTTTGTCCCGGAAGTGGAAGAAGTCCGGCCGATCTGACGAATGTCCGAGACGATCCTCAGGGCCCGGCGGCAGCGCCGGGCCTTTTTCGTTTTGGAAACAAATGCCTGAAAGCAGGGATCGGGCTTTCTTTGTGGAGCGCAAGCCCGCAATTGGGCGTAGGTCCAAAGCGCGGCTCGACTCCGGACCGGCAAGAAGGTAGTGGCATAGGCATGCGACTGCTTGCCATCGATACGTCCCTTGCCAATTGCGCTGCGGCCGTCCTTGACGACGGGGCGGCCTCGGCCTGTTTCCGGGCGCTGGGCGAGGAAATCGGCCGGGGCCATGCCGAACGGCTAATGGATATGATCGGCGAGGTGATGGCCGAGAGCTCCACGGCGTTTTCCGGTCTTGACCGGGTCGCGGTGACCGTCGGGCCGGGCAGTTTCACCGGCCTCCGGGTCGGGCTGGCCGTGGCACGCGGCTTTGGCCTGGTGCTGGGCACGCCGGTGGTTGGCATCACGACACTGGCGGCCATCGCCCGGGCCTCGGCGCCTGCCGATGGCGGGGCTCCGGTGCTGGTGGCGCTCACCGGCAAGGCTGACGAGGTCTATTGCCAGGAATTTGATGCTTCCGGCAGCAGCTTGAGCGCAGCCGGTGTGCGCCGCTTGTCTGATCTTGCGGCCACCCTGCCGAAGGGCATAAGATTGGCCGGATCGGCTGCAGACAGTGTCGCGGCGGCGCTTGAACTTTCCGGAGACAGGATCCTGTCCCGGGCCGGCTTTCCCGAAATCCGGGATGTGGCAGAGCTGGGCGTCCTCGCAGACCCGGCCCTTTCCGCGCCGTCGCCGCTTTATCTGCGGCCTCCTGATGCAACGCCTCAAACCCGGGGGAGGATTGAGCGGCAATGAGTTTCTGGTGGTTCTGGACCCAGCCGCCGGTTGTGGAAGACGCGCTGGACGAGGATCTGCCCAAGCTGGCCGGTATCCATGCGGCCTCCTTTGCGAACAAGTGGACGGCGGAAGACCTGGCCCGCATGAAGGGGCAGAGCGGGACATCCATGCTGGTGGCCCGCCGCGCAAGCCCTTATGGCACACGGGCTCCGCTGGGCTTTCTGATCCTGCGCAGCGCGGCCGATGAGGCCGAGGTCATCACGATTGCGGTCGATCCGCGCCAGCGCGGGCGGGGTATTGGAAAGAAGCTGATGGAAGCCGGCCTGTTCCGGCTCTACAGCGACCGGTGCAGTTCTCTCTTTCTGGAGGTTGATGCGGCCAACGAACCGGCGCTGCTGCTCTACCGCAGCCTCGGCTTCCGCCAAGTGGGCGAGCGCAAGGCCTATTATAGCGAGAGCGGCGGCGACGGCACGGCGCTTGTCATGCGCGTGGATCTTCGTTAAGCCGCACTACGCAAAAGACCAAGTCAACAAGCAGGCAGCAACTTCATGGCGGATGAACGGCACTCCACGCTGGCGGACATGTGCATTGAAAAAGGCATGCGCATGACGGAGCAGCGCCGGGTCATTGCAAGCGTTCTGGAGCAGGCTTCCGAAGAACATCCGGATGTGGAAGAGCTGTACCGCAGGGCGGTGGCGATTGATCCGGGCATTTCCATTTCGACCGTCTACCGGACCGTGAAACTGTTTGAAGATGCCGGCATGATCGAACGGCACGACTTCCGCGACGGCCGCTCCCGCTATGAAACCGTTCCCGATGAGCATCACGATCATCTGATTGATCTGCGCAGCGGCCGGGTGATTGAATTCCGCAGCGAGGAAATTGAGGCGCTGCAGGATTTCATTGCCAAGAAACTCGGCTACAAGCTTGTTGATCATCGGCTGGAGCTTTACGGTGTCCCACTGGAGGGCTCCAAGAGCGAGCAGAATGATAGCTAACCTGAAAGCCGCGTGGCTTGTGTTTGTCCTGACCCTTGTGTCCCTCGTGCTGATCCCGCTGCAATGGCTGGCGGTCAGGTTTGACCTGGCCCTCAAGACCCGTCTGCCGCAGATCTGGCACCGGATCGCAACCCGCCTTGTGGGTATCAAGATCAGCACGGTGGGCCGCCCGGCTGCGGACCGGCCGCTTCTGATCACCGCCAATCACGCCTCCTGGGTCGACATTACAGTGATCGGCTCCCTGATGCCCCTGTCCTTCATCGCCAAATCGGAAGTGTCCGGCTGGCCGGTTTTCGGGCTTTTTGCAAAATTGCAGCGTACGGTGTTCGTGAACCGCACCCGCCGCTCTGAAACCGGCAAGGTGGCCAGCCAGATCGCAGAGCGCATAAGGCAAGGAGATGCCATGGTGCTGTTTGCCGAAGGCACCTCCAATGACGGCAACAGTGTTCTGCCGTTCCGTTCCGCGCTTCTAGGGGCTGCCACCCGGGCATTGGGCGAAAGCGAAGACGGCAAGGTCTGGGTGCAGCCGCTCTCCATTGCCTATCAGGGCTTTTATGGCCTGCCCATGGGCCGCGCGCACCGGCCCCATGTGGCCTGGTATGGGGATATGGAACTGGCGGGCCATCTTTGGGGGATCTTCTCAAGAGGCGCGCTGGATGTGATCGTGAGCTGGGGCACGCCCATTGCCATTGACAGAGCAACTGACCGCAAGGCGCTGAGCTTGCGCCTGGAACGGGAAGTGCGGGCGCTGACTTTGGCCTCGTTGCTGCAAAAGCCGGTCGATCAGGCCGATTTCGGCGAGCCGGAGCAGAACGGGTTCTTCTCATTGGATGAAAAAACGGCTAAAGGTGGCGCCTGACGAAAGGGGACTGCCCCAAAGGACCAGCCGCAGCCCGGCGGTCTGCGGGACAAGGCAGCGCTGCTGAAGCGGCATGACGCGGTTTTGGAAGACATCCCCTGCACCGGTTACCGAGACAGGACGGCCACAGACAAGGCCACGAGGAGCGAATGGAAAGCCGCCCGGACAAAGACAGTGAGACGACCGCCAGCGCCGTTTCCCCGGCCGAGACCGGCACAAAAAACGGCAGCAACATGCGTAAGGTGTTCATGCGCACCTATGGCTGCCAGATGAATGTCTATGACAGTGAGCGCATGACCGATGTGCTGGCTCCCGAAGGCTATCAGACCACCGAGGACCTGGAAGACGCGGATCTGGTGATCCTGAACACCTGTCACATCCGGGAAAAGGCGGCGGAAAAGGTTTATTCCGAGCTGGGCCGGATCCGCAAGGTCAAGGAAGAGCGTGCCAAATCCGGCAAGGACATGATGGTCGGCGTGGCCGGCTGTGTCGCCCAGGCGGAAGGAGCTGAGATTTCCCGGCGTGCACCGATTGTCGATCTGGTCGTCGGCCCGCAAAGCTACCACCAGCTGCCAGGGCTTCTGGACAAGGCGCGGGCGGGCAAGCGCATCGTTGAGACCGAATTTGATATTGATGCGAAATTCGACCACCTGTCGGCGCGGGCGCAAAAGCCGGTTCTCAAGCGTCCTCCAGCCGCGTTTCTGACGGTTCAGGAAGGTTGCGACAAGTTCTGCACCTTTTGCGTGGTGCCATATACGCGCGGGGCGGAAGTCTCCAGATCCGTGGCACAGATCGTGGACGAGGCCGAACGCATGGCCGCCTCCGGCGTGCGCGAGGTCACGCTGCTGGGCCAGAATGTGAACGCCTATCACGGCGAGGCACCGGATGGAGGGACCTGGAGCCTTGGGCGTCTGCTGCACCGGCTGGCCGAAATCGATGGGCTCGACCGGCTGCGCTATACCACCAGCCATCCGCGTGACATGGATGATGAATTGATCGAGGCGCACCGGGACCTGAAAAGCCTGATGCCTTATCTGCATCTTCCCGTTCAGTCCGGATCGGACAAGATTCTGAAAGCCATGAACCGCCGTCACACCCGCGAGGACTATTTCCGTCTGATCGACCGGATTCGCGCCGCTGCGCCCGATCTGGCCTTGTCAGGCGATTTCATCGTCGGTTTTCCGGGCGAAACGGATCAGGATTTTGAGGATACGATGGACCTGATCCGCCGGGTGGAATACGGCTCGGCCTTTTCCTTCAAGTATAGCCAGCGTCCCGGCACACCCGGGGCGGCCATGGAGGATCAGCTGCCGGAAGAAGTGAAATCCGCCCGCCTGGCCGAGCTGCAAACGCTGGTCAGCGCGCAGCAAAAGGCCTTCAATGCCTCGCGCAAGGGCATGGTTTGCG
Source organism: Roseibium sp. AWQ4_254 (assembly GCF_056161025.1). Classification (NCBI taxonomy): domain Bacteria; kingdom Pseudomonadati; phylum Pseudomonadota; class Alphaproteobacteria; order Hyphomicrobiales; family Stappiaceae; genus Roseibium; species Roseibium sp. AWQ4_254. The sequence goes on from NZ_JBSWYH010000016.1 coordinate 113,401, forward strand.
ACGTGCTTCTGGAAAAAAAGGGCCGTAACGCGGGCCAGCTTGTTGGCAAGTCCCCCTGGCTGCAGCCGGTGCAGATTGATGCAGCGGAGGATCTGATCGGCTCGATACAAGCGGTGGAAATCATCGAGATCGGATCTAATTCTCTGTTCGGGCGGCTGATTGGGAGGCAAGATAATCTTGAGAATCCCCAGCCGGTTCCGGCCGCGCTCTAAAGGAGACGTCATTTGACGCGCGACAGTTCTTCTTCGTCCCGCAAGCAATCGGATCCCTCGACCCCGGCCGGGCTGGCCTCCGACATGACCCATATCGTTCTTGCTTTTGAAGACAACCGGCTGATTGGTGATCTCTTCGGCCAGTTCGACCAGAACCTGGCCCTGATTGAGCAGCGGCTCGGGGTGGATGCGATTGCGCGCGGCAATCAGGTCACCTTGAAGGGCTCCGAAACGGCCTGCACCCAGGCGCGCACGGCGCTTGAGGCGCTTTATCAGCGCCTGCTGCAGGGCCAGGAAATCCATCCGGGCGATGTGGACGGTGCCCTCAGGATGGCAGCGGCGGCCGATGCCCAATTGCCCCTGCCGACGCTGGAGCCCAAATCGCGGCTGGCCTTTGCCCAGATTGCAACCCGGCGCAAGACCATTGTGGCGCGCACCCCGACCCAGGACGCCTATATCCGGTCCATGGACCGGGCCGATCTCATTTTCGGCACGGGTCCGGCGGGCACCGGCAAGACCTTTCTGGCGGTGGCCTATGCCGCAGCCCTTCTTGAGCGGGGCGATGTGGCCCGGCTGATCCTGTCCCGCCCGGCCGTCGAAGCGGGTGAGCGCCTGGGTTTCCTGCCCGGGGAAATGAAGGACAAGGTCGACCCTTATCTGAGGCCGATCTATGATGCGCTTTATGAAATGATGCCGGCGGAGAAAGTCGACCGGGGGCTCCAGTCCGGCATGATTGAGGTGGCGCCGCTCGCCTTCATGCGTGGCCGCACCTTGTCAAATGCGGTTGTGCTGCTGGATGAAGCGCAGAACACCACGTCCATGCAGATGAAAATGTTCCTGACCCGCCTTGGGGAAGGCTCGAAGATGATTGTCACCGGCGATCCCAGCCAGATCGACCTGCCCTCGGGCCAGAAATCCGGTTTGCGCGAAGCGCTGGGCCTTCTGACCGACATTCCGGCCGTTGCCCATATCCGATTCAACGAACAGGACGTGGTGCGTCATGAGCTGGTGGGCCGGATCGTGACTGCCTATGACAATGCGTCGCGCGAAGAATCCGAAGCGCGCGAGCGGCGCTATGAGGCGCGGCGGCGCGAGTCGGAGGCGGACGCTGCCCAATAGGCGCCGTCCGGCCTGAAGATGAACGGAGTTGAGACCACCGGAATGGCCCTGCCAGCGGGATTTCAGATCGACCTGTCACGGGAGGCCGGCAACTGGCCTGACGAGACAGAGCTGCTGCGCCTGTCTGAACGCGCTATCGCGGCGGCCTTTGCCGGAGCGGATCTTCAGGCGCTTGCGACTTCGGAAGTCTCGCTGGTGTTTACGGATGATGCGGCGATCCGGAAGCTGAACGGCCAGTGGCGGGACAAGGACAAGCCGACCAATGTTCTGTCCTTTCCCGGCAGCGACCCGCAGGGTGAGGTCTATGGCCCGCTTCTCGGGGACATTGTTTTTGCCTTTGAAACGGTCCAGCGCGAAGCGCAGGAAATGGGAGTTGAATTTTCAGACCATCTTTCCCATCTCACCGTTCATGGTTTGCTTCATCTTTTCGATTATGACCACCAGGACGATGAAGAAGCCGAATTGATGGAACGTCTGGAAAAGATCATTTTGGCATCGATAGGTATAGATGACCCCTATGCGGACAGTCCTCTTGTGGCAGACAGCGGTTAGGTGGCATCATGGGGCATGACACTCTTGTTTTGATAGATGATGAACGCAGTTGAACCGCAAAGTCCGGCAGGCGACGCGAAAGCCGCCGGCACGGGGCACTCTCCGGACGGAGAAGACCCGCAAGAGACCAAGCCGCAGCGGACTGCGGCCTTTCTCGAAAATCTCAAACGCATGCTGCGCTTGGGGCGTCAGTCCTCGAGCCTGCGCGAAAATCTGGAAGACGAGCTGGCGCGCGGCGGCAGTGGCGACACCGCGTTTTCGCCCGAAGAGCGCTTGCTGCTCGGCAATATTCTGCGCCTGCGGGAATTGCGCGTCGATGATGTCATGATCCCGCGGGCCGACATTGATGCGGTCGATGTCGATACCAGCTTGAGCCGCCTGATGGAGCTGTTCCAGAAGAGCGGCCATTCCCGCATGCCCGTCTATGAAGAGACGCTGGATGATCCGCGCGGCATGGTCCACATCAAGGATCTGATGAGTTTCATTGCCGAACAGGGCTGCAGCCGTCTTCCCGAGGGGGCGGAGGACGCCGCCGCTGGCAGCGCGGCCGTGTCTTCGGAAACAGGTTCTTCCGTTCAGGGAACATCCGGGAGTGGCCATGGTGGCAACGGGTCAGGCCGCAAGGGGCACAACAGCCCGGACCTGGACCTGTCCTGTGTGGACTTGTCGGTCTCCCTTAAGGAAACGGACCTTGTGCGCGAGTTGCTCTTCGTCCCGCCTTCCATGCCCGCCCCGGACCTGATGGCCAAAATGCAGGCAGGCCGGATCCAGATGGCGCTGGTGATCGATGAATATGGCGGCACGGACGGTCTGGTGTCGCTGGAGGACCTTGTGGAAGAGGTCGTGGGTGACATTGAAGACGAACATGATGAGGATGAGGAGGCCATGCTGGCCCCGTCCGGGGAAGGGGGCTGGATTGCGGACCCGCGTTTGCCTCTGGAAGATGTCGACAAGGCGCTTGGCACCCGTTTGACCGAGGGCGAGATTTCTGAAGATGTCGATACGCTGGGCGGGCTTCTTTATGTCTCCATTGGCCGGGTTCCGGTGCGCGGCGAATTGCTGTTTGTTCCCGGGGAAATGCCGGGCTTCGAATTTGAGATCATGGATGCGGATCCCCGGCGGATCAAACGGTTGAAGATCCGCCGTAGGCGGGCTGAACCCCGGCCGCAGGAGCTGCGCCGGCGGCCGAAGAAGGCGGAGCCTGCACCGGCGGACGCCGCCGCAGAGCCCCGGACTACGTCTGAAGAGGTGGCGGCGGACAAGACACCGCCTTCCAGCGGCAGCGCCTGATCCCAATCGGGATTGGTGCTGGGCGGTTCCCGGAGCGGGGCTCGGCGCTCCGGGATCAAAGCGTTTTGCCTGTTACGCGGAAATCTCTGGATTTCAGGCTGCGAAAGGCAAATCCAATGAAATGCGGTGTGCGCTAAAAGCGCTTTGGGTGTGCTTTTCAAAGCGTTGCCGGACATTTTGCCTTGACCCCCCTGCGGGGGAGCCGACAAATCTCCAAATCGCATTTGGGGATCGGTTTTGATGAATTGGCTCTCGTACAGGCTGAGTTTTCTGCCAAACACGTTCTTGCTCGCCTGGGGGCTGCAACGGCGCCTCCTATGCATCCTTCTGGGCGCGGCAACAGCCTTTGCGCTGCCACCCTACAACTTGTCTGTGGTCTTGCTGATTGCCTTTCCCTGCCTTGTCTGGCTTCTGGATGGCGCCATCGAGCCGGGGCGCGGACGGGTCTGGGCGCGGGTCCGCACCGGCTTTGCCCTTGGCTGGTTGTTCGGCTTTGGCTATTTCCTCTCCGGACTGTGGTGGATCGGAACCGCCTTTCTGGTGGATGGGGACCGGTTTGCCTGGTTGATGCCCTTTGCCGTTGTGGCCATGCCGGTCGGGCTGGCCCTCTTTACCGGCGCGGGGGTTGCACTGGCGGCCGTGTTCTGGAGCGGCCGGTTTCAGCGGATCTTGCTGCTGGCTGCCTGCCTGACCTTGTCGGACTGGGTCCGTGGCCATGTCCTGACCGGCTTTCCCTGGAACGCGTTCGGATATGGGGTGTCCGGCGTATTGCCGCTGACACAGATTGCCAGCCTGGTGGGGCTTTACGGACTGACTTTTCTTGTGGTTGCCATTGCGGCAACACCGGCCGTGCTTGCGGACACCCGGCCCTTCACCCAGCGGGCCGGAGCGGTGTCCCTGGCCGCTGGCGCCCTTGTCCTTGTGGCCGTCTTTGGCTGCCTCCGCCTCTGGATGCTTGCTCCGGTGGACTCTGATCTCGACATCCGCATCGTGCAGCCGGCAATTGATCAGGCGGACAAGTGGCGGCCGGAACTGAAGGACGGGATCTTCCGCACCTATCTCGACATGACGGAAGCGCCTTTGGGCGGCAACGCACGGGTCGGGCAGCAGAGGCTGGTTGTGTGGCCCGAATCAGCTGTGCCGTTTTTGCTGACCCAGGAGCCCGGTGCGCTGTTCAAAATCGGCAACGCCCTGGGGGAAAACAGTGAACTTGCCACCGGAGCGGTACGTTCTGAGCCGGGAACGCAAAAAAACGAATACTTCAACAGTATTTACCTGATCGCAAATGACGGCACTGTTGAAGGGTTCTACGACAAGATGCGGCTGGTTCCTTTCGGGGAATTCGTACCTTTGAAACCCTTGCTGGAAACGCTCGGGATTTCCAGTCTTGCGGGTCCTCTGGAGGGCTTCGAAGCCGGATATCAGCGCCGGGTGCTGTCAACTTCGGCGGGTACCGGATTTCTGCCACTTATTTGTTATGAAGTGATTTTTCCGGGTCTTGCTGGCGAAGTGACCGGAAATACGGCGTTTTTGTTGAACGTGACAAATGATGCATGGTTCGGGCGCACGCCGGGGCCATACCAGCATTTCGAGCAGGCCCGTATGCGCGCAATCGAGACCGGGTTGCCCGTCGTAAGGGCTGCAAATACCGGTATATCTGCCATTGTTGATGGGGCGGGAAACATTGTAGGACAACTACCTATTTTCGAGCGTGGTGTGCTTGATGTGAAGCTTCCGCAGGGTTTAAGCAGGACTATCTACGTAAAATTTGGCGATCTTCCTGTGCTCTTTATTTCGATAACACTTGTGGGATTTGCGTGTTTTTCACGCTGCAACCAGAACTCGCGTGAAAATTGATGTTTTTTGTTTGAGTTGAGTGATTAAAGTGTGATACAACCGTGAAATAGCCGATTGAAGGTTATTCATGTGCAAGTGAAGGGTTGCGGGCTTTCTTCAATTTTCCGGGTCTGGTGGGAGGATCAGGAAGAGCTTGTACTAACTAAAGCGAGCGGACATTCGCCGCGAGAAAAAGAAAGAGCGACGTACATGCCCAGTAAGAAGTCTCCAAATCCAATTGATATACATGTTGGAAGCCGCGTCCGTCTTCGCCGGATGATGCTTGGTATGAGCCAGGAAAAACTGGGTGAGAGCCTCGGCATCACCTTCCAGCAGATTCAAAAATATGAAAAAGGCACGAACCGCATTGGCGCCAGCCGCCTGCAGCATATTGCCACCATTTTGAAAGTCCCCGTTTCCTTCTTCTTTGAAGATGCTCCGGGCACCCCGGAAGAAGCCGAAGGCTTCGGAGAGACACAGCCGACCTCTTATGTGGTCGATTTCCTGTCATCTTCGGAAGGGTTGTCCCTGAACAAGGCCTTTGTCCGCATCGAGGACCCGAAGGTCCGCCGCCGGATCGTTGACCTGGTCCGTTCCCTGGCCGGCGATGAGTGATAAAAAAACACAACACGCTTGACGCGGCCTGGATCTTCTAAGATTGATGCACATGAAGCGGCGAATGTCATTCGCCGCTTCTGTCATATTCATTCCCAGAAGGACGATCGCCAATGGCACGTCAGAATTACCTGTTCACTTCCGAGTCTGTGTCCGAAGGGCACCCGGACAAAGTCTGCGACCGTATTTCCGATGCGGTTGTTGATGCCTATCTCAAGGAAATGCCCGAAGCACGTGTGGCCTGCGAAACCCTGGCGACCACCAACCGCATCGTGATTGCGGGCGAAACCCGGGGTCCGGCCACCATCACAAATGACTATATTGCCCATCTTGCTCGCATGGCCGTAAAGGATATCGGCTATGAGCAGGACGGCTTCCATTGGGAAACCTGCGACATCGCGGTGCATCTCCATGCTCAGTCTGCCCATATCGCCCAAGGGGTTGATGCTGGCGGCAACAAGGATGAGGGCGCCGGCGACCAGGGCATCATGTTCGGCTATGCGTGCCGCGAGACCGAAGAGCTGATGCCAGCCCCGATCCTTTATTCTCACAAAATTCTGCGTCTTCTGGCGGAGGCTCGCAAGTCCGGCACGGAGCCGGTGCTGGGCCCGGATGCCAAGAGCCAGGTGACCGTGCGCTATGAAAACGGTGTGCCCGTGGCGGCCACCTCCATCGTTTTGTCCACCCAGCATCTCGACCCGGCGCTGACGTCGGAGGACGTGCGCAAGATCGTTGAGCCCTATATCCTGACGGCGCTGCCCGACGGCTGGATCAGCAACGAGACTGAATGGCACGTGAACCCGACCGGCGCCTTCGTGATTGGTGGTCCTGACGGGGACGCTGGCCTGACCGGCCGCAAGATCATTGTCGACACCTATGGCGGGGCCGCGCCCCATGGCGGCGGTGCCTTCTCCGGAAAGGACCCGACCAAGGTGGACCGTTCGGCGGCCTATGCGGCCCGCTATCTTGCAAAGAATGTGGTGGCGGCCGGCCTGTCGGACCGCTGCACCATCCAGCTGTCCTATGCCATCGGCGTCTCCGATCCGTTGTCGGTCTATGTGGACCTGCACGGTACGGGCCGCTGCGATGAAACGCGTCTGGAAAAGACCCTGCGCGAGGTTATGGGCCTGAGCCCGCGGGGTATCCGCGAGCACCTGAAGCTGAACAATCCGATCTATGAGCGCACCGCGGCTTATGGCCATTTCGGCCGTCAGCCGGACGCTGATGGCGGTTTCAGCTGGGAAAAGACCGATCTCGTTGACGCCCTGCGCCCGCTTGCGGGATAAGCTGTCCGAAGCGTCGCGACGACCGAAACACAGGATCGCCGGCCATGTGCTGGCGATCTTCTGATTTTTGGAGCGGATATTCCCGGATTGCTGACAAGGCCGTTGCGGGAGTGGAAGCTGTTTGAAGTGCCTGTTTTGAAATGACTGACCGTTACGAAGGTTCCTTTTTTGGCCGCCGGAAAGGCAAGCCGCTCAGCCCGCGCCGCGAGGCGCTAATGGAAACGGAATTGCCGCGTCTGGCGCTGGATCTGGACGTGCCTGCGCCTGCGGACCTGACGGATCTGTTTGAAGCTGATGTGACCGGGGTCTGTCTTGAGGTCGGCTTTGGTGGCGGGGAGCATCTCCTGCACCGGGCGCGCACCCAGCCGGGTACGGGCTTTATCGGCGTGGAGCCGTTTGTCGGCAGCATGGCCAAGGCGGTCACGGCTGTTGTCGAAGAGGGCTTGAAGAATATCCGCCTCTATGATGATGACGCGGTCAATGTGCTCGACTGGCTGCCGGAAGCCTCGCTGGATCTGGCCTATCAGCTCTATCCGGATCCCTGGCCGAAAAAGCGCCACTGGAAGCGCCGGTTCATCAATGCGGACAATCTGACCCGCTATGCCCGTGCCTTGAAGCCGGGCTGTGAGTTCCGCTTTGCCAGTGACATCGACACCTATATCGACTGGACCTTGCGCCACTGCCGCGACCATGACGCTTTCGACTGGACCGCGCAGACCGCGCGGGACTGGAAGGAGCCCTGGCAGGGCTGGCCGGGGACCCGCTATGAAGCCAAGGCGGTCCGGGAAGGCCGCCGGGGGCGGTATCTGACCTTCCGCAGGCGTGAACAGGCCTGAGCCCGGCTTCCAGGGTTGGGCTCTGAACGGGGCGGGGCGGTCTCACAATTGAGATTGCTGTTAACGGCTGTTGGAAGTTCTTTTTGGGATTTGGCGCGAGGGTCTTGCGTTTTGCCCGGCTTTGGCGTTATACAGCCGGTGTTTCACCTCAAACGGCTTATCTGAGCATTTTGAGAGTGGGCCCGCCGGGGACCCGCTCTTTTTTGCTTAAGCACAGCCGGAAACACGCCGCCCGGCAGGGAGCCTCATTGGAACGGCGGCGGGGCCTTAGCGGAGCTGACGGCCGAAGACGGTTTGAACAGGAGCCAGGTGTGAGCGCACACGAACCAAGACTTGTCACGGAACAGGGCCTCGATGCCCGTGTTGCGGCCATTGTGGAGCCGGTCATCGAAGACCTTGGGTTCCGTCTTGTGCGTACCAAGATCAGCGCGGCCAACGGGTGCACGCTGCAGATCATGGCCGAGCGCCCCGATGGCACCATGACAGTTGAAGATTGCGAGGCGGTCAGCCGGGCGGTCTCGCCCGCCCTAGATGTGGAAGATCCGATCAACCGGGCCTATCATCTGGAAGTCTCGTCTCCCGGTATCGACCGCCCTCTGGTGCGGGCCGGTGATTTCGAGCGCTGGGCAGGCCATGAGCTGAAAGTGGAAATGGCCGTGATGCTTGACGGCCGCAAGCGCTTTCGTGGCACGCTGCTCGGCGCCGGGAATGGTGCAGCGCAGGTGCGCCTTCCCGATGTGAAGGACGGCGATCAGGACACGGTGCTGCTGCCGCTGGAAAATATCGGCGAGGCCAAGCTCGTGCTCACCGACGATTTGATTACCGCTGCGCTTCAGGCCGAAAAAGCGGCCCTTGCGGCGCGCGGCCAGGAAGACGAGCTGACACAGGACAATACGCCCAACTAAGCCGTCGAGGCTGACGGGCAGGACAAACGCGCCACCAAGACCAAGGCCCGAACCTGGCGCAAGAGGAGTGGAATATGGCAATCAGCGCGAACCGGCTGGAACTGCTGCAAATTGCGGATGCGGTTGCCCGGGAGAAGTCGATCGACCGGATGATCGTGATCAACGCTATGGAAGATGCGATCCAGAAGGCGGCCCGCTCCCGCTATGGCACGGAAACCGAAGTGCGCGCCGAGATCAATCCGAAGACCGGCGAGATCCGGCTGCAGCGCCTGCTTCAGGTGGTTGAGGCCGTGGAAAACGTGTCGACGGAAATCGCGCTGGAAGACGCACAGTCCCGCAACCCGGAAGCCAGTCTGGGCGATTTCATTGCCGAGCCGCTGCCGCCGCTGGATTTCGGCCGGATCGCCGCGCAGTCCGCAAAGCAGGTGATCGTGCAGAAAGTGCGCGAAGCAGAGCGCGACCGCCAGTATGACGAATTCAAGGACCGGGTCGGTGAAGTCATCAATGGTGTCGTCAAGCGGGCTGAATATGGCAACGTCATCGTGGATCTGGGCCGCGGCGAAGGCATTGTGCGCCGGGACGAGCTGATCCCGCGCGAGATCTTCCGCACCGGCGACCGGATCCGGGCCATCATCTATGATGTCCGCCGCGAGCAGCGCGGCCCGCAGATCTTCCTGTCGCGCACCCATCCGCAATTCATGGCCAAGCTGTTCGCCCAGGAAGTGCCGGAAATCTATGATGGCGTCATCGAAATCAAGTCCGTGGCCCGTGATCCGGGCTCCCGCGCCAAGATCGCGGTGATCTCCAAGGATTCTTCCATCGACCCGGTCGGGGCCTGTGTGGGGATGCGCGGCAGCCGCGTTCAGGCCGTTGTCGGCGAGCTGCAGGGCGAGAAGATCGACATCATTCCGTGGAACGAAGAAGCCGCGACTTTCATCGTCAACGCACTCCAGCCGGCAGAAGTTGCCAAGGTTGTGCTTGACGAGGACGCGGAACGGATCGAAGTTGTGGTGCCCGATGACCAGCTGTCGCTTGCCATCGGCCGGCGCGGTCAGAATGTGCGTCTTGCTTCCCAGCTCACGGGCTGGGCGATTGACATCATGACCGAGCAGGAAGAATCCGACCGCCGTCAGAAGGAATTCCTGGAGCGCTCGCAGCTCTTCATGGAAGCCCTTAACGTTGATGAGATGGTTGGCCAGCTTCTGGCAACGGAAGGCTTTACCTCCGTTGAGGAAGTTGCCTATGTGGAGATTGAGGAAATCTCCATGATCGAAGGTTTCGACGACGATACGGCCGTGGAGATCCAGGCCCGTGCCCGGGATTACCTGGGCGAACTGGAAGCCAAGCTTGATGAAGAGCGGATCGCCCTCGGGGTCTCCGACGATCTGCGCTCCGTCGACGGCATCACTACGGCGATGCTGGTGGCCCTCGGCAAGGACGACATCAAGTCGATGGAAGATCTGGCCGGTTGTGCCGCCGACGATCTGGTCGGCTGGACCGAACGCAAGGACGGTGAAACCAAACGTTTTGAAGGCGCCCTGTCCGCGTTTGACGTCTCCCGGGCGGATGCCGAAAACATGGTGATGGCAGCCCGTATCGCAGCCGGCTGGGTCACTGAGGAAGAGCTGGCTGCCCAGGCTGCCGCTGAGGTGGAAGAGGCCGAGGAAGAGATTGAAGAGGCCGTTGAAACGGTCGAGGAAGAAGCGCCAGCCGGTGCCATTTTGAACGGCTGAACGGGGCGGCCGCCTCGTGAGTTTCCTGCAGCCCAGTGGGGGCAGGACAGCCCGGCGGCTTTGAAGACGGTCAATGGTGCCAGGCTCAACCGGGCCCGGTTCACCGGATGATCTGAAGGAAAGAAGGACTGACCGGCGGCCTGCGGAGACAACGGGGCAAAGGGTCGGCCGGTCTGAAGGAGTGGCGGCGTGCCAAGGAAGAATGACCCGACCGAGCGGCAATGTGCCGTTACGCGGGAGGTTCAGCCCGTCAGCTCGCTGATCCGGTTCGTGCTTGATCCTGAGGGTGAGGTGGTTCCGGATCTGAAGCGGGTGCTTCCGGGGCGCGGCGTTTGGGTGACGGCTGTGCGCGAAAGTGTCGCGGCGGCCGAGACCGGCCGGAAAAAGGTGTTTGGACGGGGTTTCAAGTGTGAGGCTCGTGTCACGCCGGGGCTGGCGGACCGTGTGGATGCGCTGATGGAACGGGCCGCGCTGCAAGCGTTGTCCATGACGCGCAAGGCCGGAGAGCTGGTGACCGGCTATGCAAAAGTTGAAGCGGCCTTGCGGCGGGATGCCGTGGCCGGGTTGATCCACGCCTCGGATGCGTCCGGGGACGGGATCCGCAAGCTGGCGGCGGTGGCCGCCGGCAGACAGGAACTGGCAAACGGATTTCAAACCGTCCGTTTGTTCGATTCGACCCAATTGGATTTGGCATTGGGCCGGTCAAATGTGATACATGCTGCACTGCTTGCGGGACAGGCGAGTGAAAACTTTCTTGCACGGGTACGTGACATGGAGCGTTTTCGCGGTTATTCCGCAGCGAGCGACGAAAAGAGCAACGCGTAGCAGGGCGGTTGCGCAGGACTGAAGGCAATATGAGCGATACGAAAAATCCAGGCGACAAGACAATCAGCGTTGAGCGTGGCAAGACGCTTGGGCTCAAGCGGGGTGGTGGCGACCAGGGAACGGTCCGCCAGTCCTTTTCGCATGGCCGGTCAAAAGCAGTCGTCGTGGAAAAGAAAAAGCGCCGTGTTGTGATCCCGGGGCAGGAGCCGAAACCGGAAGCGCCCGCACCGACCACACAGCGCCTTGAAAAGCCGTCCGAAGCGCCGCGCAAACCCCAGCAGCCCGATCCGCAGCAGGCCAAGCAGGCCCGCCGCTCTGCTTCCGGTCAGCGCCAGAAGGGCAATGGCAACGTTCTGCGCACCTTGACCAAGGAAGAAGCGGCCGCTCGCGCTGCCGCGCTCCAGATGGCCAAGGAACGCGAGGTCGTTGAGCGCAAGCAGCGCGAAGAGGATGAGAAGCGCCGGGCAGTGGAAGCTGAACAGCGCAAGGCCGAAGAAGAAGCCCGGGCCAAGGCCGAGGCGGAAGAACAGGCCAGGCAGGCTGCTGAAGACGCCCGTCTGGCCGAAGAGCGCGCCAAGGCAGCTGAAGCGGAAGCCGCTGCGGCTCCCGTACAGGCAGAGGCCAAGGCCGAGGCATCCAAGCCCGCCAGGACGGATAGCACCCGTGCTCCGGCCCGCCGGCCCGCCCATGATGGCGGCCGCCCGCCGAGCCTGGATGACATGGGTAAGCGCAAGCCTGCCGCGACACCGGCCCGGCCGAAACCCGAAGGGCAGCCCGCTGGCGAAAGCGAAGACCGGGGGGCGAAGAGCCTGCGCACGGTCAAACGGCCGAAACAGGCTCCGGCGCCTGCTGCCCGTCCGCGTGGCGGCGAAGACCGCCGCCGCTCAAAACTGACCATTTCGGCTGCAACCGGCGGGGATGACGGTCAGCGGGCCCGTTCGCTCGCCTCCATGCGCCGCCGCCAGGAAAAGGCAAAACGCGGTCAGCAGCAGGTGGTCCGCGAGAAGATTTCCCGCGAAGTGACCTTGCCCGAGGCGATCACGATCCAGGAGCTGGCCAACCGGATGGCCGAGCGCGCTGTTGACGTGATCAAGCTGCTGATGAAGCAGGGCCAGATGCTGAAGATCAACGACGTGATCGACGCCGATACCGCCGAGCTGATCGCAGAAGAAATGGGTCACACGGTCAAGCGCGTGTCCGAAGCGGACGTGGAAGAAGGCCTTTTCACCCAGGAAGACGAAGATGCCGCTCTGGAGGCGCGTCCTCCGGTCGTTACCATCATGGGCCATGTCGACCATGGCAAGACCTCGCTGCTCGACGCGGTTCGCAAGTCCAAGGTGGTCTCCGGTGAAGCCGGTGGCATCACCCAGCATATTGGCGCTTATCAGGTCGATCAGGACGGTCAGAAGATCACCTTCATCGACACGCCGGGCCACGCGGCGTTCTCGCAGATGCGTGCCCGTGGGGCCAAGTCGACCGATATTGTCATTCTTGTTGTGGCCGCCGATGACGGTGTCATGCCGCAGACCAAGGAAGCCATTGCCCACGCCAAGGCCGCCGATGCGCCGATCATTGTTGCCATCAACAAGATCGACAAGCCGGGCGCCGATCCGAACCGGGTCCGCACCGAGCTTCTCAGCGAAGAGCTGGTGACCGAATCCATGGGCGGTGACGTGATTGACGTGGAAGTCTCCGCGCTCAACGGCACCAATCTCGACAAGCTGCTGGAAATGATCCTGCTGCAGGCCGAGGTTCTGGAACTGAAAGCCAATGCAAACCGCACGGCAGAGGGTATCGTCATCGAAGCCCAGCTCGACCGGGGCCGCGGGCCGGTGGCCACCGTTCTGGTCCAGAAAGGGACTCTCAAGCCGGGCGACATCCTCGTGGCGGGCTCCGAATGGGGCCGTGTGCGCGCGATGCTCGATGAAAACGGCAAGCAGGTGAAGGAAGCCGGACCGGCCAAACCGGTCGAGGTGCTGGGCTTCCAGGGAACGCCGGCTGCCGGTGATCTGGTTGCTGTGGTCGAAAACGAGGCCCGTGCCCGCGAGATCACCGATTACCGTCAACGACAGATCCGCGAAAAAGCCTCCGTGGTGGCCTCCGGCGCCCGTGGCTCGCTGGAGCAGATGATGAACCGTCTGCAGGAAACCGGCCGCAAGGAATTCCCCCTGGTGCTGAAAGCGGACGTGCAAGGCTCGGCAGAAGCAATTGCCCAGGCCTTGAACGAACTCGGCAACGAGGAAGTCGGCGCCCGCATTCTTCTGTCCGGTGTCGGTGGCATCACCGAAAGCGACATCACACTGGCGGCGGCCTCCAACGCACCGATCCTCGGCTTCAACGTGCGTGCCAACAAACAGGCCCGCGAAGCGGCGGCCCGGGACGGCATTGAGGTGCGCTACTACAACGTGATCTACGATCTGGTGGATGACATCAAATCGGCCATGTCCGGCCTTCTGTCGCCGGAGCGGCGCGAAACCTTCCTCGGCAATGCGGAGATCAAGGAGATCTTCCACATTTCCAAAGTGGGCAAGGTCGCCGGCTGTCTGGTCACCGAAGGGATCGTGGAACGCGGTGCCAATGTCCGCCTGATCCGCGACGATGTCGTGATCCACGAAGGCGAGCTGGGCACGCTCAAGCGCTTCAAGGACGAGGTCAAATCGGTCGAATCCGGTCAGGAATGCGGCATGAACTTCGTCAAGTACCAGGATATGCGTGCGGGTGACATCATCGAATGTTTCCGTGTGGAGCAGATCGCAAGAACGCTCTGACCTGCGTCAGACATCAAATTGAAACGGATGTCAGCGGCTTATTGGCTTAAGCCGCTGACAGTGTATCTGGTCACGGGTGTTTCTGCCGTGTCATGGCTGCCACGCTCATGCCCCGGAGCGCCTCCAGACGTTTCCGGGAACGCGATGGCGGCGGCGGCGGAGCCCGCCCGGCAGGCCCATCCCCGGCTCCGGGTCCGCATTGGCCAGCGATGCAAGGACAACAACTATGGCAAGACATCACGGTCAGGACAGCCGTGGACCGTCTCAGCGCCAGCTGAAGGTTGGCGAGACGGTGCGCAAGGAACTGTCCGACATTCTCACACGGGGCGAGTTTTCCGATCCGGATCTGGACGGGGCCATCGTCACCATTCCCGAAGTGCGCATGACCCCGGATCTACGGCTTGCGACCTGCCTTGTCATGCCGCTGGGCGGCAAGAACGCGGACAAGGTGGAAAAGGCCCTCAACCGCTGCGCCAAATATTTACGCGGCCAGGTGTCCCGGCGCCTGACCATGAAATACATGCCGGACCTGCGCTTCGTCCTGGATACCCGCTTTGATGATGACGACCGTATCGGCACGCTGCTTCATTCGCCAGGCGTCTCTCGGGATCTCGGCGAGGACGAAACGCACGAGGACTGATTTTGCCCGCTGCGCGACTGAAACTCTCTGCTTGCCGCCCCTGCGCAGGCAGGGAACCAGTCGTCATTGACTTGAAATTTTGACACGCCGTGAAGACCGGGCGTACTGAACTCCGGTCTCTCGCGAGGCTCGGGCCCCGGGGTGACAAGCAGGCGGCTGCAGATCCACCAGCTTGGCTGTTCAACAAACGAATTCAATATGGCACGCCAGAAACAGATCAAACGCAAGAAGAACACCATCAATGGCTGGCTTGTGCTCGACAAGCCCTATGGCCTGACGTCCAACGAGGCGCTTGGCCGGATCAAGCGGATTTTCTCGCCGCAGAAAGTCGGTCATGCGGGGACACTGGACCCAAGGGCCTCCGGTTTGCTGCCGGTCGCCCTTGGCGAGGCCACCAAAACCGTGCCCTTTGTCATGGACGGGCGCAAGGTCTACCGGTTCGAGGTGACCTGGGGGGCTGAGACCAACACGGATGACACGGAGGGCGACGTGGTTGCCACATCCGACATCCGCCCGCAAACTGAGGATATCCTGGCGGTTCTGGGGGAATTTGTCGGCACGATCCTGCAGGTGCCGCCGAAATTCTCCGCCATCAAGGTTGGTGGTGAACGGGCCTATGACCTGGCCCGTGACGGGGAAGAGGTGGAGCTGGAGGCCCGTCCGATCGAGGTGCACCGGCTGGAGCTGGTCGAAAGACCGGACGAGGACAGGGCCGTCTTTGAAGCCGAATGCGGCAAGGGAACCTATGTGCGCGCCCTGGCGCGCGACCTTGGCCGCCGCCTTGGCACCCATGGCCATGTGACGGACCTGCGCCGCCTGCTGGTCGGCCCGTTCGGAGAGGACGATCTGATCGCGTTGGACGAGTTGCTGGAGGCAGCCGAAGAGCTTGAAGAGGGCGAGGGCGTCAATGCCCTGATTGAGGAATTTGTTCTGCCCGTGCGCGAGGCCATGGAAGACCTGGTCGAAGTACCGGTCTCGCTGGATGATGCGGCCAAGATCCGCAAAGGCATGGCCGTTCTTCTGCGCGGCCGCGATGCTCCTCTGAACACGGAGGTTGCCTTTGCCAGCCACGCTGAAGTGCCGGTTGCCATCGGCTCTATTGACAAGGGCCGTTTCCAGCCAAGCCGGGTTTTCAACCTTTAAGGGACCTTCAATCCCAAGGTCACAGAAGATGTTATTGATTGTTGGCAACTGACGGGGCCAAAAGCCCCTTGTCGCGGTAGAATTTGATGGCGCCCGGATGCAAGGGCACAGTCAGGTTCCGGCTTAGATCTGTTTCCTTGAGCCGGATCAGACTTGGATGGCTGTCTGTGAGTTCGTCGAAATGCGCGTAGAGGACAGTCAAAAGCTCATAGACCAGGTCATCTGAAACATGGGTGCTGGCCAAAAGCGTGCTGCGAGCACCAAATGTATAAATTACCTCCTCTTGTCCGGCATAGGTATGCGCCGGAATCTCCATCTTTTGATAGGAGGGCTTTTCTTTCATGAAGTCCCAAATCAGATCTCCTTTGATGTCCAGAAAATCCAGGGGGACTGTTTCAGACAATTTGACAATGGAATGTGAAGGAAAGCCGACAGTGTAGAAGAAGGCGTCAAGTTCTCCGCTGGTGAGTTTTTGCAAGGCCTTGCCTTGCAAGAGGCCACTGGCACTCAGGTCGCGTTTCAGGTCCAGATCATAAAGATCCAAAACGGTCAACGCGTTTTTCCGCTGGCCTGAGGCGCGGTTTCCGACGCTGATGTTGTGGCCCTTTAAATCCGCGATGGTCTGTATCCCGGCCGCTTCCCGGGCAATCAGATGGACCGCTTCCTCATGAAGGGACGCCACACTTCGAATGTTCCGGACCGGTCCGTCAGACCACTCCTCAACGCCGTTCCAGGCGTTCCATTGGAGATCGGACTGTGCCAGCCCAAACTCGATGAGCCCGTTTTCAAGAGCGTTTATGTTAAACGCTGAACCGAACCCCGAACGGCTGTGGCATCTTTTACCTTTTTCTGCCTGCTGGTTGACAAATCTGCACAACTCTTCAGCTATGTGAAAGTACACGCCCGCTATCGATCCGCCAGAAATCGAAAATGCACGCGTGCCCTCAGCCGATCCGGATCGCGGAATGGCGCAAATCAGAGCAACGAAGACAGATAGGTATATCCTGTACATATTGTGGCTTACGAAAGTGGAATTTGAACACGATATCGCGAATTGATAATTCTGTAAATGGGAGTGGTTTCGGTGTGAAAACGAAGGTGATGTTGATTGTTATTTCTTCGTTGGCTTTGTTTTATCTAGTGCCGATCTCGGTAAATTCAAAGGAATATTTCGACAAGTATTATGTCGTTATCCACGAATCAGCGCCTTTCAACATTGTCGAGCAGTGGAACGGTGTCGAGGGCTATAGTGGTGTTTATGTTGATGCCATCACCGAGGTCAGCAAACGCACCGGCCTTGAGCTAGAATTTGTAAACGTCTCGCCTGCCAGGGCTTTGGCAATGATGAAAAGCGGTCAGGCGGATATGATGCTTGGGCCGGTCTGGAATCCGGAAAATGCCGCGAATATGGAGTTCCTGGATGCGCCGCTGCCTTCCGAAGATCTCGTGTTCCTGATGGCAGACACCAGTCTCGACATCTCGTCTTACGAAGATCTTATGGAGCGGCAAATCGGTGTGCTGCGGTCGGCTCGGTATCTTGATTTCTTTGACTATGATGCACGCCTCCGGAAATACGAACTTTCATCCTTTGAAGAAGGCGCGCGAATGCTCGAACTTGGCCGCCTTGATGTAATGATCGTTCCAGAACACCAAGCGAACTACATCATGCAGCAGCCAAACAATAAGTTGAAGAAGGCGGCTTTTTCCGCGCAAGGATCGCCGTCCTACATCACGATCTCTCGGAATTCGAACTTGCTGGACCGTAGAGAGATGATTGAAAACGTCTTCAGGGAGCTCAATTCGGAAGGCTATTTTGAGCGATTGCTGCGAGTGTATTTTTTGCCCTAAGGATTTATCTGTTTGGGGCGTTTCGGTACGAAAAAACCGCCGGACATGGCCGGCGGGTAAAATCGTTTCCAATCTCAACCGGATCAGTTGATGAGGAACTCTCCAAGATTTTCCTGCTTAATGAGTTTGTAGGGCACCCAATCATAAGCAGTGTCCCATTGCGTGGTGTAACTTTTGTGGTTAGCGCGGGCATCGCTTCGCTGCGCGAAGGCTCCGCTCAGCCCGCGCTAACCACAAAAGTTACACCACGCGACGGGACACTGCTGCAGGTCACCCATCATCACCTCGCCGGCAAGTTCGCGCTCCCCGGCATCTTCAAGGATCAGAACCTCTTCTTCAACCGCGAGAAAATGCTGCCAGGCGTTGCGCAGGTCAGCCGCCAGCTTTGCTTCCGGCCCGCTTGTCTCAATCAGTGCGGAATAATTCGACCAGGCCTCAGAAAACGCCTGCTGGGTTTTCTTGGCATCGTTTACGATCGAATTGCGAAGATGGTCAGAGGTCGCATAGTGACGAAGAAGATCATCATTTTGCAGCTTCTGACTCATGCGCGCCATGTCGCCGAGAATGGTGACAGCATCCATTTCAGTGCGCAGGTGAGTTGTCGTGTCGCTCATGAAGCCGATGCGATTGAGCGCAAAGCCTCCCAAAGCAACGGTAAATAACAATAGCAAAGAAAAGCTTAGGATAAGCTTGGATTTAATCGTCAGGTTTCGCATGGTCGTATCCCGTCGGTCGAATTCAGCGAGATATTGAATGCTAAAATTAAAAAAACTGAATTTTTAAATCGATTTAATAAGTAAGAAAATTCAATGTTACTTTTTACAAGGGTGTGAATAAAGTAAGTGATTTTGCGAGTTTAAGCTTTTCAAGTATAGTCCGGATGAGGTGTGGTGATGCCTTTGCCCAAAATTGCATCAAATTTTTCTGGTCAAATCCTTCTTTTTCCGCCATATTCCGCCGCCATTGGGCATTGAGGCTCAATTCGTCCTGCAGAAACCTTTGCTGACCGACATCTCGGCTCTGGCAACTGAAGGATCAGGCCGGTCCTCCGGCAGTTCAATGTGCCTGGTCAACAGGCCACCACTCTTTGAAAGGAAAGAGCGATGTCGATTACTGCAGAGCGTAAAGCTGAACTCATCAAGGAATTTGCGACCAAGGACGGCGACACCGGCTCTCCGGAAGTCCAGGTAGCGATCCTCACCGAGCGCATCAACAATCTGACCGAACACTTCAAGGGTCACGGCAAGGACAACCATTCCCGCCGCGGTCTTCTGAAGATGGTTGCATCGCGCCGGTCCCTTCTGGACTACACGCGTGGCAAAAGCGAAGAGCGCTACAAGTCGCTGATCGAGCGTCTTGGCATTCGCCGCTAAGACAGGCGAGACAGAAGACGCGGTGGGTCTGAACCTGCCGCGTTTTTTTTAGAGCCTTTCCGCCTCTGCAAAGCCGGGCGAACGGCTCTCGAGCACATCGCGATCACCCGGATGCGACCCGGGGTCTGGAAACAAAAAGGTCAAGAAAAAAAGAAAAAAGAGTGAGTTGGAAAAAAAAAAAAGAGCCCCAAAAGGGGGGAAACCAAAAAAAAAAACCCAAAAAGAGGCCAAAAAAAAA
>NZ_JBSWYH010000017.1:0-124361 GCF_056161025.1 Roseibium sp. AWQ4_254
TCATTAAGGGCCCTTAAATGTCCATTTAATTAAGCGGACACTTAACGCACCAAATCGAAAAGCGGCAGGTCGGGTTCAACGGACGCTCACGGTCCTGTTGCAGTGCGTCAACAAGTCTTTTGGTGAGTTTGGGCATTGCCGGTTTCCTTTCAACTTGAAATGTCGTTTGGAGTCAGTGGACTGCTGTGAACGTGGAGAGCGGTGGCGGCACGATTTGCTTCCCCACGCAGTTGCAGCATGAGCGGGGAAGCAGGGGGGAAGCAGATGAACGGAAATCAAGGGTATTTCCAGCGTACCGCCGGCGGCGCGCCGGTCAATGCAAGTTATTGACTGATCGTAGATTTTCGCGTTATGGCGTAGAATAACCAGGCATGGCGAAAACGATCTGGTCCGGTTGCCAAGGTTGGGGTCGAGGGTTCGAATCCCTTCGCCCGCTCCAGTTTCCAAAAGGCTCAGGAACCGTCCTGGGCCTTTTGCTTTTTTGCACGCCTTTCCAGATATTTGCCAACAAGAAGCTTTTTGGGAAGTCTGGCTTTGGCGGATCTGCCTGAAAGCCTTGAAATCATTTGGGTGCCACTTTATCGTGTGCTGTAAATATATTAGATTCGTGGTGAAATATCAGTGATTTATAGAAAATATTTGTTTGTGGTCCTGGCTGTCTGTCTGGTGTCAGGATGCCAGAGTGTTGTGTCGTCCAATCCGTCCAATGTGCTCGTTCAATACGATCCGGCCATGTATGATCCGGCCAAGATGGCGCAATTGGCGCAAGAGGAATGCCAGAAACACGGTAAGAATGCGGTTTACGCCTCCACCATTCCGACAGGTGGATGGTCGCTGCCGACGGCGTCTTTCCGCTGTGAAAAATAAGGGCGGCGCTGCTGAATAGACGGGTCAAAAAGCCGGCCCTGAAGGGGGGGGGGCTTTCGGGTCCTTGAAAAAAATCCGGATTTTTCTGCATCCTAGAACCGGGTTTTTTTCTCGTCTTTTTCTGGATCGGCGGGTTTCGTCTAAAATTATCGGAAAACCTGAAGACCGGGGTGAACGAAGTGTCAGAAAGACTGCGCTAGAGTTACCTCACATCGCGCGCAAACCGCTTCCAGAGGCCAGCGGGCGGTGGTGCCTTGCGAAAGTACCCTTGTGAACGGCGGAGCTTCCAGCTCCGCCGTTTGGCATTTCAAGCCGGATGACCGTGCCACGTGTCAAAGGATGTCAGGAACCGGCAGGAACCGGCCATTGTCCGCATCGGATTGTTCGGCGGTATCGAGGGCGGCCTGAAGCCGGGCGCCATGGGCAAAATCCGGCTCCGGGGACCCCTTGCCGCGGATGGCGCCGACGAAGCGCTCATAGACGGTTTTCACCTCGGGAACGTCCAGTTTTTCCCAGCGGGCGCTGTCAAGATCCGGCCCCTTGCAGATCCGCAGGCTTTCAACGGCGTTTTCAAACAGCACTTCGAGGCCGCCGAGATCACCATAGAGGCGCAGCCGCAGGTCATTCAGGTGGCCGGAGGCAAAGCGGCTGGCGCTGATGGTGCCAAGCGCGCCATTGGCAAGCTCCGCCTGCAGGGTGAAACTGTCATTGGCATCCAGCGGATACTCTCCGATCCGGTTGCCCTCTGCCTTGTCAAAGGTCTTCAGCCGGCAGGAGAGTTCGGTTACCGGGCTTCCGGCGGCAAAGGTGGCAAAGTCCAGAATGTGAATGCCCACATCCCCCAGGCCCCCCTTGGAGCCATGGGCCTTTGAAAGGCGCCACAGCCACTGGCTTTCCGTGCGCCAGTCGCCCCAGGCGGACTGGGTCAGCCAGCTTTGCAGATAGGAGGCTTCAAAGTGCCGGAGGTGGCCAACTGCCCCTTCGGCCACCAGCTGCGCCGCCTTTTGCAGGACGGCGACATTGCGGTAGCTGAGATTGACCATGGCAATGACGCCCTTTTGCCGGGCCCGCTCGGCCATCGCGGCCGCATCTGCCTGATTGGTCGCAAGCGGCTTTTCGCACAGGACATGTTTTCCGGCATCCAGTAGGGGCAGGGTGGTCGGGTGGTGGGCGGCATCGGGAGTGACATTGGAAACCGCGTCAAACGCACCCCAGGCGAGTGCCTCTTCCAGGGTGTCAAACCGGTGCCCGATGGCAAAGCGGTCGCAGAACGCATTCAAGGGGCCGGGGCGGCGGTCAACCCCGCCCACCACCTCAACGCCGGGCAGAGCCTGATAGGCCTCCACATGATGGGCAGCCATGTTGCCGGTGCCGAGGATCAGAATGCGGACCGGAGTGTCCTGTTGGGCCATGGTCTGTTTCTTCCTGAAAAGAGGGGGCGGGCCGGAAAAAAGGGCGCGCGCGGGATCAGCGGAAGCCGTCTTCGCCTTCAGCGTGAAGTTTTGGTCCACGTTCCTCAATGGGTTCGAGGGCCTCGGACACGGGTACATTCGGCGCCACATTGGGGTCTGCCAGCCGGGCCATGGGGTTGAAGGCCCATTTGACCCCGTTTTTCAAGACACGCTGTACGGTGGGGTCGTGATAGGTCGGGTAGGTCTCATGGCCGGGACGGAAATAGAAGACATTGCCCGCGCCGCGTTTGTAGGTGAGACCGGAGCGGAATACTTCTCCGCCCTGGAACCAGCTGATGAAGACGGTTTCCAGCGGCTCCGGCACACCAAAAGGCTCGCCATACATTTCTTCCATCTCCAGCTCGAAACTGTCGCCCAGCCCTTGCGTGATCGGGTGGTTGCGGCTGGTGACCCACAGGCGCTCGCGCTCTCCGGCCTCGCGCCAGGTCAGGTTGCAGGGGCTGCCCATCAGCCGTTTGAAGGGCTTGGAAAAATGAGCCGAATGCAGAAACAAGATGCCCATGCCGGACCAGACCGCGTCGCAGACCCGCTCCACCACCTTATCGTCCACATCTCCATGAGCGGCATGCCCCCACCACAGCAGCACATCGGTCTCAGCCAGCCTGGCAGAGCTCAAGCCATGCTCCGGCTCCTGCAAGGTGGCCGTCGTCGCGGAGATCCCGGGGTCGGTGTTCAGGGCATCGGCAATGCAGGTGTGCATGCCGCCTGGATAGGTCCGGGCGACAATCTCGTTATGCTGTTCATGGACGTTTTCGCCCCAGACCACGGTTCTGATCGGCATGACCGTTTCTCCCTGTTGATTTCATGTGTTTGGAAGGGCGCTCCGCAGAGGTTTCAAAGCGCTTTGAACTAGCGCTAGCACCGGGGTTTCAGGCTGTCAATCGCCGGAATGCCGGCAGCTCCGCAGGCGCTTGCGCATCGGGATTCGAGAAATGGTAACCTAAAGGAACTTTTTTGGGGCGCAGGACATTTTCCTTACCTTATTTCAAGTAATGGTTGCTAAGGGTTGTGTTATCTTCAATTTTACAATGTAAGATATTATGAACGTGTTTCGTCACCCCATTACTGCAAGTGTCATCCTGTTCTGGTTCTCATTCTGGCTTTTGAACGGGCTCGACAAATTCTTTGCCCGCACGGATCTGGGCCTGTTGAACTGGCACGGCAATCACCGGGTGGAAAAATTCACGCTCTATTTTGACAAGCTGGCGCTGGACCCGGCTTTTGTGCAGGCCACACTTGTCTTTGCGGGCTTGGTTGAATTTGCCGCTGCGGGCTTTTTCGTCTGGGCTGGCCTGCGCCTGCTGCGGGGGTTGCCGGGGGTGGCCTACCGGACGGATCTTGCAATTGCCGTCTCAATTGCCGTCTTCCTCGGCTTTACAGTTTTCGATGTCGTTGTTGGCGACCGGGCGGAGCTTCTGGAGCATTCCACCTATGTCGGCGTCCTGCTGGCCTCGTTCCTGGCCGTGTCGGTGGAAAGTTTCTTCCGCCACCTGAAGGATCTGGACGGGCAGGGCCTGGTGCCCCATCCGGACACCGGCCCTGACCTGCCGCCGCAAGCGGCTCAGTAACCAGCTGTCAGGGCGCCTTCCCGGCGTGGATCGGAAGCGCCCGCAAGCGCGCCGTCCACGGCCATGACCGACTGGGTCGAGCCCATGGCATTCTTGACCGTGACCGTGTGGCCCCGGCTTTCCAGCAGCCGGACCGTATCGGGAGAGACGCCTTCCTCGATGCGGATTTCGTCCGGCAGCCATTGATTGTGGATCCGGGGGGCGGCGGTCGCCTCGGCGATGTTCATCTTGTGATCGACGATGTTCATGATCACCTGCAAGGTGGTGGTGATGATGCGGCTGCCCCCGGGCGAACCGGTCGCCAGAAAGAACTTGCCATCCTTGAACACAAGCGTCGGGCTCATGGAGGACAGCGGGCGCTTGCCACCTTCCACCGCATTGGCGGTTCCCCCGATCAGCCCATAGGCATTGGGCGTGCCTGGTTTAGCGGAAAAGTCATCCAACTCGTTGTTCAGGAGAACACCGGTTCCGTCGGCGGTCAGGCCCGCGCCATAGGAAAAGTTCAGCGTGTAGGTGTTGGAGACCGCATTGCCGTCCTTGTCGACAACGGAAAAATGGGTGGTCTCGTTGCTTTCATAAGGATAGGGATCGCCGGGGCGGACCTCTTCGGAGGGCGTCGCGGCATCCATGCGGATGGCCTTGGCCAGTTCGGCGGCATAGGTCTTTGAGGTCAGTCCGGCCACCGGCACATCGACAAAATCCGGGTCGCCGAGGAATTTCGACCGGTCGGCATAGGCCCGGCGCATGGCTTCGGCCATCACATGCACAGTGTCGGCCGCGTTGGGGCCGAATTCGGCCATCGGAAAGCCTTCCAGAATGTTCAGGATCTGGACGATATGCACCCCACCGGACGAGGGCGGGGGCATGGAGGCGATCTCATAGCCCCGGTAGCTGCCAGTGACCGGCTTGCGCCAGACCGGCGCATAGGCCGCCAGATCCTCTGCTGTCATGCCGCCACCGGCCTGTTGCACCTTGGCGGCGATCCGTTCGGCGGTCGGCCCCTTATAAAAGCCGTCAGCGCCCTTCTCCGCGATCAGCTTCAGGGTCTGGGCCAGGTCCTTTTGCACCAGAGTTTCCCCCGGCTGATAGGGTGTGGTGCCGTTTTTGAAGAAAATCGCCGCCGTGGCCGGATCCTTGGTCAGCCGCTCGGCGCGGGCGGACAGGGCCGAGGAGAGCCCGGGGGTTACCGTAATGCCTTCCTCGGCCAGCTTGATGGCCGGCGCGAGCAGATCCGCCCAGGTCAGCTGACCGCTGCCATACTTTTGAAACGCGGCCTCAAATCCGGCCACCGTGCCCGGTACTCCTATGGCAAGGCCGGAAAAGCGCGACTTCTGCTTGTCCGGTTCGCCGTCCGAGCCCAGAAACATATCCTTGAAGGCCGCAACCGGAGCCTTTTCCCGGTAGTCGAGCGCCTGGGTGTCCCCCGTTCCGGCCATGTGGATCATCATGAAGCCACCGCCGCCCAGATTGCCCGCGCGCGGCAGGGTGACAGCAAGCGAAAAGCCCGTGGCAATGGCGGCATCCACCGCGTTGCCGCCTTTTTTGAGGATCTCAAGACCAACGCCGGTGGCCACCGCCTCCTGGCTGGCGACCATGCCGTGTTGTGCCGTCACCGGGTGAAACCGGTCCTTCAGGGAATAGATCGGTGTCGTCTCCTGGGCAAAGGACACCGATGCGGACAAGCTGAAGACGGCAGCAGCGGCCGCGCGGATCAAGGGTCTCAGGCGGGGGGACATATCACTCTCCTGGGATTGCACATGAGCTGAGTGTGTCGAAGCCTCAGGGCAGGTGCAACAGAAAAAGCGCGACTAAGTTGCTGATGCCGGTGCTGCAATTGACGTAGCGCAAGGAGAGGCGCCCGCAAACCCGGCAGGCTTCAGGTCTCAGAGATCCATCAGCCACAAGGAGCAATCCATGCACTGGTATGCCGATGACCTGGCCTTTTCCGCCCTGCCCAGGCTTCCCAAAGGCTTTCTGCACTTGGTGATTGCGGGTGTCCTGACTGCGGCAATGGCCTCCGCCGCACATGGGGCCGATCGTGTTGCCGGCAAGAAGCTGGCCCTGCAATGGTGCGCAGCGTGCCATATCGTTTCTGAAGATCAGGCGCGCGCGTCCAGCGTCTCCCTGCCGAGCTTTTACGATATGGCAAAAGATCCCGAGTGGAGCGAGGCGGCGCTGGCAACCTTTCTGGCCGATCCCCATCCCAACATGCCGGATATGAACCTGGGCACCATCGAGACGGCCAATCTGGCCGCCTATATCCGCTCACTCGCGCCAGACTGAGCCGCGGGCGGCCTGCTCTTGACCATCTTCTAGAGATCGAATTCGGCGCACATGGCGGCGTGATCCGATCCAGGGTCCTGCTTAGAAGCTTCTGCGTCGAGCCCGGCATTGAAGACACGGACGCTAATGGTTCTGCCGGTCATGGCGGGGCTGGCCAGGATATGGTCGAGCGCTCTGCCCTTGCCCCTGTGCAGCACGGTCTTGCGCTGTTCAAGCGGCAGGGACGCATCCAGCTGGTAAAGGCGCCGGTGCTCCAGCCCCGGCGTGCGGGTGTCCGCAGGGTCGGCCCTGAGCAGCCGCAAGGTAACCGCTTCGCCGCTGGCGTTGAAATCCCCGGTCACAATGATCCGGGCGCTCTCGTCCTGATCGAACACGGCATCCACCGCCAGCCGGAGCTCCAAAGCCTGCGAGATCTGCTTCAGCATGGACAGCTGGTAGCCCTCTGCCCAGGCCGCGGTGCTTTTCCAGGTCCGGGCGGAGGTCTTGCCGCCCCGGACCGGCGCGGCGCGCAGGGCGCGCAAGTGAACGGCAAAAAGATGCAGCGGGCCGCCGCCGCCCGTATCCAGCCTGGTTCTGAGGATCGGCCGTTCGAACGTGATCTCCTGCGGGCTGTCATAGGCGGGATCGGCGGTCACGGGCTGCCAGAGAGGAGGCCGGGCGTGCTGTTGAAACAGGCTGTCCTGGGCGAGTATCGGGTACCGGGACAGAATGACCAGATTGTGCCGGGAATTGGGGCCTTTGCCGGGCGCCCGTTCACTGGTGGCCCTATGGTAGTGCTCATAGGGTGTTCCGGTGATCAGACGGTCAAGGGCCAGGAACTGGCGTATGCTTGCTCCGGAGACTTTCTGGGCATTGACTTCCTGAAGGCACACGATGTCGGCCTCCAGCTCGCAGAGCCGGGGACGCAGGGCGGTGAGGCGCGGGGCAAGCGTCTCCGGATCAAACCGGTCCGAGCCGAAGGATTCAAGATTGAACGTGGCAAGTCGCATGAGGCTCGGCCCGGCTCCGTGGAAGCTGCCGGGAGACCATAGCCGGGCGGGAGAACAAGTGGTAGAGACCGCAGGACACTGTCATGAAACACCCCGGAGGATCACCCCGTGTCTGAGGAAATCTGTGCCTGTGGCTCCGGGCGGCCTTTCACAAGTTGCTGCGGACCTTTTCTGGATGGCCTGGCGGTGCCGGATACGGCCGAAGCCCTGATGCGCTCCCGCTACACCGCCTATGTGCGCCAGGAGATTTCCTATCTCAAGGCGACCTTGTGGCCAAAGTTCCAACCGGGATTTGATGAGACCGGGGTGGCCGCCTGGGCGGCGGAAAACCACTGGACCGGTTTGAGGGTGCTGGACAGCGAGGCGGGGGGACCAAAAGACCGGGACGGGACGGTGCTTTTTGAAGCGAAATATCTCTCCGGAGGCCGTTTGAACATTCACCGGGAATGCAGCCGGTTCCGGAAAAAAGCTGGCCGCTGGTACTATGTTGAGGCGGTGGACGCATAGAGTCCGGCCGGACCTGAGAGGCTGGCAGCTGGCGGTACCAGTCACCTGGTGTCAAAAAAATCCGGTCCCCTCTCAAAGCGGCGGGAGGGGGACCGGATCGAACAGGCGGGACAGTACACACCGGGGAGGCAATCCGGACAGCCCGCAAAACGGTTCAGCCGGAAGAAGATCTTCGGCCAGCTTGAATCGTTTGTTCCTTATTTGTTCTAATTTGCAGCCGCCTGTCAACAGGCAAAGCCCAAAGGCCTGCCGTCTTTGTGTCCAGAGAGGCCGTTTTGCCTCTTTCCAGGTCCCTGCAAGAGCCCATCTGATTGAAGAAACGCTGTCTTTCATGGGGGCATTCCGGCGACGGAATGTTAAGCCCCTCGTGTCATAAATACGGAAAGAGTGTTTCAAGGGCCTTGCACGTGCGATCTACCGCGACCTCCTGGACGAAGCGTTTCCAAGACGCCGCTTGGTTTCAGGGGCTGTGCCGGATCGTGCCACTGCTGGCGTCTCTTTGCGGGTCCGGCAGTTCGGACGACCGCGCGGCAGGCCGCATGGCCATGACCACTTTCGCCGTGCGTGTTGCGGGCGCTGCGCTTGCCTTTCTGTCCCAAATTGCCTTGGCGCGGCTCCTGGGGGCCCATAACTACGGCATTTATTCGGTTGCGTGGACCTGTGTGATTGTTCTTGGGGTGATGGCCTGCGGCGGCTTTTCCACCTCCGCCAGCCGCTTCATTCCGCAATACCGGCAATCGGGGGATCTGGACGGGCTGCGCGGGTTTCTGCGCACAAGCCGCCAGCTGGCCTTTGTGATCGGCGCCGGGGTCTCGGTGCTGGCTGCCAGTCTGGTTGCTCTGGCCCGGCCGCTTCTGGACCCGTCCTATGTGCAACCGCTGCTGATCGTTTCGCTGGCGCTGCCGTTCTTCGCCTTTGGGCTTGTGCAGGACGGGATTGCCCGCAGCCATGACTGGCCGTCGCTTGCCATGCTGCCGACCTATATCTGGCGCCCGTTGACCATTCTCGTCCTTCTGATCGTGGCCCTTGTCGCCGGATACCCGGCGACGGCCACCTCCGCTGCCACTCTTGCGGTCGTGGCGACCGGTCTGGTCGCCGTCTATCAATACCTCCATCTGCGGCGCAGATTGCCGCAACAGGTGCCAAAGGGGCCGGTGCGGATCGATATGAGGTCCTGGCTGGCGATTTCCCTGCCCATGCTGATGGTGGAAGGATTTTTGCAGCTGATCACCAGCGCCGATGTGATCATGGTCAGCCTGTTCCGGGACCCGCATGAGGTGGCTGTCTATTTCGCGGCCTCCAAGACGCTGGCGCTGGTGCATTTTGTCTATTTTGCCGTTCGTGCGGCTTCCGCCCACCGGTTTTCCAGCTACATTCACACCAGCGATCTTGCCGGCCTGGCCGCCTATTCCCGGCAGGCCACCTTGTGGACCTTCTGGCCTTCCCTGGCCGCCGGGGCCGGGCTATTGCTGGTAGCGCCCCTGCTGCTGCGGCTGTTTGGTAGCGGTTTTGAGGCCGGATATCCGCTGATCGGTCTGCTTCTGATTGGGGTGCTGGCGCGGGCATCGGTCGGTCCGGCGGATGCGCTCTTGTCCATGACCGGCCACCAGAACAGCTGCGCCGCCATTTACGGGGTCACTTTCGCGCTCAATGTGGGGCTGAACCTGCTGTTCATTCCCCTTCTGGGCCTGGAAGGAGCGGCGGTTGCCACCAGCCTGGCCATCATCGCCGAGGCGGCTCTGCTGGCCCGGGCCGCCCGGCGGCACCTGAACGTGACAACCTTCGTGCTGCCCCTCATGGCGCCGTCGAAAGGCCGCGCCCATGGCGGTTGAGGCGGGAGAGGCCAGCGCTCTGGAGGCCGTGTTTCTGGATCCTGTGGACGCGGATCTGCCGCTGGACGCCTGGTTGGCGCTCGCGGAGGCCGCGCTTGATCCCAATCCGTTTTTCGGGCCGGGCTTCTTGCGGGCTTATCTTGAGGGTATGGGCGTGGCGCAGGTCCGTCTTTTGGTGGTCCGGCACAAAACCACCGGGCTTTGGCTGGTGGCTGCGCCCATCGGGCGGCGTGCCGCCGGTCTTGTATGCCCCGCCGCCATGGTCTGGACAACGCACTATGCCCCGCTTGGCACACCGCTCCTGCATCCGCAGGCCGATGACGCGGCGCTCCGCCTGTTTGTCACGGCGGCGGCCGGGGCCGCTCAGGTGCTGGTTCTTCCCTATCTGCCCCTTGCGTCTGAGACGGCACACCGGCTTCAGGGTCTTGCCGGTGTGCAAATGGTGCTGGAAGGCCGCGCCGCGCGGGCGTGTCATGCCGGTGCAGAAGAGGGCGAAGACCAGTTTGAAGAAGCGTTTTCAGGCAAACGTCGCAAGGAAAAACGGCGCTTGCTGCGCCGGCTGGAAGATCATGGCCCGGTGCGCTTTGAGACCGCGCGCGGTGCGGATGCCTGTACGCAGTTCGAAGCCTTTCTGGATCTTGAGGCCAAGGGGTGGAAGGGCCAGGGCGGTACGGCCCTCAAGAGCCGCGACGGGACGGCCCGGTTCTCCCGGCAGGCGGTGCAGGCGCTTTCCGAGGCCGATGCGGTTCGCATCGATACGCTTTCAGCCGGGGACACGCTGGTGGCCGGTCTGGTGTCTTTCGAAGATGGCGGCCATGTCCTGACCTGGAAAATTGCCTTCGATGAAGACTTTGCGCGTTATTCTCCAGGTGTCCAGCTTATGATGAAAGTGTTCCGGGACAATCTGGCGCGGCCGGGATTCAGGCAGGCCGACTCTCTGGCCATTCCGGGCCACCCCATGATCGAGCCGCTCTGGCGCGGCCGTTTGGAACTGGCCACGCTGGTGCTGGGCACGGGCTCTGCAGGCGCCGTGGCCATGGGGATTTGCCGGGCCGATATGGCCCTGGAACGCCGCCTGAAACAGGCGGTGCGCAAGGTCAAAGCCTGGCTGGCGCGTAAACCAGGCTAATACTTCAGAAATAGTGTCTACCCCTGATCCCGCAGCAGGCGGCGGATCACCTTTCCGGTGGTGGTCATGGGCAAAGAGGTCACAAACTCCACCTCGCGGGGATATTCATGGGCCGACAGGCGGGTACGGACAAAATCGGTGATTGAAGCTTTCAGTTTTGCACTCGCGGTCTCACCGGGTTTCAGCACGATAAAGGCCTTGACGATCTCCGTGCGCAGCGGGTCTGGCTTGCCGACAACCGCGGCTAAAGCCACTGCGGGATGTTTGAGCAGGCAGTCCTCAATCTCCCCCGGCCCGATCCGGTAACTGGCGGATGTGATGATGTCGTCATCCCGTCCGATGAAATGGATATAGCCGTCTTCATCCCTCTGGCCCTGATCACCTGTGACCATCCAGTCACCGATGAATTTGGCAGCAGTTTCCTCTGGCTTGTTCCAGTATTCCAGAAACATGACCGGGTCCGGCCGTTTGACGGCAATCTGGCCCAGCACCCCTGCAGGCAGCGGGTGGCCGGTCCCGTCGATCACCGCCACCTCATGTCCCGGGGTCGGTTTGCCGATGGCCCCGGAGCGGCTCACCTTGAGCGCCGCAGCGGACCCAAGCACAGCATTGCATTCGGTCTGGCCGTAAAATTCGTTGACGGGAAAACCAAATTCTTGCGCGAACCAGTCGTAGGTTTCCCGGCCAAGGGCCTCTCCTGCCGACCCGACACTGCGCCATTTCAGGGTGAAGCGGCTGGCTGGGCGCTCGACGGCGCGCAGCATTTTCAGCGCCGTTGGCGGAATGAAGGCATTGCGGATCGCCTGGCTCTGAAGCAGGTGAAAAGCGCCTTCCGGGTCAAATTTGCGCACGGCCTGGGAGACAACCGGAACCCCGAGGGCCAGGGCGGGAAAGAGAGCGTTGAGCAGACCGCCGGCCCAGGCCCAGTCCGCAGGGGTCCACAAAAGATCTCCCTCTTGGCCGAGGAAGTTCTGGGAAAGCTCAATACCCGGCATATGGCCGATCAGGACCCGGTGCCCATGAAGCACACCCTTGGGCTGGCCGGTTGTGCCGGAAGTGTAGATCATCAGAGCAGGATCGTCCGGTGTGGTCGCAGCCGTGTCAAACCGGTCGCTCGCAGCCTCCAGCAGGGCGGTCAGGCTGTGAACATCTGCCTCAGGCCCGTCCACCGAGATGACGGTGGTCAGCTCCGGCAGACCTGCGCGCAGCACGGTGGCTTTTTCGAGACCGGCCGTATCGGTGACAAGCGCCTTGGCGCGGGAATCGGCCAGCCGGTAGCGCAGCGCGTCACGGCCGAAAAGGGCCGCAAGGGGCACGGCAATCGCGCCGAGCTTGTAGGCCGCAAGATGAGCCATGGCGGTTGCTGGGCCCTGGGGCAGCAACAGCGCCACCCGGTCGCCCCGCATAAGCCCAAGGCCGCGCAGCGCATTGGCAAACTGGTTGGCGGTCCGGTTAAGCTGGCGGTGGCTCCAGTCTTCTGCGGTGCCATCTGCCAGGATATGCCGGATGGCCAGCCGGTCCGGATCGCGTGCCGCCCAATGATCGCTGACAGCTGCGGCCATATTGTAGCTATTTGGAAGCGACCAGCGAAATCTGTCGATCAGCGTGTCATAGTCGCTGGTGGGCTGCAGCATGAAAGTGTCCGCTTGGAAAGGTCAGGCCAATGAAGTCAGGCGCGCGAGTTTAAGGTGTTGTTTGCTGCAGTGCAATAGAACCGGTTTGCAGTGTTTCGAATTTGGCTGGAAACACGCAGTATTCGTTAATGCGTTGAAGTCTTTTCTGTCAGGCAGCAACCGACGGTTCCGATTTTCCCGCAACCGTTCTACCGCTTGGCCAGCGGGTGGGCGCTCTCCACCAGGGCGCGCAACCGTTCGTCCAGCACATGGGTGTAGATCTGCGTCGTTGAAATATCCGCATGGCCGAGAAGCTGCTGGACCACCCGCAAATCCGCCCCGTTTTGAAGCAGATGCGACGCAAAGGCGTGGCGCAGCACATGGGGCGAGACCTTGGCCGTATCGAGCCCGGCAGCCAGGGCCAGATCCTTCAGGTCGCGCCCGAAATGCTGGCGGGTCAGGTGGCCGCTGCCACCATGGGAGGGGAATAGCCAGGGGCTTTTGTCATTGGCGCCTTGGGCAGCGCGCAGCGCCACATAGTCTTTCATGGCGGCCTGGGCCGCGTGGGACAGCGGGACCAGACGCTCCTTGCCGCCCTTGCCACGGATCTCGATCAGCCGCGCATCCCGCAAGGCGGCGGTCAGGGGCAGGGCAACCAGCTCCGACACCCTTAGCCCGCTGGCATAAAGCACTTCGATCAAGGTGTAGAGGCGCTGGGCGCGCAGGCGGGCGGCCGGGCTACTATGGGGTTTGAGAGTGCCCTCCCGGGCGGTTTCGATCAGCCGGTCCACTTCCTCCATGGACAGGACCTTCGGCAGGCTGGCCCGTTTTTTCGGAGCCGACAGGGTCCGGGTCGGGTCGTCTTGTCTCAGCCCTTCCGTATAGAGAAATTTGAAAAACTGTTTGAGGGCCGACAGGCGCCGCGCCTGAGAGGTTTCGGCAAAGCCGCGCCGGGTGAGGTCGCTCATATAGGCGGAAATGTCACCAGCCTGTGCTGCGGCAATCTTTGTCTTGCCGAGAAAGTCTGAAAAATCCTCCAGGTCGCGCCGGTATCCGGCGAGTGTGTTTTCCGCCGCGCCGCGCTCTGCGGCCAGCATTTCCAGAAAAGTCTCCAGATCGAAACCGGTTGCCATCAGCGTCCGAAGCCGTCCTTTTTCACCCTGACAGTGATCTCCCGTTCGCGCGGGTCGACATAGGTCGCAAGCGAATAGACGGCCCCATAGCCAAGCGCGCCAAGCAGGGCGATGACAACAATCAGACGGGTCAGGGTCGGCACGCGATATCTCCCGGTGCGAATCGGTTGGGGAAATGTTCCAAAACCGCAGCGTTCTGTGCAAGGCCTTGTGGGCCCTGAAAGCGCGGGCTGCAAGGCCGGAGGGTGAGCATGTCCGACAGCACGGCGGAAATGCGGCGGCTGTCTTCCACAGCGTGTCTTTTCTTCCGAATATGATACAACGCAGCCATGACTGAAACGGACAAGACGCGGGACAGTGACGTGTATACCGCCGAAACAAAAGCAAAACCTGTCGATCCCGGCCGTCTCGTTGCGGCACTCGGGAGGCGTTCGATCGTTCTGGTCGGCATTATGGGCTGCGGAAAATCAACGGTTGGCAAGCGCCTGGCGCACCGGCTCGGCCTTGAATTCATTGATGCCGATTCCGAAATAGAGCGGGCCGCCAACATGACGGTCTCTGAAATTTTCGCAGCGCATGGGGAGAGTTATTTCCGCTCTGGAGAAGAACGTGTCATTGCCCGGCTTCTGGGCGAGGGGCCACAGGTGCTGGCCACCGGCGGCGGCGCCTTCATGAGCGCGGCCACACGGGCCGAGATTGCGGCCAACGGCCTGTCGATCTGGCTGAAAGTGGATTTCGACACGGTCATGGCCCGGGTCCGGCGCCGGTCGACCCGGCCGCTGCTGCAGACCCCTGATCCGGAAGGCACCATGCGCAGGCTCATGGTTGAGCGCGAGCCGGTCTATGCCAAGGCGGCGTTGACGGTCACCTCAAAAGACGTGCCCCATGACGCGGTGGTGGATCAGATCATCACCACGCTGGCCGGGCACCTGTTTTCTGGTGAGGACACCGGGTCCTCGCCAGCTTCTTCTTCCTGATTTGGACTTTGATACCCATGACAGACACATCCGTCACGGACACCCTCCCGGACAGAAGGTCCGTTCATGTCGACCTCGGCGCGCGCAGCTATGAGATCAGGATCGGCCGGGGCGTTCTGGAGCGCGCCGGTGCGGAAATTGCGACCTTGCTGCCGGGCGCCCGCCTGGCCGTGGTTGCCGACGAAACCGTCGCAGGTCTTCATCTCGATGCTTTTGGCGCCAGTTTGCGGGCTGCCGGACTGGACTATACGGCGCTGACGGTTC
Source organism: Roseibium sp. AWQ4_254 (assembly GCF_056161025.1). Classification (NCBI taxonomy): domain Bacteria; kingdom Pseudomonadati; phylum Pseudomonadota; class Alphaproteobacteria; order Hyphomicrobiales; family Stappiaceae; genus Roseibium; species Roseibium sp. AWQ4_254. Next base: position 14,635 of record NZ_JBSWYH010000017.1, read on the forward strand.
CCCCTGGTGAAAGCACCAAATGCTTCCGGGAATTTGAACGCCTGTGTGACGAGGTTCTGGCAGCCCGACTGGAGCGCGGTGATGCGGTTGTCGCGCTGGGCGGGGGGGTTGTCGGCGATCTGGCAGGCTTCGTTGCCTCGGCCACCCGGCGCGGCATGGCCTTTGTGCAGGTTCCAACCTCGCTTCTGGCCCAGGTTGACAGCTCCGTCGGCGGCAAGACCGGCATCAATGCCCGCCAGGGCAAGAACCTGATCGGCGCTTTTTACCAGCCGGCGCTGGTGCTGGCCGACACCGCAGTGCTCGACACCTTGCCGCTTCGCGATTTCCGGGCCGGCTATGCAGAGGTTGCCAAATATGGCCTGCTCGGGGATGCGGCCTTTTTCGACTGGCTGGAGAACAACTGGCAGGCGGTCTTTGCCGGCGGGCCGGAGCGGGACGAGGCGGTGGCCTGGTCCTGCCAGGCCAAAGCGGATGTGGTCGCGGCGGACGAGTTGGAAAGCGGCCGCCGGGCGCTGCTCAATCTGGGTCACACTTTCGGCCACGCGCTGGAATCGGCCGTTGCCTATGAGACCGACCGGCTGGTGCATGGCGAAGGGGTCGCCATCGGCATGATGCTGGCCTATGAATTTTCCGAACGGCTGGGCCTGACCGGCGAGGACACGGTGCTTCGGGTGCGCAGGCATCTAAGCGACGTGGGCCTGCCGGTCACCATTCAGGACATTCCCGGGCAACTGCCGGGTGTGGACCTGTTCATGGATATCATCGCCCAGGACAAGAAAGTGAGCCGGGGGGCTCTGACCTTCATCCTGACCCGGGGCATTGGCGAGGCCTTCGTGGAAAAGGGCGTTGATCCGGCGCTGGTATCCGGTTTTCTCAAGGAGAAGCTTGACCCATGATGGAAACGGCTCTTTGGCTGGCGGTTCTCGCCATTTTTGTGCTTCTGTTCCTGTCCGGCTTCTTTTCCGGCTCGGAGACCGCGTTGACTGCGGCCTCCAGGGCGCGCATGCACCAGCTGGAAAAGACCGGAGACTGGCGGGCCCGGGTGGCTAGCCGCCTGATTGCCTCCCGCGAGCGGCTGATCGGGGCGCTGCTTCTGGGCAACAATCTGGTCAACATCCTTGCATCGGCCTTGGCAACCACCGTCTTTCTGAAGCTGTTTGGCGAGGCTGGTGTTGCGCTCGCCACTCTGGTCATGACGGCGCTGGTTCTGGTCTTTGCCGAAGTTCTGCCGAAAACCTGGGCGATTTCCAATCCGGAGCGGTTCGCGCTCATGGTCTCGCCCATCGTGCGCTTCATCGTGGCAATCTTTGGTCCGGTCGTGGTGGGGGTGGAATGGATCGTGCGGCTGCTCCTGCGTTTTGGCGGCGTGAAGATCGGCGATGATGCGTCGATCCTGTCCGCCCATGACGAATTGCGCGGCGCGGTGGATCTGCAGCATATCGAGGGTGGCCTGGAAAAAGGCGAGCGGGACCGTCTCGGCGGTCTTCTGGATCTGGCTGAGCTGGAAGTGTCCGACGTCATGGTGCACCGGACCAACATGCAGGCCCTCAATGCGGATGATGCGCCCGCCAAGCTTGTCGATGCGGCGCTGGCTTCCCCCTATACGCGCCTGCCGCTCTGGCGTGGCGAAAGCGACAATTTCATCGGGGTGCTGCATGCCAAGGATTTGTTGCGTGCGCTCCATGCGGCGGACGGCAAGGCGGATGGCATCGATATTCTGGAGATTGCGGCCCCGGCCTGGTTCGTGCCCGACACCACAAGCCTGCAGGATCAGCTCAACGCGTTTTTGCGCCACAAGGCCCATTTCGCCCTCGTTGTCGATGAATATGGCGAGGTGATGGGGCTGGTGACCCTGGAAGATATTCTGGAGGAGATCGTCGGCGAGATTGCCGATGAGCATGATCTGGAGCTGGAAGGCCTCAGGCCCCAGGCGGACGGGTCCGTGATTGTTGACGGCTCGGTGCCGATCCGAGATCTCAACCGGGCCGCCGACTGGAGCCTTCCGGATGATGAGGCCACAACCATTGCCGGGCTGGTGATCCATGAGGCCCGCATGATCCCGGAAGAGCGTCAGATCTTCACCTTCCACGGGTTCCGCTTCACGGTGCTGCGCCGGGAAAAAAACCGGATCACCCGGCTGCGGATCATGCCGCTTGGTCAGACCCGCCCGGTTGCGGGTGCTGAGGCGCCGCGCACGGCAGCCCCGGCGGAATAATCCGCCAGGGGCAAGAAGACTTGTTGTGATCGAGACGGGTGCTGCGGGTCAGCCCTGGTTCGCCAGACGCGCTGCACGCGGGTCCGTCTCACCGGTGGCCCGGATTTCCAGGGCCAGGGCATGAACGCCTCCGGCCAGTTCCTCAGCCAGCAATTCGTTGATGGCCCGGTGCCGGGCAACCCGGCTCATGCCCTCAAACGCTTTGGCGGCAATCTGAACGCGAAAATGCGTTTCACCGCCTTCCCGCCAGCCGCCATGGCCCCTGTGCTTGTCGGATTCGTCAATAACAGTCAGGGCATCAGGGGCATAGGCCGCTTGAAGCTTGGCGGTAATGGTTTCTTTTATGCTCATGGGTTCCAACGTGTGGCCGGAGTTTTCAAAGTCAAGTCTTTGCGGGTTCAGTCGCGGCTGATAGAGTATCGGGCTGTTCCTGAGCATTCAGCATCAGGCACCGGAAATTAGCTTTGGACACCGGCGAAATGCAACAGCCCGCAGCTTGCCCGCCGCCCTTCGGACATTGATATTCGACCATATGAAACTGAATTCAAAACTCTTCGACAGCATCCGGGTGAAACCGGACAAGGAGCGCGCTGCGCAGGAGACGCATCCGGTGTGCGATCACCCGGGCTGCAAGCGTCCCGGTGTGCACCGGGCCCCGAAAGGCCGGGACCGGGAAGGGCAATATTTCAATTTCTGCGTGGATCATGTCCGTGAGTACAACAAGTCCTACAATTATTTCATCGGTATGGGGGATGACGACGTCCGCTCCTACCAGAAGGACAGTCTGACCGGACACCGGCCGACCTGGAAAATGGGCGTGAACAAGCAGGCGGCGGACGGTCCGGACGGGTTCGACCCTCGTGCAAAAATGCGCGGCCACGCCCAGCAGCGGGCCGAGCAGGTGCGCCGTCCGCGGCAGAGAAAGCTGCTGACGCTTGAAAAACGGTCCCTGGATGTGCTCAATCTGCCCTATACAGCCCGTGGCGCGGAGATAAAAGCGCGCTATAAGGAGCTGGTGAAATTGAACCATCCGGACGCCAATGGCGGAGACAGATCTTCCGAGGACCGCCTGCGGGAGATCATTCAGGCCTATAACGTTCTGAAGAAAGCCGGTTTCCTTTAAGTTTGCAGGGTCCTGCAAACTTTCCCCAAATGATCCCTCCCGGCATCCGGGACAGCGGAGGACTAATGACTGAGACGACGACTGCCGCCATGGCCATGCCGGATATTGAAGTGTCTGTTGAAGAGGTGTTCGGATTTGCTTCCAGCCTCAAGGTTCCAGCCTTCTCTGCCCCGTCCGAGCACGTGCCGGAGCGCGACGAGGACTACCTGTTCGACAAGGCGACGACGCTGGCGATCCTGGCAGGCTTTGCCCATAACCGACGCGTCATGGTGACCGGCTATCACGGCACCGGCAAGTCGACCCATATCGAGCAAGTGGCCGCCCGGCTCAACTGGCCCTGTATCCGCGTCAATCTCGACAGTCACATCTCGCGGATTGATCTGGTCGGCAAGGACGCCATTGTCATCAAGGACGGCAAGCAGGTCACCGAATTCAAGGACGGCATTCTGCCCTGGGCCTACCAGCACAATGTGGCACTGGTCTTTGACGAATATGATGCGGGCCGCCCGGACGTGATGTTCGTGATCCAGCGCATTCTGGAATCGTCCGGCCGCCTGACCCTTCTGGACCAGAGCCGGGTGATCCGGCCCCATGCGGCCTTCCGCCTGTTTGCCACAGCCAACACGGTCGGCCTTGGCGATACCTCCGGTCTTTATCACGGCACCCAGCAGATCAACCAGGCCCAGATGGACCGCTGGTCCATCGTGACCACACTCAACTATCTGCCCCATGACAAAGAGGTCGATATCGTCCTGTCCAAGGCCAAGCATTTCCAGTCGGATGAAGGCCGCAACACGGTGTCGAAGATGGTCCGTCTCGCGGACATGACCCGCAACGCTTTCATCAATGGCGACCTGTCGACTGTGATGAGCCCGCGCACGGTGATCACCTGGGCGGAAAATTCCGAGATTTTCGGCGACACGGGCTTCGCCTTCCGCCTGACCTTCCTCAACAAATGCGACGACATGGAACAGTCGCTGGTGGCCGAATTCTACCAGCGCTGCTTCGGCGAAGACCTTCCCGAGTCCTCCGTTAATGTCGTGATGAGCTGAGGCACCCATGGCACCACGTCCTGGCAGTAATTCCATGCCGGGCAACAAGCCCGCGCCGACCACGGAACCGTTCAAGCAGTCGGTTACCGGAACCATGCGGGCGATTGCCGGCGAGGCGGAACTGGAAGTCGTCTTTTCCGGCGATCGGCCGGGATTGAGCGGCCTGACGGCCCGTTTGCCGGAGCCCTCGCGCAAGGTCACCGGGCGCGACATTGCCATCACACGAGGCCTGTCCGATGCCATGGCTCTGCGCCTTGCCTGTCATGACAAGACGGTGCATTCGAAGAACATGCCACAGGGCGCTGATGCGCGGGCAATTTTCGAGGCGGTGGAACAGGCCCGGTGTGAGGCGGTCGGAGCCCGGCGCATGCAAGGGGTGGCCGACAATCTGGCCATCATGCTGGAAGACCGGTTCCGCAAGTCCGGCGCGCCGGACATTGCCAGCCGGGAGGAGGCCCCGCTTCAGGACGCGCTTTCGCTGATCGTGCGCGAACGTCTGACCGGCGCCACACCGCCGGACAGTGCCAAACCGCTGGTGGACATGTGGCGTGGCTGGATCGAGGAGAAGGCCGGCGGGGATCTGGATCTCCTGTCTGACGCGCTTGAGGATCAGGACGGCTTTGCCACGCGGCTGCGCGACGTGCTGAAATCCCTCGATATGGGCGATGAGCTGGGCGATCAGGACCAGGACACCGATCCGGACCAGAGCGAAGACCAGGGCAACAATGACGACGCCGAGACCGGCGACGACGATGAAGAGACCGGCGGCGAGCAGGAAGCCTCGCCGCAGGAGATGGAGCTGTCCGGCGAAGAGCAGGACAGCGGCGAGACCGAAGCCGCCGATGCCGAAATGGACGAGTTTGCCGAGCAGGATATGGCGGAGGAGTCGGAAGACGCCGGTGAAAGCGACCGCCAGGAGATGCCGTTCTCCAATCGGCCGGAAACCGACTACCGGGTGTTCACCAGGCAGTTTGATGAAACAGTGACGGCGGAAGAGTTGTGTGATGCGGCCGAACTGGACAGGCTGCGCGGCTTTCTGGACAAGCAGCTCACCCATTTGCAAGGGGCCGTGGCCCGCCTGGCCAACCGGCTGCAGCGCAAGCTGATGGCGCAACAGAACCGCTCCTGGGATTTTGATCTGGAAGAGGGCCTGCTCGACACGGCCCGGCTCACACGGGCGGTCACGGACCCCATGGCGCCGCTGGCCTTCAAGCAGGAGCGGGACACGAATTTCCGCGACACGGTGGTGACGCTGCTTCTGGACAATTCCGGCTCCATGCGCGGTCGCCCGATCACGGTGGCGGCCACCTGTGCCGATATTCTGGCGCGCACCCTGGAGCGCTGCGGCGTGAAAGTGGAAATTCTCGGCTTCACCACCAAGGCCTGGAAAGGCGGACAGTCCCGGGAAAGCTGGATCGGGGCGGGCAAGCCGCCGTCACCGGGCCGCCTCAATGACCTGCGCCACATCATTTACAAATCCGCCGATGCGCCCTGGCGGCGGGCCCGGCGCAATCTCGGCCTGATGATGCGCGAGGGCCTGTTGAAGGAAAATATCGACGGGGAGGCGCTGACCTGGGCGCATGAGCGTCTTCTGGCCCGGCCGGAACAGCGGCGCATTTTGATGATGATCTCCGACGGCGCGCCGGTGGATGACACGACCCTGTCGGTCAATCCGGGAAATTATCTGGAACGGCATTTGCGCTATGTGATCGAGGAGATCGAGACCCGGTCCCCGGTCGAGCTGATTGCCATCGGCATTGGCCACGACGTCACCCGCTATTACCGGCGGGCGGTCACCATTGTGGATGCGGAAGAGCTGGCCGGGGCGATGACCGACCAGCTGGCTGACCTTTTCGACGATGAAGTCCAGGACGCCCAGCAGGGCCGCAGCCGGCGCCGGGGCGGGCGCAGATAAAGATGGCCTGGCAGTTCAGGAGCGCGCCCTGGCCGCGCCGGAGCCTGCGGGTCGCATCTGCCGTCTTTTTTTTTGGGGTGCTGGCGCTTGAGATAGTGTTTGGTCCCACTCAAGCTGCTGCCCGAACCGCGTCAGATCTGCTCTCGGAGGGCCGGCCGGTCACCGTGCGTACCAAGCCGATCGGCGCCTTTCATATCGGGTTCAAGGACACACGGTTCGGCGCCCTGACCTTTCTCGGCGGGCTGGAACTTCTGGCCTCCAGCCGCAACGTCGGCGGGCTGTCCGGGCTGCTTACGCTGGATGGCGGCGCAGAATTTCTGGCGGTCACCGACAATGGCCATTGGGTCACCGGCAAGGTTCGCCAGACCGGGGAGGGGGTGCCGCTCGGGATTGAAGAGGTGCGCTTTGCGCCGCTGGTGAATGCCTCCGGCAAAACACTCCGGGCGGCCTGGGGTCATGATACCGAGGCGCTGGCCCTGGCCGCCTCCGGTCTTTATGTGACGGCGGAATATCAAAACGCGATTTATCATTATCCATGGCCACTGAGAACCGGTCAGGAGCGGATGACCGGTCAGGTTGCTGTGTCTGAGGCGATCAAGACTCTGCCGCGCAATGCGGGGCTGGAAGCGCTTGCGGCGGGGCCGGCAGGTGGTCCGTTGGCAGGCAAGCTGGTGGCGGTGGCCGAATCCAGCCCGAGTGAAGCCCATGACCTGTCCGCTTTTCTCATCGGCTCCGAGGGGGGGGCGCGCTTTACGATCAAACGATCCGGCCGGTTTGACGCTACTGATGCGGCCTTTCTGCCCGGTGGCGATCTTGTTTTGATGGAGCGCCGGTTCAACCTGCGCGACCTGATTGGTCTGCGCCTGCGCCGTTTTTCAGGCGACAGGATCAAAGCCGGGGCCGTGCTGGAAGGCGAGGTGCTGCTGGAGGCCGGTTTTGACTATCAGATCGACAATATGGAAGGTCTGGCCGTTCATCAGACCCCAAAGGGCGACACCATCCTGACGCTTGTCTCCGACGACAACCGCTCGATCCTGCAGCGGACACTGTTCTTAAGGTTCCGGCTGGAGGAGTAGGTGGCGCTCGTCAAGGCTCCCGGTCCCGCTCATACCGGTCTTGCAGCGGAAACGGTGGCAGCCAGCTCTCGCGGCGCAGGGTCCAGAGTTCGTATGTCGGGGTGAGCTGATCCGGCGCGTCAAAAGATCCGAGATGCAGTTCTATCTCCTCTCCCGTGCAGGAAAAGACGGAGGAGCCGCAGGCGGGGCAGAAGTGGCGGCCCTGATACTGTCCTGTTTCTCCTTCAACCTGAACCGCGTCCCGGGGGAAGATTGCGGAGGCGTGAAACAGTGCCCCGTGGTGTTTGCGGCAATCCAGGCAATGGCACAGGCCGACACGCAGAGGGGGACCCGCTGCTTTGAAGCGGACTTTGCCGCATAGACAGCCGCCTTCATAGGGTTCCATGCTGTTTCTCCCGTGATCTGGTCACCTTCCAGACGCGATCAGCCTAACAAAAGGAACCTGGACCGACGCTGAGCGCTTTGAAATCCGGATTTGTGTCCAAACAAAATTGGCGCCGTGCGGCGACAGATTGCCGTGCGATCAAGCAGCTGTTCCGTTGGGCTCCTGCTGGAACAGGCTGAGCACAATCCGGTAGGGGGCGAGCAGGGCCAGGGCGACGAGCATTTTGACCAGGAAATCTCCGGCGGCCAGGGACGTCCACAGCAGAACGTCCGGCGCCGAGCCGATGCCTAAAAGCGGCACGGGAAAGGCAAGAGAGCTGTCCTCCATGCCGAACAGGCCGTCGACAAAGGCAAAGCTTGCTGAAAAAGCAATGCCGAAAAAGAGCAAGGTATCGACCACTGAGCCGATCAGGGAGGAGGTCACCGGGGCTTTCCACCAGGCTAGGCGGCGCAACCGGTCGAAAACCGTCACGTCCAGCAGCTGAGCCACCAGGAACGCGGTGCCGGAGGCAATCAGGATACGCGGTGTCGTGAAGGCTTCATTGGCGGCCCAGAACCCCAGCGGCACCAGAATGGCAAGGGCAAAGCCTGCCAGCACCACCTTGCGCGCGGCGGAGGGGCCGAAGCGGCGGTTGGTCAGGTCGGTCACCAGAAACGCTACCGGATAGGTGAAAGCGCCCCAGGTGAGGGTGTCGGCCAGATTGACGCCTCCGATCACCTGATCGACCGGAAACTGCACCAGATAGTTGGAGGCCAGAACGACAAGCGCCATCGCGGCAATCGCGATGGCGTTATGGCCCACGGAGAAGCTCCGGGTATCCGTCATGGGGTGTCCCCGAAAGGTTAAGCGGCAGCGGCCTCAGCCTGCTTGCGCTTGACGCTGACCTTGATCTTGCGGGCGGCGTCGGACAGCTGGTCGTCGGACGCCTTCAGCAGATAAGCGTCCAGGCCGCCACGGTGCTCAACGGAGCGCAGGGCATGGGCGCTGACTTTCAGCTTGAAGGTCTCGCCGAGCGTGTCGCTCATCAAGGACACATTGCACAGGTTCGGCAGGAACCGGCGGCGGGACTTGTTGTTTGCGTGCGAGACATTGTTGCCCGTCATCACATCTTTGCCGGAGAGTTCGCAACGGCGTGCCATGGTATCACCTTTTGTTTTCGTGGCTGGGCCGTTCCATGGAACCCAGCAAGTCCAAACCGGACCCGGCGCGGACCTGAGGCCCGGCGACATCGTCTCCGGCATTTCTCGGAAAAAGTTGCCCCGCTATAATGGCAGTGTGCGTCAACGTCAAGACATCTCATGCCCTTCGGCGCGATTCTGTGATTTTATTCGCATGAAGGCGACCTGTTAACCACTGAGTTACCATAATTGAGAATGATTGTGGCAGGTCTCCGGGCGGGTTTCATGGTACTGTGACGCACGGGGACCAGTGTTTGGCGCGGGGGCGCATGTCGTTGCCGGAAGGCGGCGCGGAGGTTTTTTGAAGTGTTTGGTCTGACGTCACTCGGACGCTTTGCCGTCCTTCCCATGCTCGCCGCTGCGCTGATGGTATCTCCGGCGCAGGCGAAGAAGAACGGCGTTGGCGGCGTCTATTCCATTTCTCTGGCCGGCTTCAAGATCGGGCGGGGCACCTTGTCCCTTGCCATGCAGGGCAATGCCTATTCAGCCAAGGTGACGGTGGAACCCGCCGGGATCGGCACGCTGTTTTCCACCGGCAAGGGCGGGGCGGAAGCCTCCGGCTGGCTGGTCGGCTCGAAAGTGGTGCCCTCCAAATACCGCATGGCCTCCCATGCGGCCAATCTGGATTTTTATGTCAACCTGACCCAGGGCTCGCGCAACATCCGCTCCATGGAAGTCGCACCCCAGTTCAAGCCCAATCCGGAGCGCATCAAGATCACCAACCGCCACAAGCGCAACGCCATCGATCCGCTCAGTGCGGCGCTGATGCCGGTGGGCCGGGCCAAAGACAGCCTCGGGCCCAAGGCCTGCTCGCGCAAGCTGCCGGTGTTTGACGGCTGGACCCGCTTTGACATCAAGCTGAGCTATTCGGGCACCAAGGAAGTGTCCGGGCGCGGCTATGACGGTACGGTTGTCGTGTGCAAGGCGCAGTGGGTTCCCGTTGCCGGGCACCGGCCCTCCAAAGAGTCGGTCAAATATATGGCCAAGGCCAATATGGAAGTGTGGATTGCCCCGATGGGCCGGGAGAATGTCCTGCTGCCCTACCGCATTTCCATCGACACCAAAAACGGCCGTCTGCTTGTGGAAGCCAGCAAGCTGGCCATTGATGGCGCCGGTGACGTCCAGGCGGCCCGCTAAGCTCCCGTTGCCAGCCGCCCGGACCCGCCGGGTGGTGAGCGCGGCAAAAAGGGCTCTCCTTTCTCTCCAGCCTTATATGCCTGCGCAGGTGGGCTGTGCTGCTCAAGACCGGCGGCGGGCGTAAACGGGTTCCCCCGGGCCGGGGAGATTTTCGCCTAAGTTTCAGAAGCCCGGATCAGGCCCAAGGCTTGCGCCCTCTTGCGTCTCTTGATAGAGCGCTCCACATTACGTCCCTGGAGCGGCGGGAGATCGGTCCTGCTGCCTGCCTTGGGCGTGGCCATAAGGCCGTACTGTCGGTTTACCGGTTCTGGCGGGCTGTTGCTCCCGGGCCGGGTTGTTTCGGGTAAACACATACATGCACAGCTATCTCGAGTTCGAAAAGCCCGTTGCGGATATTGAAGGCAAGATCCAGGAATTGCGGGCAATCGCGGCCGAAGATGGCGAAGCCGTCAATGTGGACAGCGAAATTGACCGGCTGAAGACCAAATCCGCCCAGACCCTGCAGGATCTTTACGCCCGGCTGACCCCCTGGCAGAAAACCCTGGTTGCCCGGCATCCGGACCGTCCCCATGCGGTCGACTATATTGCCGGACTGATCGAGGATTTCATGCCGCTGTCCGGCGACCGCAAATTTTCCGACGACCATGCGCTGATTGCTGGCATCGGCCGGTTCCGTGGCCAGTCGGTGGCCATTCTGGCCCAGGAAAAGGGCCATGACACGGAAACCCGGCTCAAGCATAATTTTGGCATGGCCCGTCCGGAAGGCTACCGCAAGGCGGTCCGCGTCATGGAGCTGGCGGAACGCTTCGGCATTCCCCTGATCAGCTTTGTCGACACGTCCGGCGCCTATCCGGGCCGGGGCGCGGAAGAGCGCGGCCAGTCTGAAGCCATTGCCCGGTCTACCGATGTGGGCCTGGGCCTTGGCACGCCGTCCATTGCGCTGGTGATTGGCGAGGGCGGCTCCGGCGGGGCGATTGCCATTGCTACGGCCAACAAGGTGTTGATGCTGGAACACGCAATCTATTCCGTGATCTCGCCGGAAGGGGCGGCCTCCATCCTGTGGCGAGACAGCGCCAAGGCCCAGGATGCGGCCACCGCGCTGAAGATCACTGCGCAGGACCTGAAACAGCTTGGCGTGATCGACGATATCATCTCCGAACCGGTCGGCGGTGCCCACCGGGCCCGCGAAATCGTGATCGATGCGGCTGGCCGCTCCATTGAGGCAGCTCTGGAAGATCTGGCCGGTTTGAGCGCCGAAGAGATCCGCAAACACCGGCGCGAGAAGTTCGTGGCCATTGGCCGCAACCTGACCTGACAGCAGGGTTAATGGGGCTAACGCTCTGGAAAATAGACCAAAACGGTGAGGAGGCGGCCTCGGGGTGCGCCTCTTTTGCCATTCTGTGGCCAGATTTTGCCTGCATTCAGGTGCTTCAAGGGCTTAAAGAGAGGGCCGGGACGGGGTTTTCTGTTCCTATCACCGGATTGTGCTTCGCGGGGATAGGAACGTTTCAGTAACTTATCGTCAACCATCCTTGCCTAGCCTTTGCGCGGGGGCATGACGCGGGAAACCGGCTCCGCTGGGCAGAAAATCTGCCGGGGCTCCAGGGTTTTCAGACAGTTTGGGAACGAAACATGGTCTTTGGGCGCCGTTCATATTTGCCAGCCGGTCTTCATAAAGGCCCAGCCGGGCCGGGCCGCCGCAGGGCGGTGCGGGCCGTGGCGCTGGCCGTTGCGGCCGGTCTTCTGGCGGCCTGTCAGGCCGATGAGTTCGGCACGGGCCCCAAACATCTTCGTCCGGTGTCGGACTCCGTCAAGCGCAAGATGTCCGACCTCAACATGAGCTCGACCTCGCCGATCATGATCCGCATCTTCAAGGAAGAATCTGAGCTGGAGGTTTGGAAACAGACCCGGACAGGCAAATACAAGCTGCTCAAGGATTTCGAGATCTGCAAATGGTCCGGCAAGCTGGGCCCGAAATTCAAGGAAGGCGACCGGCAGGCCCCGGAAGGCTTTTATGAAATCACCCCGGCGCTGATGAACCCGAATTCCAGCTATCATCTGGCGTTCAATCTGGGCTATCCGAACAAGTATGACCGGGCCCACGGGCGCACCGGCTCGCATCTGATGGTCCATGGCGCCTGCTCCTCGCGCGGTTGTTATGCCATGACCGACGAGCAGGTTCAGGACATTTATGCCCTCGCCCGCGACAGCTTCAAAGGCGGGCAGAAATCCTTCCAGGTGCAGGCGTTTCCCTTCCGCATGACACCGGAAAACATGGCCCGGCACCGGGACAGCGAGCATCTGGATTACTGGAAGATGCTGAAAACCGGATATGACCATTTTGAGGTCACCAACCAGCCGCCGAAAGTGGCGGTCTGCGAAAAGAAATACGTCTTTGACGCCACCCCGCTGGTGCAGGGCGTGCCCTTCCGGGCCAGCGCCAAATGCCCCGACTATCAGATCAGCCCGCGCATTGCCTCGGCCGTCGCCGCCAAGGAACGCAAGGATGATGAAAAGTTCCAGCAGCTTGCTGCCCGGTTCGAGGCCCGCGAAGAGCGCCAGAAGCGCTGGGAAGAACGCTCCGAGCGGTTTGCCGAAGCGCTTGGCGGCGGCAAGCAGGACGGCGAGGAACCGCTGACCACGGCGGCCATTCCGTCAGAAGGTTCCAAGACCGCCCAGACACCGGTTCCCGAGGCACCTCCGGCCGCTGCCGCTGCAGCAGGCACGCCGGTGGAAACCGCCTATGCGCCGGATGACAAGGCGAAGAGCGGCGCGGCTGGGGGCTTCCTGAAACGCTGGATGCCCTTTGGCAGCAAGACTGCGGAAGATGTTGCTGTCGGGCCGATCGCAACGGATGTGGTGCCAAGCGCCAAACCCTGACGTGCCGTCTTATACATAGCGTAATTCCGGCGGCCACTCTCCTTTTATGCCTCTTGGGGCGTGTGCTACGACCCCGCATCATAGGCTCAGGAGAGTGGCCGCCGGAATTACGCTATGTATTATTTGGGCATGAGCGCCCAAAGGTCGAAATCCAGAATGACATTGTCCTGATAGGCGCCGTCCGCGTCTTTCAAGGGAAAGTCGTGACAGGGGCGGTTTTTGGTGGCCACAAGGCGCAGGCGCAGGGCGCCCACATCTGCCCGGCCGTCGATGGAGGCCTTGTCCAGCACTTCTGACCAGGCATAAACGGTGTCGCCCGCAAAAAGCGGCGCCACATGGCGGCCGCCATTGATCCCGGCAATGTGGAACGCATTGGCCAGCCCGTTGAAGGACAGCGCCCGGGCCAGCGAAATCACATGGCCCCCATAGACCAGCCGTCTGCCGAACCGGCCCTTGGCTTCGGTATTCTGGTTGAAATGCACCTTGGCCGTGTTCTGGTACAGCCGGGTCGCCATCTGGTGCTCGGCCTCTTCCACGGTCATGCCATCCACATGGTCGATTTTCTCGCCAATGGCATAGTCGGAAAACCGGAAGCTGGCGCCCGACAGGTTGTCGTCCCAATGAAGCGTGTCCAGAAGGGGCACCGCCGTGCCAAGTGCCTGTGGGTCAAGGGCGGCGGGCAGCTCCGGCACCACCGGGTCTGGGGCGGGGCTGGCCGCCTCCCGCTTGTTCACCATCACCCAGCGCACATAATCCAGCACTTCTGTGCCATCGGACGTGTAGCCTGTGGAGCGCACATAAACGACCCCGGTCCGGCCGTTGGAATTTTCCTTCTTGCCGATCACTTCCGAGACGGTCGACAGGGTGTCGCCCGGATAGACAGGCGCCAGAAACCGCCCGCCCGCATAGCCCAGATTGGCCACCGCATTGAGGGAAATATCCGGCACGGTCTTGCCGAAGACAATGTGGAAGGTCAGAAGATCATCCACCGGCGCATGGGCATAGCCTAGGGATCTTGCCAAGGCGTCCGACGACTGGACGGCGAAGCGGGAGCCATAGAGCGCGGTATAGAGCGCCTGATCGCCGCTGGTCACCGTGCGCGGCACTGCATGGCGGATCACCTGGCCAATGTCAAAATCCTCAAAGAAATTGCCGCGATTGGTCTTGCTCACCAGATCCTCCCAGGCTGCGGGTGCAAAGCGGACGGATTAGAGCCTATCGCAGTGCACATGGGCAAGTCAGACGTTTTGCGGATGGGAAGTTCATTTGGGTCGTTTGACGATTGTTGTTCTGTTCCGGAAAGCTGATATGCGTTGAGCACAAATGAGTGCGGTGCGGACAAAACTGCCATCCGTCTTCCTCAAGACTGGTGTCGGTTTCGCTCGATATTGCGTCGTTCCAGACACACACAGAAAGGGGTTTGGGCCGCAGTTTAAGCATGATGCAATAGGACTATGCGCGTGGCCTGAACCCCTCAGGCGGGGCGGCGTATCCCAAGGGTCAAACGACGTGCCAAAACCAAGGGGCACGATGACGTATCACTCGGACATGGTAGGGTCCACACGATGTTAATGTCGCAGACCGTCACCCCGCAGCGCTTCGGCTTCGGCACGCAGATCCGAAAGTCGCCCTTTTTCGACGCCACGGTGCGTTGGGGGGCCAAAGCTTTTTCCGTCTATAATCACATGTACATCCCGCGCGATTTCGGCGATCCGGAGCAGAACTTCTGGAACCTCGTTAACAGCGCGATCCTTTGCGATGTTGCTGTCGAGCGGCAGGTTGAGATTGCCGGCCCAGATGCCATGCGCTTTGCCCAATTGCTAACGCCGCGCGACCTGTCGACAATGGCGGTGGGCCAGTGCAAGTACGTCCTGATGACGAACGCACAAGGGGGGATCCTCAACGACCCGGTTGCCTTGCGGCTGGCCGAGGATCGTTTCTGGCTTTCGCTCGCGGACAGCGACATCCTTCTCTGGGCTCAGGGGGTGGCAGTGCATTCAGGTCTGGATGTGACGATTCGCGAACCCGACGTTTCACCACTACAGCTACAAGGACCGCAATCGGGACGTATCATGCAGGCGCTATTCGGCGACGATATCCTAGATTTGCGATATTTCTGGCTGCGTGAGCTGGATCTCGACGGTATCTCGCTGGTCGTGTCACGAACCGGCTGGTCCAGCGAGTTGGGCTACGAAATCTATCTTCAAGACAGCTCCCGTGGCGATGAATTGTGGGAAAAAATCATGGCTGCGGGTCTGCCTTTCGGTTTGCAGCCGGGCCATACCTCGACCATTCGGCGGATCGAGGCGGGAATGCTCTCCTACCACGCAGACATGGACGCGCACACCAACCCCTATGAACTCGGCCTGGGTCGGCTGGTTAACGTGGACATCGAGTCGGACTTCATTGGCAAAGCTGCGCTGCGCCGGATTCGCGATGAAGGTATCGCGCGAAAACAGGTAGGATTGGTCCTGAACTGCTCACCGCTGCCTGGTCCGAATACTGTTTTTTGGCGGGTCGAGAAAGCCAACGCCGCCATAGGAAGGGTGACCTCGGCGGTGTATTCCCCGCGCCTGAACAAGAACATCGCGCTTGCGATGATTGCGGCCGAGGACGCGGTGCTTGGTGATACGGTCATCGTTGACGTGGACGGGAACGGGGTCGAGGCCGTAATCGTTGACCGCCCCTTCTACGATCCAAAGAAGGCACTTGCGACTGGTGCGTCTCAGGCCATTTGACCGACACCCCTGGGCAAATTCTCCCGGAACCCCTTGTATCAAGCGCAGTTGCTCATGACCTATTTGATGAGGCTGGTAAAATCGTCCCGCCTCATCCAAAGCCGTCCCGGCGCGTCGCCCCGCCAAAAGCAAAAAAGCCCGGGACACGGCCCGGGCCTTTCAGATCGTTTCAAGCAAAACCTGCCGCGTTTAGGCGGTTTCCTTGTTGGCGGCGCGTTCGGCGCGTTTGCGGGCGTGCGGGTCGAGTTCGGCCTTGCGCAGGCGGATGCTGTCCGGGGTCACTTCCACCAGCTCGTCATCGGCAATGTAGGACAGCGCGGCTTCCAGGGTCAGCTTGATCGGTGTGGTCAGCTTGACTGCGTCGTCCTTGCCCGCCGAGCGGATGTTGGTGAGCTGCTTGCCCTTCAGCACGTTGACTTCCAGGTCGTTGCCGCGTGTGTGCTCGCCCACGATCATGCCCGGATAGACCTTCGTGCCGGGGTCGATCATCATCGGCCCCCGGTCTTCCAGGTTGAAGAGGGCATAGGCCACAGCCTCACCCGTGCCGTTGGACAGGAGCACGCCGGTGTGGCGGCCGGTGATCGGGCCTTTATAGGGCTCGTAGCCGTGGAACAGGCGGTTGAAGATGGCCGTGCCGCGCGTATCGGACAGGAGCTCGGCCTGATAACCGATCAGCCCCCGGGTCGGCGCGTGGAACACAAGGCGTGTGCGTCCGCCACCGGAGGGTTTCATTTCCAGAAGATCGGCCTTGCGCTCCTGAAGCTTCTGCACGACCACGCCGGAATGTTCCTCATCCACATCGATGATGACCTCTTCCACCGGCTCCAGGCGGCTGCCCGCCTCGTCGAACTGGTAGACCACACGCGGGCGGCCGACGCCCAGCTCAAAGCCTTCGCGGCGCATGTTCTCAATCAGGATGGCCAGCAGCAATTCGCCCCGGCCGGAGACGATGAAGGCATCCGGCTCGTCGGTGTCTTCCACCTTCAGGGCCACATTGCCTTCCGCTTCCTTCAGCAACCGCTCGCGGATGACGCGGGACTGGACCTTGGAGCCTTCGGTGCCGGCCAGTGGGCTGTCATTGACCCGGAAGGTCATTGAGAGGGTCGGCGGATCAATCGGCTGGGCCTGCAGCGGCGTGTCCACGGCCGGAGAGCACAGGGTGTCAGCCACGGTGGCCTTGGTCATGCCGGCAATAGCGACAATGTCGCCAGCCTCGCCCTGCTCGATCGGCTGGCGCTCCAGGCCGCGGAAGGCGAGGATTTTCGAGACCCGGCCGGTTTCCACCTGGGAACCGTCCCGGGCTAGGGCCTTTAGTGGCATGTTGGGCAGGGCGGTGCCGGAGACAACCCGGCCGGTCAGGATGCGGCCCAGGAACGGGTCGGATTCAATGGTGGTGGCAAGCATGCGGAATTCTCCCGGCTCGGCTTCCGGCGGGGCCACCTTGTCGAGGACCATGTCGAACAGCGGGTCCATATTGTCCTGCGGGCCGTCGGTTTCCAGCGCCATCCATTCCTGTTTGGCAGAGCCGTAAAGCACCGGGAAGTCCAGCTGCTCCTCGTTGGCGTCAAGCGCTGCAAAGAGGTCGAAGACCTCGTCCAGCACCTCGTCGGCGCGCTGTTCGGGCTTGTCGATCTTGTTGATGGCGACAATCGGCTTCAGGCCCAGTTTCAGCGCCTTGCCGAGCACGAATTTGGTCTGCGGCATCGGGCCTTCGGCCGCGTCCACCAGCAGGATCACGCCGTCCACCATGTGCAGGATACGTTCCACCTCGCCGCCGAAATCGGCGTGGCCCGGAGTGTCGACGATGTTGATGCGGGTGTCTTTCCAGACCAGCGAAGTGACCTTCGCCAGAATGGTGATGCCGCGCTCGCGCTCGATATCGTTGGAATCCATCATGCGTTCTTCGGTGCGCTGGTTGTCGCGGAACGCGCCGGACTGTTTCAGCAGAACGTCGATCAGGGTCGTTTTGCCATGGTCAACGTGCGCGATGATGGCAATATTGCGAAGGTTCATATGTGGCTCCAAAAGACAGAGCGGGCCCGACCAGGGACCCGCAACACGTCTGGATTAAGAAAATCAGCCTCGGCGCAGCCGCCGAATTCGGCGCCTTTATACGTGGATCGGGCAAATTGTGCAATGCGGTGTCAAGAGTAACATTGACAGACCGGGGGCAGGCTCCTAGTTCGTAAGGATACCTTATGAATGGGGCACCCATGAACATTGCTTATCCCAATGTGAGCGTCACGATGCTGGTCGTGGATCTGGCACGGCTGCTGCGGCGCCGGTTTGAGGCCGCGCTCACAGAGGTGGAAACGGGGTTGACGGTGGGCGAAGCGCGCACGCTGGCTTATGTCTGGTGGCATCCTGGCCTGCGTCAGGCGGCCCTGGCCGACCTGATGTATGTGGAGCCGATGACCCTGGTCGGCTATCTGGATTCCCTGGAAAAAGCCGGGCTGGTGACACGGCGGGCCGACCCGAAAGACAAGCGGGCCAAGCTGGTGGACGTGACACGGGAAGCCGACCCGCTGCTGGAACGCATCAGCGCTGCGCTGCAAGCCGTGCGCGCGCAGGCCCTGGAAGATATGCCGGACGCCGACCGGTCCCAACTGGAAAGCCTTCTGCAGGACATGAAGGACAATCTTTTGGCCGAGGCGGACAAGGGCAAGCGCAAATGAAACTTTGCCCTGATCAGATGAGTGCCCGGCGCACCTCTGTTCTGGGCGCTGGATTGGTGGCCATCGGTCCGGTGTCGATGGCGCTCTATACCCCGGCCATGCCAGCACTGGTGCAGGCGTTCGGCACCACAGAGCCCGCCGTCAAGCTGACTTTGACCGCCTATTTCGCCGGATTTGCCCTGGCCCAGCTGGTTTGCGGGCCCTTGTCCGATGCATTCGGGCGCAAGCCGGTCACACTGCTGTTCCTGCTGCTTTATCTGGTGTCCAGCTGTCTGGCGGCCTTTGCTCCGACGGTTGAATTCATGGTGTTGGCCCGCGCGCTTCAGGGCATCGGGGCGGCGGTCGGCATTTCTGTTTCCCGGGCGATTGTGCGGGACCAGTTCACCGGGCAGGCCTCCGCCCGGATCATGAACGCCATTGCCATGATGCTGGCGCTCGGCCCTGCTATCTCGCCGACCATTGGCGGGGTCGTTCTGGAGCTTTTCGGCTGGCGTGAAATCTTCTGGTGCATGGTCGTTTACGGCATCGTTCTGATGGTTTCGGTGATGTTCTTTCAGGTGGAAACCAATGCCCGGCCCGGACTGCATCATCTTAATCCGGGCCAGCTTGCACGCAATTATCTGACCCTCTTGAAGGACCCGCGCTTTCTGGCGCGGAGCCTGCTGATCGGCTGCGGTCTTGGCAGTCTTTATGCGCTGGCTGCCGTTCTGCCCTTTGTGCTGATCTATGAGGTTGGCCTGACCCCGTCCCAGTTCGGCCTGACCATGATGATCCAGTCCGGCTCGTTTATGGCCGGAACCATGGTGACCGGGCGGCTGTTGCGCTTTTACGAGGCTCACCGGCTGGTGCCCTTCGGCATGGGGCTGTGGATTGTCTCTTCCTCGCTCATGTGTTTCCTGACGCTCACCCAGGAGCCCGGTATTGCAACGGTGATGGGGCCGGTGGCCCTGTTTGTCTTTGCCCTGGCGCTTGTGCTGCCAGCCTGTTTCACCGATTCCATGGCGCCCTTCCCCCATATTGCCGGGGCCGCGGCCGCCATGGTCGGCTTTCTGCAGTTTGGCGGCGGCATTGTCGCCAGCCTGATCGTGGCCTGGATGGGCAATCCGCTGCTGGGACTTGCCACCGTGCTGCCGCTGATGCCAATCGCCGGAATGGTCCTCTATCTCTTCTTCCGCAGCCAGAGCGCCCGCATGGCCGCCGCCGAATAGGCCGGTACAGACCCCAGGGCCGCTTTCTTCTGACGTGCAGATGGCCTTCGCGGACCGCTCCGCTTGACCGGGCGGCGGCAACAGGGCATCTGTCCCTCTTCAATTGAAAGGGACCTGAATGGCGAAAGCCCCTGACTATATCCTGCCGGGGACCCGGGCGCATGTGATGGGCATCTTGAATGTCACCCCGGATTCCTTTTCAGATGGCGGGCAGCATGACGGCAAGACGGCAGCGCTTGCGCATGCACGGGCCATGATCGCGCAAAAGGCCGACATTCTGGATGTGGGCGGGGAAAGCACGCGCCCCGGCTCGGTGCCTGTGGCGCTGGAGGAAGAATGGCGGCGTCTGGCTCCGGTTCTGGAGCCGGTCTGCGACCTGGGGGTGCCGGTCTCCATCGACACCTACAAGGCCGAGATCGCCCGGCGTGCCTGTGCGGCCGGGGCGGTGATCGTCAATGATGTCTGGGGCCTGCAGCGCGACCCGGCTATGGCCGATGTGGTGGCAGAGGCCGGTGTTCATGTGGTGATGATGCACAATCGGGAGACTGCGGATGAAAGCCTTGATATCCTGAGTGATATTGACCGCTTCTTTGAAACCTCTCTCAACCTTGCACAAAAGGCCGGAATTGCCGCGCACAAGCAGATCCTTGATCCGGGCTTTGGCTTCGGCAAGACCATTGACCAGAATTTTCTTGTGCTCAACCGGTTCGGCACTCTGCAAAAACATGGCTTTCCGTTGCTTGCCGGGGCCTCACGCAAACGCATGGTCGGCGCGGTGTTGAACGCGGAGATGGAAGACCGGCTGTACGGCTCCCTGGCCGTTCACATGGCCGCGATCCAGAACGGGGCCGGGATCGTGCGGGTGCATGATGTTGGTCCGCATGCCGATTGCGTGCGTATGCTGCAAGCCATTCACCTTGAAAGATCTTCTGCCTGACATGACCTCCACTTCGACTGCTCCCCTTGAAGCGCCGACCCGCTGTGCCCTCGGCCTTGGCTCCAATCTCGGCGATCCGGTGCACAATCTTCAAGCGGCCCTGGGCCTTCTGGAGGCCACGGACGGGCTGGAGCTGGTGGCCTGTTCCTCCAACTACCGGACCCCGCCCTGGGGACCGGTGCCGCAGGATGATTTTGTCAATATCTGCGTGATTGTTGATACGGTGCTGAGCCCGCGCGCGCTTCTGGAGCGCTGCCTTGCGGTGGAACAGGAGCTGGGCCGGGTGCGGGATGTGCGCTGGGGCCCACGCATCATCGACGTGGATGTCCTGATCTGCGGCATGCAGCGGGTGCAGGAGCCGGATTTGGAAGTGCCCCACCCGCGCATGGCCGACCGGGCCTTCGTGCTGATCCCGCTCGCCGAAATCTGGCCCGATGCCCCCCTTGCCGACGGCCGCACCGCCGCAGAGGCTCTGGAAACCTGCCCGGATCAGGAAGGGGTGGTGAGGTTCTCCGGGCCGTTGACGGTTGACCGCAAGCCTAAAAAGCTTTCCATGTGAAAGCGGGCATTGGCGGAAGCCGGCTTATGGCCCGTTCCAAAGGGGCAGGCGTGTCGGGCACCGCAGCCGGACCAGCAGGCCGCCTCGGGGGTCCTGTGCAAATGGGTCTGGCAGGCGGCAACGTCATAGCCGTTTTGTTCTGAAATCGCACTGACCGGGCAAGCGCTCAGACAGGGCTTGTCATGACAGGCCGTGCAGGGGCCGTTTTTCCCGCTGGAAGCCGATGGGCCTGTTTCAGGCAGAAAGGGCTCCGGGCTCAGAAACGCGGCTCGGAAGCCCGCCCAGGGGCCGAAGTCTTCGTGGACCAAGACACCAAGCGGGCTTTGGGAAAAGCCACCGCATTTCAGCGCCCATTGCTGAAACGGGCAATAGGGCGGCCCTTCGAAGGGAAAGGCAGCTTCGTAACCGCAGGTTTCGGCAAGGCCCTGAAGGCAGCGCCGGGTGTAACGGTCGAGCGGGTCCGGCTGGCCGCTCCTGTATTCCGGACTTGCCGTCAGGTGCGGCCAGATCGAGGGACCGGTGCTGCCGATCAGGAAAAGGCTTCGGGGCTCCTTGCCACCTGAAAGCAAGGGGACGGAGTCAGCTCCGTCCAGGGCAAAACCGCCGAGCAACAAAAACCCGGCGGCAGCAAGGTCCTGTTCGAGCTTTGCTGCCACTGGGCGTGTCATTTCAGGGGTCTCAGCTGAGCCGGTTGCGCTTGGCCAGGGTCCGCAGGCGCAGGGCGTTCAGCTTGATGAAGCCCGCAGCGTCCTTCTGGTCATAGGCGCCCTGGTCGTCCTCGAACGTAACGAGTTCTTCCGAATAGAGCGAATAGGGTGAGGCCCGGCCGGCGACAATCACGTTGCCCTTGTAGAGTTTTAGGGTCACGGTGCCGGTGACATGCTCCTGGCTGTGGTCGATCAGGGCCTGCAGCATTTCACGCTCAGGCGAGAACCAGAGACCGTTATAGATCAGCTCCGCATAGCGGGGCATCAGCTCGTCCTTCAGGTGGGCGGCCCCCCGGTCCAGGGTGATGGATTCGATGGCCCGGTGCGCGGATAGAAGGATCGTGCCGCCCGGGGTCTCGTAAATGCCGCGGCTCTTCATGCCAACGAACCGGTTTTCCACCAGATCCAGCCGGCCAATGCCATTGTCACGGCCATAGTCATTCAGCTTGGCAAAGAGTGTGGCCGGGGACATTTTTTCGCCGTTCAGGGACACCGCGTCGCCTTTTTCAAAGCCGATCTCGATCTCGGTGACCGCATCCGGAGCTTCGGTCGGGTCAACCGTGCGCTGGAACACGTAGTTCGGGGCTTCTTCGGCCGGGTCTTCCAGAACCTTGCCCTCGGAGGAGGAGTGCAGCAGGTTCGCATCAACGGAGAACGGGGCTTCGCCGAGCTTGTCCTTGGGCACCGGAATCTGGTGCTTTTCGGCAAAGTCGAGAAGGTCTGTGCGCGACTTGAAGGACCAGTCGCGCCAGGGGGCGATGACCTTGATATCCGGGTTCAGCGCATAGGCGGAGAGTTCGAACCGGACCTGGTCGTTGCCCTTGCCGGTGGCGCCATGGGCAATGGCGTCGGCGCCGGTTTCCTCGGCAATCTCGATCAGGCGCTTGGAAATGAGCGGGCGGGCAATGGACGTGCCGAGCAGATAGACCCCCTCATAGACCGCGTTGGCGCGGAACATCGGGAAGACGAAGTCACGGATGAACTCTTCGCGCAGGTCATCAATGAAAATTTCCTTGATGCCAAGCATCTCGGCTTTGCTGCGGGCCGGTTCCAGTTCTTCGCCCTGTCCGAGATCGGCCGTGAAGGTGACGACCTCGCAGTCGAGATCGGTCTGCAGCCATTTCAAAATGATGGATGTGTCGAGGCCGCCGGAATAGGCCAGCACGACTTTTTTGATGTCTCCAAGCGCCATCTTAGGGAAGGTCCAGTTCGAGGTTGTCGGCGGGTTGACCGCACTGTTGAAATTTTGCGGCAATTTAGCCGTTTCTTTGCGCTGCGCAAGCCCCACAATCTCGTTGAGGACCAGTCAGAAAGCGACCCTCTGGCGTGCAAAAGATGCGGTCAGCACGTTCGCTGAGGGCCGTTTCGGTTGACCTTCTGCCGGTGAACCATGTTAACACTACGTAAGAACAAGGTGTGTCCGGCTCACATTCTGTGACGCTTGGATTGGGGGTGGAATGGATCTGATCGACTTCCAGCTCGATAGATATGACTACGCAACGTTTGTCGTGCTGCTTCTGGGCGTAATTGCTTTCTTTTACGCCATGATCACACTGGGTGGCCTGCCTGGAAAGCTGGCGGAAAAGCGCAATCACCCCCATGCAGATTCGGTAAAGCTTGGCGGCTGGATCGGTCTCTTTACAGTCTTTCCCTGGATACATGCCCTGATCTGGGCCTATCACGACAGCCTGACCGTGGATGTGCGCAAGCTGCCTGGAAAGGGGGCTGAGGCGGGGCCTCAGAGTGCTGAAGCGGCTGCGGATGCGGACGGGGTACTGCAGTCACCGGTTCCAACCGCAGAGGCGCCGGGCCCGGTTGAAGCGCCGGAAGTCGCCGGGTCAGGTCCGAAGGACGGGGCAGCCTCATGACCGTCGCGTTGCTGATTCTGGCCTTTTACGCGCTGTTCATGTGGCTGGTTTTCTACAAGTTCCGCTGGCTGAAATTTAACATCGCCTGGGGCGTGGTCACGTTCTGGGTGGGGTTTCATGTCCTGTTTCTGCTGGTGGTGTTCCTGCGCTTTTATACGCCCTACACGATTGACGGGCATGTGATCCGCCAGACGGTCCAGATCGCCCCGCGCCTGCCGCATCCGACCCTGCTCACTGAGGTCTATGTGGCGCAGAACCAGAAGGTGAAAAAAGGCGACAAACTCTATCAGTTCGATACGGCGCTCTATGCTGCGCAACTGGCCGAGGCCCAGGCCAATCTGGCCAGCGCCCGCCAGAACGCGCTCATCCTGAACGAAGATGTTGCGCTGGCCCGGGACACACTGACTGAGGCGCAGGCCAATGAGGCCTTTGCGCAGGAGCAGGTCAAACGCTACACCAACCTGGTGCCAAAGGGTGGAGCAAAGCAGGAAACGCTTGATAAATGGACCTCCCAGCTGACTGCGGACACGGCGCAGGTGGCAGAAGCGCAAGCCGATTTGAAGAAGGCCCAGCTTGCGGTTGAGGCGACGTTTGACGGGGTCAATGCTCAGGTTGCAGCCGCCCAGGCCCAGGTGGATCAGGCGCAGTACTATCTGGACCAGACCACGGTCTATGCCCCCGAAGACGGGGTGATTATCAGCCAGCAGGCCCGGCCCGGTCTGGTGGTCGGCGGTTTCCGGATCGGGGCCATTGCGGCCTTCGTGGCGGATGCGGACCCCTATTTTCTGGCGACTTTCTATCAGGAGCATCTGAAATTCGTTAAGCCGGACCAGCCGGTGGAAGTGGCTCTGGACATTTATCCCGGCCAGATTTTCACCGGCAAGGTGAAGGCCATCTGGGAAGGCACGGGCCAGGGACAGATCGTGCCCCATGGACGTGTGCCGGAGTTCTTGTTCATGAGCCCCCAGGGGCGGTTCGCCGTCGAAATTGTTCTGGATGAGGATCCTGCCTTGAAACGCTATCCGGCGGGCGCCCATGGGGCTGCGGCGATCTATACCGGAGGTGGTGGAGGCTGGGTCGCGGTGCTGCGGCGCATGAACATGCGGCTTTACACCTGGGTCAATTTCATTGTGCCGTTTGATGTTTAGGGGCTGGGCGCAAATGGGGCGGCTGACACAAACAGGACAAAAGCTCGTGGTTGGCGCAGGCCTGCTGCTGGGCGGTTGCATGGTCGGGCCTGATTTTGAGCGCCCGGAAGCGCCCCGCCTGGACAGCTGGAGCGCGGGCACGGATCTGCCAGTCGACAGCCGCACCGGGTTCACCACCCGGAGCGCTGTGTCTGTGCCCTGGTGGCATGTGTTCGCAGATGACACGTTAAACGGCCTGATTGCCGAGGCCTACCGGCAGAATGTGGAGCTGCAGGCGGCCGGGGTGCGGGTCTATCAGGCCCGGGCGCAGCTCGGCATTGCCCGAGGCGAGCTCTTTCCCCAGGTGCAGGAGATCAATGGAGGCTCCAGGAGCATCCGCTTCAGCGCCAAGGACCCGTTCATCCGCGATCTGGAGCGGGTTGGCCTGGTCAATGATCACATCACCCGGGTCTCTACCGGCTTTGACGCGGCCTGGGAACTGGATGTCTGGGGCAAGATCCGCCGGGATGTGCAATCGGCCGATGCCAATTTGAAGGCGATGCTGGCCTCCTATGACGATGCCCTTGTCACTCTGACGGGCGACATTGCGGCGACCTATGTGACCGTGCGGGAATTGCAGCGCCTGATCGTGGCAGCCCGGCGGAATGCGGCGCTTCAGAAAAAGTCTCTCGAGATCACCCGGCTGAGGCTCGAAAACGGCACGGCGGCCAAGCTGGATGTGGACGAGGCAGAGGTGCTCTATAACAGCACTCTGGCCAGTATTCCCGGCTATCAGGCCGAGCTGGCACAGGCGTATAATGCGCTCAGCCTGTTGTTGAGCGTTCCTCCGGGCCGGATGAAGGCCCGGCTGGGCCCGTCCGGCCGGTATCCGAAGGTTCCGGCGGAGGTGGCGATCGGGGTGCCGGCCGATCTCCTGCGCCGGCGGCCGGATATCCGCTATGCGGAATATGTGGCGGCGGCGCAATCGGCTCAGATCGGTGTCGCCAAGGCGGATCTGTTTCCCGCTTTCTCGATTTCCGGTGCCATCGGGGTGCGGGCGGATGATTTTTCCAACCTGTTCAACAACGGCACCACAGCGGGGTTTATCAATCCGGGGTTTTCCTGGAACTTCCTGAATTACGGGCGCATCCAGAACAATGTGCGGGTGCAGGACGCCAAGTTTCAGGAAGCCTTGCTCAGCTACAAGAACACGGTGCTCAGCGCCTATTCGGAAGTTGAAAATGCGTTGACCGCGTTTTTGCGGTCCAAGCAGCAGGCGGTCTATCTGCGCCGTGCCGTGACAGCGGCCCGCAGCTCCGTTTCGGAGGTTGCGGCCCAATATGAGGACGGCACCGCTGCCTATAACCGGGTCGTGGATGCCCAGAAGAACCTGCTTACCGCTGAAGAGCGCCTGATTGCGGCCGAGGCGAATGTGCTGACCAACCTGATCGCGGTCTATAAGGGGATCGGCGGGGGCTGGGTGCCGGACAATGTTGAGGGCCTGATTTCGGAAGACACCCGCCGCCAGATGGCAGAGCGCACCCGCTGGGGCCAGCTTCTGGAAAAGACACCGGACGGGTCGGGGTAATACCGACCGCAATAAACAGGCTCCAAACACGGCCTCTGGCGGCGGGCGTCTACATCATCAGGCCCGGGTAGGGGGGGCGCCGGAAGGTGTCACTCTGGAGGCTCAAGCGCCGTATCGGGCCAAAAACAAATCCACGCTCTCTTCAATGATTTTGCCCACCTCGTTCCGGCCGGGCACGCGGGCGGCGTAGATATTCGGAAAGAAGGCGCGGGATTTTATCAGGCCCAGAAACTGCTCGGCGGCAACAGACGGGTCTCCGGCGGTCAGTTTGCCTTCCCGGGTCGCCTTGCCGATGATGTCTGCAAAGACGCTCAGTTTCGTCATGCGCGTATTCAGGTCGGCGGCCAGATCCGGGTCGCGGATGGTTTCGCTCAGGACCATGCGGGCAAGGCTCATGAAAGAGGGGGTGACCATCAGCTCGCCTTCCGCCCAGCCAAGGCGCACCAGCGCCTCGCGGATGGGAAGCGCGGGATCATAGGACAGCTCCAGCGCCTGGTTCACTTGATCGGCGAGCGACTGGCTGATCGCCCGGAACAAGGCGTCCTTGCTGTCGAAGTGGTTGTAGACTGTGCGTTTGGAGACATGGGCCCGCTCGGAAATCCGGTCCATACTGGCGCCTGCATAGCCCTTTTCCTGAAATTCCGCGATGGCCGCGTCAATGATCTGCTGTTTCTTCTGGTCGGATAAGGACATGTCCTGCGCGCGTCAGCTCCTTTGCATCTCTTGCCGCTCCGCTCTTTCTTCCCAAAAAAAGTACTCTATGTAAACTGAAGCGTTTACAAAAAGAAATCCGCGCAATAAACTGCACGGTGTAGTTTACATTCTTCAGCCAGTGAGAGCCAGCCAGGGGAGGAACCTTGCATGTCAGTGACACTCAAGATCAACGGGCAAACGCGGACGCTTGAAGCCGATCCGGACAGCCCGCTTTTGTGGGCCTTGCGCGACGAACTCAAGATGACCGGAACGAAATTCGGCTGCGGCATTGCCATGTGCGGTGCCTGCACCGTTCACTGGGACGGCGTGCCGGTGCGGTCCTGCCAGACCTTTGTCGGCGATCTGGACGGGGCCGAGATCACCACCATTGAAGGTCTTGATGGGGTTGCGGCTGCCGCTGTTCAGGACGCGTGGACCGAGCTGGATGTGCCCCAGTGCGGCTATTGCCAGTCCGGCCAGATCCTGGCCGCCGCCGCTCTTTTGAGCGAAACGCCCAAGCCAAGCGACGAGGATATCGACGCGGCCATGGACGGCAATGTCTGCCGCTGCGCCACCTATGCCCGTATCCGCAAGGCCATTCACCTGGCCGCCGACAAGATGGAGGGCTGACCCATGCTGCATCATCTGACACAGCCGTTGCAGACGGCCCAGCCAAGCCGCCGCTCCTTTTTGAAGCTCACCGCCGGAACCGCCGGGGGGCTGGTGCTGGCTCTTTCCCTGCCTCGCGGCGCCGAAGCCTCCGCAGACGCCGGGGAGTTTGTTCAGCCCTTTGTTCACATCAGCCCGGACAACAAGGTGATTGTGCTTTCCAAACATCTGGACAAGGGCCAGGGCACGGCCAGTGGTCTTGCAACCCTGGTCGCGGATGAGCTTGATGCGTCCTGGGATCAGGTGTCGGTCGAGTTCGCCCCGTCCAATCCCAAACTCTATGCCAATACGCTGTTTGGAGTTCAGGGCACCGGCGGGTCGACCGCCATGGCCAATTCCTTCCTGCAATACCGCCAGGCAGGAGCCGCCGCCAAAACCATGCTTGTGGCCGCTGCCGCCGCAGACTGGGGCGTGCCTGCAGGCGGCATCACCGTGTCCAAGGGCGTTGTCAGCCATCCGTCCGGACAGTCCGCCAGCCTCGGAGAGCTTGCCTCTCTGGCCGCCCGGCAGCCGGTCCCGGCAGATCCGGTTCTCAAAACCCCGGATCAATGGGTTTATATCGGCAAGTCATTCCCGCGTCTGGATGTGAAGAACAAGACGGTCGGTGCGCCCGGCACCTACACGATGGACTTCCAGCGCGATGGCCTGCTCGTGGCAACGGTGGCCCGGGCGCCCCGCTTCGGCGGCAAGGTCAAATCCTTTGACGCCAAAGAGGCCATGGCCGTGCCCGGTGTGGTCAATGTGCTGGAAATCCCGACCGGCGTGGCCGTGATCGCCACCTCCACCTGGCCGGCCATCAAGGCCCGGGATCTTCTGGAAATTGAATGGGATGACAGCGCGGCGGAAACCCGGTCCAGCGACGCGATGATGGGTGAGCTGAAGGAGATGACGGCCCGGCCCGGCATTCCCGTGCGCGAAGATGGCGATGTGGACGCAGCCCTTGCGGCCTCGAACCGGGTGATTGAAGCCGATTTTGAGTTTCCCTTCCTGGCCCATGGGGCGATGGAGCCACTCGATGCGGCGATCCTGTTTGACGGAGAGACGGCAGAGTTTTGGCTCGGTTCGCAGATCCAGACCATCGATCACAATGTGGCGGCCACCGTGCTCGGTATTCCCTTTGAAAAGGTGTCGATCAACACGCTGTGGGCGGGCGGCTCTTTTGGCCGCCGGGCGCAGCAGGACAGCCATCCGGTGGCCGAAGCCGCGTTCCTGGCCAAGGCCATGCTGGCAGACGGCATGGACCCTGCGCCGGTCAAGATTGTCTGGACCCGGGAGGATGATATGAGCGGGGGCTATTACCGGCCCATGTCCGCGCACAAGGTCAAGGTGGGGCTGGATGCGGAGAACAATGTCACCGCTTTCAAATACACCATTGCGGCCAAATCCATCATCAAGGGCTCGGCCTTTGAGGCGATGCTGATGAAGGATGGCGTCGATCACAACATGACCGAAGGCGCCCATGACACGACCTATGCCTTCCCGCTCATGAACATGGATCAGGCCTTTCAGGAAACGGCCGTGCCGGTCTTGTGGTGGCGGTCCGTGGGGCACACCCACACGGCCTATGTGATGGAAACCATGATGGACCGTCTGGCCAGGGAAGCGGGCAAGGACCCGGTGGCCTACCGGCTGGAGATGATCAAGGACGATCCGCGCAAGGCCGCCGTTTTGAAACTGGCGGCCGAAAAGGCGGGCTGGGACAAACCCCTGCCTGAAGGCCGTTACCGGGGTGTTGCCGCCCACAAGTCCTTCGGGTCCTATGTGGCGGAGGTTGCGGAAATCTCCTTTCGCGATGACGGCACGATCAAGGTGGAGAAGGTCGTGGCAGCTGTTGACTGCGGCATTCCGGTGAACCCGGACAATATCCGCGCCCAGGTGGAAGGCGGTATCGGCTATGGCCTTGGGGCCATCCTGCGCAATCAGGTGACGCTTGTGGACGGGGTGGTGGAGGAGACCAATTTCGACACCTATGAGCCGATCCGCATGTCCGGCATGCCGGAGGTCGAGGTGCATATCGTTGCTTCAAGCGAAGCGCCGACGGGCATAGGCGAGCCGGGCACACCGCCGATCGGACCGGCGGTCGCCAACGCGATTGCAGCCGCCAAGGACGAGTGGGTCACCAGCCTGCCGCTGACAAAGGCCGGTCTGGTCTGATCCCGTCTGACCGGCAAAAAAGAAAAGGCCGCCTTTCAGGCCAGCCCCTATCTTGAGTGCGGTTTCAAGTAAACCGGCTCTCGCCTCCCTTCAAAAGGCGAGAGCCGTGGCCCGGGGCAGCCGTTCTTTTGCCGTGCAGGTTTCGGCTCACCCGATGAGCAAAGTCGGCATTGACGCGGCGGGCGAAGAGTTGCTTCCGGCCCTTTGCAGTCGTTGATGCTCAGACTGTATGCGGCATTGCGGCGCTGCAAAGCGGACGTCCATGTGACGGCTCCCCACCCATGACACCGCGTGTACATAGTTGCAGCCTCACTATTTTATGTGTAGAACACATAAAATAGTGAGCATTCACGCAGTGACCTACGATGATTTCATTGTTGAACTAAATAAAGCCGGGCTTACCGTTCGGCGCTTTGCGGACCTTTTGGAAATGCAACCCAACTCCATTTCAAACTATAAGAAGAAGGGGGATGTTCCCGACCACCTCGCAGTTATTGCTGGTCTTCTAGCAGAGTTATCGCTTCATAATATCGATTTTGAACCAATTTTTTCTCGCCTCGAGCCAAGTAGGAAGAAACCGCGCGGCGCTGCAAAGCCTGGTAAGTTTGCAGGTGACCCTCAAGGGGTATTGGAGTTGGGCGAATGAACGTTTTCAACCAAATTCCGAAGCAAATGTTCTTTATTTGTTCCAGATTCCGTTCTAAGTTCTCAGGCCATGTAGATGCGAAGGGAACGGCTGATGGCTGATGGGTTGACGCCAGAATGGAGGATGGCTCTATCCCTTGATCGTCGTTCCTCTCCTGAATTTTACACGTCGACCGAAAAGGTCGTTCCTGGTCCTCATGCACCTGCGATCAGCTTTGCACTGGATGAACTCGGCCTCTCTGCCGTTTTTTGCATTGAGGGCGTCCCGACGATTGGGTTTCTGAGCCAAACTGAAGCAGATCTGTCCAGAATTGACGAATTGCATCGTATCCTTTGGAACCAAGGACTTATGAGCTTGCTTCTCGTCCTCAGAGAAGAGGAACTTGTTGCATATTCTTTGGTTCAACGGCCTTTCCAGCGTGAAGAGGGGCAGATGAAGGATCCTCGGCTTGTTAAGACGCTTTCGCTCATTACCGATGCAGTAGCGCTTCGCGGGCTAATTGATTCCACAGAGTCAGGCAGGTTTTGGTTCGAGAACGATGAATTCTTCGAACCCGATGATCGTGTCGATAGTGTTTTGCTGGCCAATCTTCTGGAAGCATTTCGCGACCTGCGCCAAGACCTGGGTGGTGACGGGGCTCAAGCACTGTTGATGCAGACGATGTTCATCGCGTACCTTGAGGATCGTCAAGTAATCAAAGAAGATGTTTTCCAAAAATCTTCAAATGATGCCTGTTCATCGCTCGCCAACATGTTGGAAGCGGATACTTCAGAGTATTTCGAAACACTATTCACATGGCTGAATGATGCCTTTAATGGCAATGTATTTAACGCCCCATGCGCCTTCGAAGCTGGGGATGAGTTGCCGCCGAAGCTATCTTCTTCGCATTTGAAGGTTCTTGCTCGCTTTCGCCACGGTCGCGAAGAAATGGCTTCCGGCCAGCTCCGGTTGTGGGGCTACGATTTTCGATATATGTCCATCGGGCTCATCAGCGCTGTTTACGACCGCTTTCTGAAAGAAGAAGCTGACAAAAAGAGCGCAGATGGCGCTTTCTATACACCGATGTTCCTAGCGGATGTCGCGGTAAATCAGCTTTGGGACGAACTCTCTGAAAACCAGCGTAACAGCGGTATCTTTTGCGACCCGGCTTGTGGTTCAGGCATTTTTCTTGTGCGGTTGTTCCAGCGTCTCGTAGCCTACCATTGCCGGATTAATGACAAACAGCACGCAAGTTGGGACGAGTTGCAGGTTATGGCACGCCGCCTTCACGGCGCTGACATCAACCCCTCGGCTGTCCGGGTGGCGGCTTTCTCCTTGTATATCGCGCTTTTGGAATTATCCAATCCGCCCGACCTACCTGCCCTGATCGAAGCAGGTAAACTCCTACCTTCGCTTTATGGAGATACACTTCTTCCCGCCTCCGATTTTTTTACCAACGAAGACACTCAAATATTTGATGCAATCATTGGCAATCCCCCTTGGAAAGGGCGAAGCGGGCAGGTCACGACTGCACAAAATTGGGCAAATCTGCATGGGCATCCAGATCCGGCAAAGGATATTGCTTGGAGCTTCGTTTGGAAGGCCCTGGAAGTTGTAAAACCAGATGGTTTCGTCGCATTTTTGCTACCCGCAATGGGCACTTTGCACAACACTTCGTCAGAAGCTCTCAAAGCCAGACGAAAACTCTTAGAGCAAACAAAGGTAAAGCGGATCATCAATCTTTCAGATTTGTGCTTTCAATTGTTTGATGGCGCACAACGCCCAACGGCATTTGTGCTGTACGCTCCAGGAAGTAATGACCAAATACCTTATCGCTTCGAGTATTGGGTGCCGAAAGCCGATTTGAATTTGCGCCTCAAGCGCCTGATGACGCTTTCTCGCTCAGATCGGATCAGATTCCGATCTGATAGGGTTAGTGAGGACCCTACACTGTTCAAGCGACGTTTGTGGACACGCGGGCCGGAAGAAAAACTTCTTCAATACCTGCGCACTGTATCACCTTTGAGCGACTTGGTTTCTGAAAACTCGGAAATCAAAAGGTCCAAGCGTGCGATAAACCGCGAGACCGATTGGATAATCGGACAGGGTTTCCAACCTACATACCCAGACCGTGTGGCTGAAGGAAAATACACACCTAAAGTGTCCGATACGATCACGCTGTATCCTCACTTGGATAAGAGTGCGTTTAGAACGATCGCCATTCCAACTCATGCAGGAGATCCGTGGCCTACAGCAGAAGTTAGACGTACTGGCTTCGAAGAAGGCTTTGTAGGTCCCCACATTCTTATCCCCCAGGGGGTTGAGCGTTCAACCGGACGAGTGCGTGCCGCCTACTCAGAGCAAGACCTAACCTTTCGAGATTCCATTCAAGCTATCGCTTTTCCTTGGTCAGAAAAGCGGCTTGCCAAAATCCTCACAGCGACGCTTAACAGTAGTCTTGCAGCGTGGATCTATTTTCACGATACCGCGAATTTAGGTGCAGAACGGGCCAAAGTTCATCAAAGCGAATTGCTCAAACTACCATTCGCTGCTCCTGAAAGCATGCCAGATCCAATCAGAGCAAATGCTGTTGCAGATAAGATTGTTCAGTTGGTGGACCGGGAAATTACAGAAGCCAACCAACTTTTGACGATTCAAGGCGATCCGCTAGCTGAAATTGATCAGTTGGTGTTTGAATACTACGGCCTCGATGGGCAAGACATAGCGCTGATTGAAGACACATTCCAATACATCATTCCAGCAATGCAACCACGACGAAATGCTGGAATGCAAATGATTTGGGCCAATAGTCAATCAGACCATCGTGCGTCTTACACATCTATGTTGTGCGATGCGCTTAAACCATATTTTCAGCAGCCAATAGGCGCTTCACTAGCAGCAATGTCTAGCGACATCGCCGTCATGAAATTGACGATCAATTCTGAAGTCCGTGGTTATTACGAAAGCTCCGTACCAGAGTTCTCGTATTTCATTGATTCAATTAAGGAAAACTTACCCGTGCAGCTGCCTGGTAATGTTCAAGCCATGCCGGATTTCCGTTTCGTAGTCGGTACCGATATGTATCTCGTGAAACCCTTGCAGCTTCGGCATTGGTTACGATCAGCCGCACTGGCCGACGCAGAACAAATTGCAGCAGATTTCAGTATTGCTCTAGCGCGTCATTCTGCGGAAGGAGTTGTACATGCTGGAAGGTAACTTGGAAGGTTGGCTGCCACATTTTCAAAGCTTAGAGCAAAAAGTTTCGGACGCTGTAGAGGTTGCTTGGCCAAAATGTGTCGCGCCTCTTTTGTCTTTGAAAAACGATATGACGCTTGAAGATCGAATTACCGATCACCTCGTGCAGTCCTTAATTCGCACAAGATCCTTGCCAGGTCGTCTCGTGAGCCAGTACGTCCTGCTGGTTGAGGATGATAGTGGCAATGTCTCACTATCAAGCAAGATCGACTTTGCC
Organism: Roseibium sp. AWQ4_254; assembly: GCF_056161025.1. NCBI lineage: Bacteria > Pseudomonadati > Pseudomonadota > Alphaproteobacteria > Hyphomicrobiales > Stappiaceae > Roseibium > Roseibium sp. AWQ4_254. The sequence goes on from NZ_JBSWYH010000017.1 coordinate 48,616, forward strand.
CTGACAGTCGGCGACGATGAAGATGTTTATTTGGCTTGCGAGTGTAAGCGATTGAACGTGCCTTACGGGAAAGGCACCAAGGGGCTTTTCGGCGAGTATGTTGAAGAAGGTCTAATGCGTTTCGTAAGTGGCCAGTACTCAAATGGGCTGCCTGTTGCAATGATGCTAGGCTATGTGATGGACGGAAGAGTAGATCACGCACGCAGTGGTATCGCACGTGCTATGAACGCTCGCAGTTCGTCAATTCGATTGAATTCCGAAAGAGATGTTTCGGTGGCAAAAGGGAAACCTCCTCGGTTTTACACCAATCACACCAGTGTCCCCGGGCATGAAATCGAAGTGGGTCATTCACTTTTGGCATGGCCTTAGGTCATCATCAATCGCGATTGGTATGAATGTCGCGTTTTCTTACTCAAAGGTTGTCTTTGGCGCATACAGAAAACGTCCGCTCCCCGCCCACATCTCCGTTCGGGAGCTGGCCTTTCGGGCGGCCTTTTCTTTCTTCAAATATTAAGAGCTCAGGAGGCGGTGGCGGCGAGTGCGTCCCGGTCCTTCTTGCGCATCCGCTCAGAGGCCGATTTCAGCTGGCCGCAGGCGGCAAAGATATCGCGGCCGCGTGGTGTGCGGATCGGAGAGGCATAGCCGGCCCGGTTGACGATGTCGGCAAATTCCTCGATCCGCTCCCAGTTCGAACACTCATATTCGGAGCCCGGCCAGGGGTTGAACGGGATGAGGTTGATCTTGGCCGGAATGCCCTTCAGCAGGCGCACCAGTTCCAGCGCATCCTGATTGCTGTCATTCACGTCCTTGAGCATCACATATTCAAAGGTGATGCGTTTGGCGTTGGACAGGCCCGGATACTGGCGGCAGGCATCCAGCAGGGCGTCAATGTTCCATTTCTTGTTGATCGGCACCAGAACGTCGCGCAGCTCGTCCCGCACCGCATGGAGCGAAATGGCAAGCATGCAGCCGATTTCATCGCCGGTGCGGAAAATTTCCGGCACAACGCCGGAGGTCGACAGAGTGATCCGGCGTTTTGACAGGGACAGGCCGTCACCGTCCGAGGCGATCAGCAGGGCTTTCTTGACATTGTCGAAATTGTAGAGCGGCTCGCCCATGCCCATCATGACGATGTTGGACACCAGCCGGCCTTCGGACGGCACAATCATGCCCTGGGGCGTGTCGGCGTCGGGAAAATCTCCCAGCCGGTCGCGGGCCATCAGCACCTGGGAGAGGATTTCCTCAGTGGTCAGGTTGCGCACCAGCTTCTGGGTGCCGGTGTGGCAAAAGGTGCAGGTGAGCGTGCAGCCGACCTGGGAGGACACACACAAGGTGCCCCGGCCTTCTTCAGGGATATAGACCGTTTCCACTTCGACCGGCCGGCCGGCACCGCGCGGGGGAAAGCGGAACAGCCATTTGCGGGTGCCGTCGACCGAAATCTGTTCAGAGACAATCTCCGGGCGGGCAATGGAAAAGGCTTCGCTGAGTTTTGCGCGCAGGTCCTTGGCAATGTTTGTCATGCCGGCGAAGTCGGAGACGCCGCGCACATAGAGCCAGTGCCAGAGCTGGGAGGCGCGCATGCGCCATTGCTTTTGCGGCACACCGATGGTGCCGAGGGCTTCGCCCAGTTCCTCCCGGGACAGGCCGATCAGGGTCGGCTTGTCTTCGCCTGCCAGACCAAGCGGTGCTGCGGCGGTTACGGTTTGCGCATTCGGATTGTCCCGCGCAATGTCGAGCGTGATGGCCATGTCGTGATCCGTTTCACATCCGGAAAATCTGTCACACGGCCCTGGAACATCTCGTGTTTCACAGGATTTGCCTTGCGCTGCCTGACATCCGGGATGTCAACGCAAAAGACGCTGAAGGTCCAATCCATATGAACGTGACACGCTCCCGGGCCGCGGCTGCCGGGTGTCTGCCTGCGCAGACTGAAAATCAAGCGCTTCCAAAACCACAAAACCGGTCAAAAATCAAGCTGGGCTCTGCAGAGCAGCCATGCACAAGAGCCCGGCCGGGACACCCGGCCGGGGCGATAAATGCATCTGAAGGAAGACTGCCGCAAACAGGGCCGTGCGCTTGAAACGCGCCGGTGTTTAGCGGCAGGCCTGTGCGGCGGTTTCGATGGCAGCGGTGACACCGGACAGGGAGAATTTGTAGGTCGTGCGGGTGCCACGGCTCGATTCGCCGTTCACCGTCATTTCCCGTCCAGCCTTCATGGCGCTGATGAGCTGGGCTTCTGTCGCGGCATTTTCGACCCAGGCCCCGTCATTGTTGGTGAACAGGGTGAAGGTCTTGCCATCCACATCCACGGTTACGGACGATTTTTCCTTGAAAGGATATCCGACCACGAGGCTGGGCTCGGAGGAAACGCCTTCAGCGGGACGGTTTGTCACGAAGAAGAACACCTCCCCGTGGTTCCGGTCTGCTGGAAGCATGCTCGTCGGTTTTGTCAGCGCATAACACACCTTGCCGCCGCTGCCTGAAAGCGAATAGGCCGCCCAATTCTTGTGCTGCTTCAGGGACGTCGGGGTTTGTGCGAAAGCTGCTGCACTCGAAACGGCCAGGCCTGCAAGGACCAGTACCAGCGATTTTGCTTTCATCATCTCCACACCGTTTGGCTATGAGTTTTCGTCAAGTTTGATGCAATTGCCGTCTGTCATATAAACCTTGCTTTAATGATAACTTAAAGCGGGTTACGAAAGTGTTGAAGCTGCGACGCGGCAATTTCGGGTTTCTGACGTTTCTGCCTGTTGATTTCAGTTCTCTTTGTTGTGTTTTGGGTCCGGACTCATGAAGGAAACCGATTCGACCCCTTGCTGGCGCCTGAGCCCTCAAGACGCCGCGTGGCGGGGCCGCTTCGGCGCCGGGCACGGCGCTTCGCTCCTTTGCAGGCACACGTGCCACGATTTTGAAGGAGCAAGCAAATCCTCTTCCTTCATGAGTCCGTACCCTAGGCTGTTGCGGTAAATCGCGGCAAGAGTGAGGCGGAAAGGCTTGAACCCTCTTTCGAAAAGTTTCGAACCTGCTAAAGAATAGGGACGCATAGGGAGCAAGTTGGTTTTTGGTGCAGGCTGAGTATTTTTCAGATCTGATTGTGAAGGTCGCGGTGGATCGCGACAAGGCCGCGTTTGTTGAATTGTTTGATCATTTCGCGCCGCGCCTGAAGGGCTATCTCATGAAACAGGGGGCGGATGACGCCGTCGCCGAAGAGATTGCCCAGGATGTCATGGTCACCCTGTGGCGCAAGGCAGAGTTGTTTGATCCGTCCAAATCCTCTGCCAGCACCTGGCTGTTCCGCGTCGCCCGCAACCGGCGGATTGACCGGCTGCGGCGCCAGAAAACCGCCGAGCTTGATCCCGATGAACCGGCCCTGCAGCCGACACCTCTGCCCGACGTGTCTGAGGAGATGGATGCCAGGCTGCGGGAGACGCGGATCAGGGCTGCTCTGGAAAAACTGCCGAAGGAACAGGTGGAGGTCGTGCATCTTGCCTTTTTCCTCGGCCAGTCCCACAGCGAGATTGCCGAAACCACCGGTTTGCCGCTGGGCACGGTCAAATCCCGCATCCGCCTGGCCTTCGGGCGGCTGCGCCAGTTGATCGAGGCGGATTCCGCCGTCGACGTGGACTGACCGCCCGTCCGTTTTCAAGAGGTTCCTGGCACCTTCCTTCCCGTTCGCATGACCGGGCCGCCGCTGACATGTTTCGGCCGCTCGATCTTGGGAGCCCCGGCGGTCAGGGACCGCTCCGCATAGCGGCCCAGGGCCCGGTGGCGGTCATACATGACAATGGCGCCCGCCATGGCAACATTGATGCAGAACTTGGTCGGGATCTTCACCACATGGTCGCACCGCTCCAGCATCTGGGGCGACAAGGACCCGCGCTCAGGGCCGAGCACATAAGCGGCCTGGAGCGGATGGCCGAAACTCGGCAGATCAATGGAGTCGTCCGTCAGTTCGATGCCCACAAGCTGGCACCCGGCAGGCAGATCCATGGTCCCGACACTGTCATAGGTGAAGACGGGCAGGTGCCCGGGGCTTTTGGAGGTGTCGGAGGGCGGGGCCTTGCGGATCTTCTGGTCCGCATCAACCGTGAAGAAGAAGCTGGCGCCAAAGGCATGGGCGGACCGCATCAGGGTGCCGAGATTCATCCGTTTGGAAAGGCCTTCCGCTCCGACCGCAAAATATCCGCGCATTCTTGATCCTGCCGAGTTCTGTTTGCTGCCTCATAACCGAAACCGGTGCGGATTTGAACCGGTGGTCACTTTCTGCCCCGGGCAGCTTGTTTAGCCGGAAGGCCTATAGGGCTGCCGCCCGGGACTTGTTAGGGTTCTTTAGATTGGCTGCCCGCCCTGTCTCTTACAGGCCGGGCAGTCTGTGCCAGCGTGTTGGAAATGAGGTCTGCCCCTGTGAAAGCCTGTCTTTGCAAATCCTTCGGCCCGCCCTCCAGCCTCGTGATCGAGGAGATCGCGGAGCCTGCCGCCGGGCCCGGGCAGGTGCTGGTGCGGGTCGAGGCTTGCGGGCTCAATTTTTTCGACACGTTGATCATTGAGGGCAAATACCAGTTCCAGCCGGCCTTTCCGTTTTCACCGGGGGCGGAGTTTGCGGGCCATGTTGAAGCGCTGGGGGAGGGCGTAACCGGTTTTGCGCCGGGCGACCGGGTCATGGGCTATCAGAAATTGGGCGCTGCCCGGGAAAAAATGGTGGCTGCAGAAACGGAACTGATCCTGGTGCCGGAGGGGGTTTCCCTTGAGGTAGCGGCCGGTCTGGCGGTCACCTATGGCACAACCCTTCATGCGTTTCAGGACCGGGCAAAGCTGAAGGCGGGTGAAACGGTTGCTGTCCTGGGAGCCTCCGGAGGGGTCGGGCAAGCGGCGGTGGAAATTGCCGCGCTGATGGGCGCAAGGGTGATTGCCTGTGCCTCCTCAGAAGAAAAGCTGGCCTTTGCCCGCGAGGCTGGAGCCCACGAAACGGTCGACTATTCCAGCGAACCTTTGAAGGAGCGCCTCAAAGCGCTGACCGGCGGCAAGGGTGTGGATGTGGTCTATGATCCGGTTGGAGGTGCTTTCAGTGAGGAGGCTTTGCGCGCAACTGGATGGCAGGGACGGTTCCTGGTGATCGGCTTTGCGGCGGGCACCATTCCGAAGATGCCGCTCAATCTCGTTATGCTGAAAGGCTGTGATGTGCTGGGTGTCTTCTGGGGGGCGGCCGTTGAGCGGGACCCGCACGGGCATCGGGCCAACATGTCCCGGCTTCTGGACTGGGTGCAAGCAGGCCGCCTCAGGCCCCATCTTCATGGGGTTTATCCGCTGGAACAGACTGGCAAGGCGCTTGCGGAGATTGCGGAGCGCAAGGTGCGCGGCAAGGTGGTTGTCAAACCATGATGCCCGGAGTGCCGACCTTCAGGGCTGCTGGTCCTTCGTGGCACTGGCGGATCAGGCGGCGAATTCGACGATCACAGGTGCGTGATCAGACGGCTTTTCCCAGCCGCGCGCGTCGCGGAGCACGCGGGTGCCGGTCACATTTGCGGCCAGCGGCTCGGAGACCCAGACATGGTCCAGGCGTCGGCCCTTGTCAGCCTTCGACCAGTCCTTGGCCCGGTAGCTCCACCAGGTGTAGAGCTTTTCCTCAAGGGGGGTGAACTGGCGCATGGCATCCAGCCAGCCGCCCGCTTTGCGCACCTTTTCAAAAAGCTCCGTTTCGATGGGCGTGTGTGAGACCACTTTCAAAAGCTGCTTGTGGGACCACACATCCTGCTCATAAGGGGCGACATTGAGATCCCCGACCAAAACGGCTGGCCGGTCCGTTTCGGGACCCTGTAGCCAGTCCTGCATCTCAGCCATGAAATCCAGCTTGTGGGCGAATTTCGGATTGATCTCCCGGTTCGGTTCATCTCCGCCAGCCGGAACATAAAAATTGTGAACGCGCAGGCTGGTGCCTTTGAAGGGCACATCAACAGCCACATGGCGGCTGTCGCCCATCTGGCAAAAGTCCCGCTTTTCGATGTTTTCCAGCGGCCGCCTGGAGAGGGTGGCCACCCCGTGATAGCCCTTTTGTCCGTTGATCGCCATGTGCTCATACCCGGCCTTGCGGAAGGCGCTTTCCGGGAAATTGGCATCCGGGCACTTGGTTTCCTGCAGGCAGATCACGTCCGGCGCGATCTCGTTGATAAGCTGCTCGACAATCGGCATGCGCAAACGCACGGAATTGATGTTCCAGGTCACAAGCTTGAGCCGGTCGGTCATAAGGATCCTTGTCAGGCGAAATTGCAGTCAGCCTAGTCATAAGGATTTGGCTGCTTAGTGCAACACGTTTGCCGATTGACGCCCCCCTTGCTGTGTTGCCTGTCTGCCGCGCCTCGTCCGGTGCTGCCGTTTCTGCACGTGCCGGGTCTTGAATGTCATATTTGGGCTCCCATCTGGGGGAGGCGCTCAAAATCTGGACAAATAGACAAAAAGACAATTTGACAAAATAATAAAATTTGTCTATCTGTCTTGCTGATGGTGCTGATGGTGCTGCTGGTTATGAGGCTGGGGCACTCCGATGGATGTATCGCGTGGGTCGTAAGTAATCTTCTGAATCTCGTTAGTGTTGAAAAGTAAAACTCTGCCTCCCTGAAAAATCGAGGCTCGGAGCGTGTTATGCTGAAAAAATCTAATTTTCTTATATTTTTCAACGTGTTGCAAAAATATGACTCCAAAACTCAATCAACAGCAGAAGCGGATTTTGCGCTTGAGATGTTTTGGAGAAAATGATTTTTGCTGAGTGAGCAGGCTCACTAAGGGAATCGGTACTTGAGAAATCGGTTTCGATTCGGGGTAAAGGTCGAAAATTTCGATATTTTACCAAAACTTATTTGCTTGTGACTGGTATAGATTGGAGATGAACATGAAACTCAAGAGCTTGATGCTCGGCGCCGCCTCCGTTGCTGCCGCCACCACTGCTCAGGCAGCTGACCTTCCGGCTGCTCCGGAGCCGGTTGACTACGTTCGCGTCTGCGACGCTTACGGCTCTCGCTTCTACTACATCCCGGGTACGGAAACCTGCCTGCGCGTTGGCGGCCGTCTGCGGACGCAGTTTGTTGTGAACAACGTTATGGACGATGGGGCCTGGGGCGACCGTGACAGCGATGGCTATAGCTGGCTGACCCGCGGATACACTTACCTTGATGCGCGTACGGCGACCGAATACGGCACGCTGCGCACCTATGTTGCTCTGCGCATGCAGGTTCAGAATGGCGATAGTGACTTCACACTGGACAGCGGTTATATCCAGTGGGGCGGCCTGACAGCTGGTTATCTGACGTCGAACTTCGACATCTTCACCGGTCAGGCTCTCGTCGGTGTTGTCGATCGTGACTGGTCGGATGTGACCAACAACCAGATCGCTTACACTGCTGCTTTCGGCAACGGCTTCTCCGCAACTCTTGCTCTTGAAGATCGTTCTGGCCGTGAATACGGTGACTATGGTGGAACGCGGATGCCGGATGTCGTGGCTGCTCTCGGCGTGTCCCAGGGCTGGGGCTCCGCACAGCTGTCCGGTGCTCTGCATCAGGTGTACCCTGATGTTGCCAACAACGAAGCGGATGGCGGTGAAGACACGCTCGGCTTCGCAGTTGGCGGTGGTGCAGCTATCAATCTGCCGTTCGCAAACGCTGGCACGAACATCTTCTTCCAGGGTTTCTATGCTGACGGCGCTCTGGCCTACATCACCACCTATGACGGTGTTGATGACTTCAATGGCGACGACACCTCGACCGGTTACTCCCTGTCCGCAGGCGTCTTCGTCCAGGCTACCAGCACGGTCGGTCTTGCTCTTGACGGCTCTTATGTCGACATCGATGCCGCTGAAGGCCTCAACGACGTGACCCGTTACGCCATCGACGGTTCTGTTCAGTGGGAGCCGGTCTCCGGCTTTGTCATGGGCGCTGACGTTGGCTATGCGAACGTTGATCAGGACAACGCCGACGATCAGGACGAACTCCTCTTCGGTGTTCGTATGCAGCGTACTTTCTAACCAATTTATTGGTTAGTTAGACTGACTGAGAAACTCTGACCTCCTCTCAGTCATTTTGGCCCGGCAGACTCCAAACTGCCGGGCCTCCCCCTTTTTGAGGAAGACGTTTCGTCTTAGCCCTGAGCTAGGTTGCAAACAGACCGCCAGTGCATGGGGCTGTCTGATCTCTCTCTGCAAAGGCCGGAAATCTGACCCTTGAGCCTTGGAGGTCAGTGCCGGATGCTGTTTTCCACCAGCACCTTCAGGGGGGCGAAGGAGGAATAGATGTCTTCGGACGTTTCCGACCTTTGTCTGATCTGCTGAAAGCACATCCGGAGGAAGTCGCACAAATCTTCAAACGAAATTGGGCCCAGGGCCAGCCTGTTCCTGTAAGGGTCGAGGGCTTCCCCGATGGCTTCATTGCAAATTCGGATAATGGTCTGCTTCTTGTCCTGCCCCATCGCGCCAACCACCTGCATGATCTCTTCCCGGTGGGGCATTTGCAGCATCATCTCGCACGGCGTCGCGCACAGGTGGTGAAACGCCACCTCCAACCGTTCGCCAAGCCCTTCCAGATCGCGGCATTCTTCCGAAATGGCAGTTGCGGATTTGCTGACATGATGTTGAACCGCGTCATAGATCAGTTGTTCTTTGCAATCATACGCATTGTAAAGCGTTTGTCTTGCAACTCCGGCGGCGGTCGCAATTTCGCTCATTGTCGTCTTCTTGACGCCATAATGCGAAAAGAGCTGCAATGCCGTTTCGACAATTTTGATTTCACGTTCATTCATAAAGGCCTCTGGACTTTTCGTCTTTTGATGATTGTTTAGAAGCTCCCGGCGAAATAGTCTACACGAATGACGCTTCATGGCCGCGCCTGTAAGTTTCTATTTTACATTTCGACGACCTGCGATTTTTATCATTTTCCTTTGGCTTGTTATTCAAATTTATATTTTGAGATAACGTAACGTCTTTAATTTGGCAGTGCGGAGCCGGGACCTTGCCGTTGCACAAGCCGCGATGATGTCTGAGAGCGGTCAAATGTTCACAAGCGCGTTATCTGGTCCTGGAAAAGCCGGATTTTTTGGAAAAGCGAAACGGCGTCCACGCTCCGTTAGGAAATTGCGCGCAATTTGCGCGGCGAAAGAAAGTTTTTGTTAACCTGCCGAGGGTGCCGTGCTGCTGCAGTTGATGAAGTCTCTTTGTCCGATCCTTGGATTTTTGCTGTTGAGCGCTTGTTCCGCTTACGACTTTCCAGATCCGACGCCGGAAGATTATGCCGTTCACGGCATTGATGTGTCCCGCTGGCAGGGCGAGATTGACTGGAAGAGGGTCAAGAAGTCCGGCGTCGCTTTTGCCTGGATCAAGGCGACGGAAGGCGGTGACCATGTCGATCCCATGTTTGAGCGGAACTGGATCGAAGCGCGTAAGGCGGGGGTGCCGAGAGGCGCCTATCATTTTTATTATTTCTGCCGGCCGGTGGAGGAGCAGATAGCCTGGGTCAAGGAAATCATTCCCCGCGATCCGCAGGCGATCCCGCTGGTTTTGGATATGGAGTGGAATGCCCATTCAAAGACCTGCCGCATCCGGCCGGAGCGGGCGCAGATCCTGCGGGACATGAAAGTCTTTCTGGATGAGATGGAGCGCCATTACGGCAAGAGGCCGGTCATCTATTCTTCGGTGGATTTTCACCGGGACCGGCTGGTCGGGGCCCTTCATGGTGAGCACTTCTGGCTGCGCTCCGTCGCCACCCACCCCAAAAACATTTATGACAAGCGGGACGACTGGGTGTTCTGGCAATATACAGCCGAAGGCCGCGTTCCCGGAGTGAAGGGCGATGTGGACAGAAACGCGTTTTTTGGCACCCGCTCGCAATACCGGGACTGGCTGAAGGGCGAACTGGAGCGGTGACTGGGCGCGGCGCCGTTTAGAGATTGGCCACCGAAACCTGACCGCCTGCCCCCCAGTTGACTGGTTCTCCTGTTCCAGGCGCGGGGCCGCTGCTTCTTGTGCCGTCCGGCCCTACTCGATCCTGATCTGATGGGCGATGTCCCGGCCGTTGCTGACCGTGACCTGTTCAAAACCGATCAGTTTGCAGAAATCGAGAAAGTTCAGGTCCTCGGGCTGGCTGGAACGGGCAAAAATCTCGGTTGATCTGGCTTGGGAGGTCAGGGAGGCGAGCAGGGCCCGCAGGCGGTAAAGCGTGTCATACTGGACATCTCCTGTGGCCACGATGATCAGTTTTTCCAGCTTCGCGCCCTTGGCAAAGAGGTGATATCCGGGGGCATGAGCCATTTTGGCATGTTGTGCGGCAAGCCCGATGACGAAGGCGGCACGTGAGCGTTCCTGAGCGTCGGGAGCAATGGTCAGGCCGGAGACGTAGTCTTCCCGGGTCTGGGGGGCGGGATAATAATAGCCGGCATGAGCATCAGCCCCCTGGGCGGCCACAGGCATTACGAGCGGCAGGAGTAATACCAGGGCGAGGCCTGGTAACTGTTTGTGAAAGTTGTTCATGAAGGGGCCCCTTGTCTTCCTGGGCTCATCAAGCCGGGGGAGGGCTGCCAGGGCAAGGAAAAATCGAGGGCCTTTTGAAATGTGGGTGTGACCTTTCGGAAATTGCTGTAATTTTGCCATGATCTGATCCCAGATCTCAGGCGTGTGGGCATGAATGTCCGGCGGGGTGGCGCCGGCCGGTTTGTTCGGAGTGAAAATGATGTTGATCCGTTTGCCGCTGGCCTTGTGTGCCGTTGCGTTTCTGTCGCTTCCGGCCCAGGCGCAGTCCGGCCCGGCCATCGCTTATACGACTGCAAATCTGAACATGCGGGCTGGTCCGGGGACAGGCTATCCGGTTCTGGCAACCGTGCCTCGGGGCGGCGGTGTGACCGTTTTTGGCTGTACGGCGAATTTCACCTGGTGTGATGCTGCCTTTGCCAATGTCAAAGGTTGGGTCTCCGGTCGCTATCTGAGCTATGGTGTTCAGGGCAGATATTATGGCCGGCCGATCCCCAATGCGGGCGTCTATATCGGCGTGCCGCGCTATACCGGCAACTATCCGATCTACCGGCGCCCGCCGCCGCCCCCATTCCAGCCGCGCCCTGTCCGGCCTTACTATCCGCGGCGATACTGAAGCAATTCCAGCAAAAGTGGGTACCGGTTTTGCGTCCGGAATTGCGGTTTGCCAACACTTTGCAGCAATTCCGGCAAAAGCGGGTGCCGGGTCTGACTGCGTAGCGGCTCGTGCTGTCTCTCAGTTGCCGGGTTTGGGGTTTGCCAGAACGAGGGACCAGAAAACCTTGTGTTTCGCCTTTGCAGAATAGGCGGTGGCAATCCCGAGCCGGGTTACGCCCTGGCTCAGCAGCACGTCATTGTGCTTGGGGGACTCCCGCCAACCGGAAAAGGCTTCGGCAAAGGTTCTGTAGCCCGCGCTGACATTTTCCGAAGCTGCGGTTTTGGCCTCGCCGATAGAGGCCATGCGCGTTGCCAGCTGCCGGTCCGGGGCAAGGGAGGCCTGCACATTGCCGGTGGCGGCCATGGCGTCGGCCTGGGCCTGAGCCAGAGCGGTCAGTTGCGGGTCCGGGCGGACGGCCGGAAGGCCGTTATTGATCCGGTATTGCGAAATCATCTGTGCTGCGGTGGCCGGGTCAACTTTGCTGTCGGCACCGCTCAGGTCCTTGTAAAAGGGCGGGGTTTGAAACCGCTCGCTTTGACAGGCGGTGAGCGCAAGCGCCGCGGCCAAACCTGCGGCCATTACCGGCAGCCTTGTTTTTGTTCTGAAAATTGGCGTCATGGCTCCTGATTAGCCCTCCAGGCGCAAACGAATCAATGCTACGTAACGTTTGCTTTCAATCGAAGCAGAAATAGGGCTGCGCAAGGAGCAATCACAAGTTTTGTAATTTTGGTACATTTAAGGCTTGAGCATTTGTGCGGAATTGTTCAAATTTTAATTCTGAAGTTACTTTTTTTGCGTTAGGTTACTGTGTAAATGCTGCATAAGTGCAGGTCTCTTCAAAGGTTTTTGGAATGTCCGTGAATGAGAATACTGGGCGCATCCGGACAATCATTGCTGATGACTCCTCCACAGTTTGCAAGTTTGTCGAGCGGGCGCTCCTTCAGACCGGCCGCGACTTTGATATTATCATGGTCCGGGATGGGCAGGAGGCCGTTCAAACCCTCAGCAAGAACGTCTTCGATCTGGCGTTTCTGGACATCAACATGCCGCAGATGAATGGCGTGGAGGTGATGGCGGCGATCCATGTCATGGGCGCCAAGACGTTTGCCATTTCCATGTCCAATGATCTGGACAAGGCGGCGGAAGAGAAACTGAAATCCTTCGGAGCCTATGACTTCCTGGAAAAACCCTTTTCCAACAAAAGCGTTCATCAGATCGTCAAGACCTATGAAACCATCCAGGCAAAACACAGTGTGCTGGTGGTGGATGATTCTGCGACTGTGCGCAGGATCGTCTCGAAAGTCCTGCAGAAGAGCATTTTCGATCTGGATATCGACGAGGCCGAAGACGGTCCCTCCGCCCTGGAAAAGGTGAAGGCCAAGACCTATCAGCTCATCTTCAGCGACTTCAACATGCCCAACATGAGCGGCATTGAATTGGCGCAGAAACTGGCAGCCTATGCATCCAATTCTGATGTGATCATCATGTCGACCGAAATGAATGATGCGCTGGACAAGGCGGCCGAGGAAGTTGGCGCAAAGGCGTTTCTGCGCAAGCCGTTCTACCCTCAGGACGTGGACACGATCCTGCATCACACGTTCGGTCTGCGCCATTCCCGGTTTTCCAAACAGGTGCGCATGTTCGCGACCACCTGATGCATGGCGTAATTGCGCTTGGTATTATGAGTGCCGCCCGGCAGGCCCGGCGGCCAAGCCGTATCATGGCCTTTGGAAAACTCAGCGGCTGCCCGCCTCGAGCACGTCCTCAAATGTTCTCAGGCCGGTGGTTGGCGCGCAGACAAGCACGGACATATTGCCCGGTGCATGCTGGTTCTTCCACATTTTCGTATGGGCCTTGGGGATCTGGTCCCAGGCAAACACTTCCGACATATAGGGGTCGATCCGCCGTTCGATCATCAGCTTGTTGGCGGCTGCTGCCTGTTTCAAATGGGCGAAATGCGAGCCCTGCAGCCGCTTCTGGTGCATCCACATATAGCGGACGTCGAAGGTGCAGTTGAAGCCGGATGTCCCGGCGCAGATCACGACCATGCCGCCCTTCTTGCACACAAACGTGGAGATCGGGAAGGTGGCTTCGCCCGGATGCTCAAACACGATATCGACATTGTTGCCCTTGCCGGTGAACTCCCAGATGGCCTTGCCGAACTTGCGTGCCTCAGTGAACCATTTGCCATAGTCTGAGGAGCCGACCGTAGGCAACTGACCCCAGCAATCGAAATCCTTCCGGTTGATTACCCCTTTGGCGCCAAGGTCCAGAACAAACTGGCGCTTGTCTTCATCTGAAATCACGCCAATGGCATTGGCGCCCGCCGCCGTGATCAGCTGGATCGCGTATGAGCCGAGGCCGCCGGACGCGCCCCAGACAAGAACATTCTGCCCCGGTTTCAGCTCATGGGGATGATGGCCGAACAGCATCCGGTAGGCCGTGGCCAGGGTCAGCGTGTAGCAGGCGCTTTCCTCCCAGGTCAGATGCTTGGGTCTTGGCATCAGCTGCTGGGCCTGGGCCCTTGTGAACTGAGCGAAGGACCCGTCCGGCGTCTCGTAACCCCAGATACGCTGGGAGGTGGAGAACATCGGATCGCCGCCATTGCACTCCTCGTCGTCCCCGTCATCCTGATTGCAGTGAATGACAACTTCGTCTCCGACCTTCCAGCGCTTGACCTTGTCGCCGACTGCCCAGACAATCCCGGAGGCGTCTGATCCGGCAATGTGATAGGGCGCGCCATGGCCGTCAAACGGGCTGATCGGCTCGCCGAGCCCGGCCCAGATGCCGTTGTAATTGACGCCGGCCGCCATCACCAGAACCAGCACCTCGTGGCTGTCCAGTTCCCAGGTGGGCACGACTTCCAGCTGCATGGCGTCCTCCGGAGCGCCATGGCGTTCCCGGCGGATGGCCCACGCGTACATGTTTTTGGGAACATGGCCGAGCGGCGGGATTTCGCCGATTTCGTATAGGTCTTTCACCGGAGCATCCTCGCGCGTTCGGTTGTCATTGGCCTCGGCTGCTGCTGTTGTCATCCTTCCCCCTCCCAGGGCTGTCTGGCACCACTGAATTTCGCATCTGCACACGTTGAACGCGGCTGAAACAGGCAATTTGCGCAACTATTGTTCAAAATATGCCTATCATCTATACGACTATTGCTTAACTTGCGTTTTGATGCCAAGCATATTTTGCATTGCACATCGGGATTCCGCAGGCGCACTTTCCCTTTTGCAGTGTTGCGAATGGCCGGAGACTAGGCGGTCAGAGCGTTGCGTTAAGTGGAATAGAGCAGTCGGTTGAGGGCCTTAGGAGGAGACGGGCATGACCCAGAAGGATGAGACAGCACGGGAGCGGGACCGTCCGTGGATCTTCCGGACCTATGCGGGCCATTCCACAGCGGCAGAATCCAACAAGCTCTACCGTGGCAATCTTGCCAAGGGTCAGACCGGGCTGTCCGTTGCCTTCGACCTGCCGACCCAGACCGGCTATGACCCGGATGACCTGCTGGCGAAAGGGGAAGTTGGCAAGGTTGGTGTGCCGGTTGCGCATCTGGGCGACATGCGCGCACTTTTCAAGGACATTCCGCTGGAGCGGATGAACACCTCCATGACCATCAACGCGACGGCCCCCTGGCTGTTGTCGCTTTATATCGCCGCTGCCGATGAACAGGGGGCCGACCGGTCATTGCTTGCAGGGACCACGCAAAACGACATCATCAAGGAATATCTGTCCAGGGGCACCTATGTGTTTCCGCCGGCGCCGTCCCTCAAGCTGACAACGGATGTGATTGCCTGGACCTATTCCAATATGCCGAAATGGAACCCGATGAATGTGTGTTCCTATCACTTGCAGGAAGCAGGGGCGACACCGGTTCAGGAACTGTCTTTCGCATTGGCAACGGCCGTCGCGATCCTGGATTCCATGAAGGCCGGCAAAGCCATTCCAGAGGAAGACTTTCCGAAGGCGGTCGGTCGGATTTCGTTTTTTGTCAATGCGGGCATGCGCTTTGTCACAGAGCTCTGCAAGATGCGCGCCTTCACCGAGCTTTGGGATGAGATCTGCCGGGAACGCTATCAGGTGGAAGAGGAACGCTACCGGCGTTTCCGCTACGGGGTGCAGGTCAATTCGCTGGGCCTGACAGAGCCCCAGCCGGAAAACAACGTCTACCGCATCCTGATCGAAATGCTGGCGGTGGTCCTGTCGAAAAACGCTCGGGCGCGGGCGGTGCAGTTGCCAGCCTGGAATGAGGCGCTCGGTCTGCCGCGTCCCTTTGACCAGCAATGGTCACTGCGCATGCAGCAGATCGTGGCCTATGAGACGGACCTTCTGGACTATGGCGATATTTTTGACGGCTCCACAGAGATCACCCGCAAGGTTGAGGCTCTTAAGGAGGAGGCCCGCGCGGAGCTGGCCCGGATCGATGCCATGGGCGGTGCGGTGGCCGCAATTGACTCAAGCTATATGAAACGCCAGCTTGTGGAGGCGAATTCGGCCCGGCTGGCCGCCATCGAGGCGGGAGATCAGGTTGTGGTCGGGGTCAACCGCTGGACCGAGACCGAGCCGTCGCCTCTTGGGGCGGGCGAAGACGGGGCCATTCTTACGGTGCCGGAGCATGTGGAGGCGGAGGCTGTCGGCAGGATCAAGGCCTGGCGGGAGGGCCGTGACGAGGAGGCGGTCTCAAGCGCGCTTGACCAGTTGGCATCTGCCGCCAAGGAGGGCCGCAACATCATGGAACCGTCCATTGCAGCGGCCAAGGCCGGGGCGACCACGGGGGAGTGGGGGCGGATCCTGCGGGAGGTGTTTGGCGAATACCGGGCCCCGACCGGGGTCGGTCAGGCCGCACGCGACGAGGCCGGAGACTTGGGCACGGTACGCGCCGGGGTTGAGCAGGTGTCCGGGGCCTTGGGCCGCCGGCTCAAGTTTCTGGTCGGCAAGCCCGGGCTGGACGGTCATTCCAATGGAGCGGAGCAGATCGCTGTACGCGCCCGGGATTGCGGTATGGAAGTGGTCTATGAGGGGATCCGGCTGACCCCTGCCCAGATCGTCAATGCAGCGATTGAGGAAGATGTCCACGTCATTGGCTTGTCGATCCTGTCCGGGTCCCATCTGGCGCTGGTGCGCGATGTGGTGGACCGGCTGCGGGCGGCTGGTGCGCAGGATATTCCTGTTGTGGTGGGCGGCATCATTCCCGATGAGGATGCCACAAAGCTCACTGCCATGGGCGTTGCTGCCGTCTATACACCGAAAGACTTTCAGCTGACCGATATCATGGCTGATGTCGTCAGAATCGTCGCCCGTGCCAATGAAAAGGCGGCTTGATTTTCTGAAGTGTTCTGTTTGAAAACAGCGGGTTAACTTAACGTAAACATTTATTAACGCTTTGTCGAGATCCTTGAGCCGTTCCGCCAGAAGGCGGTGTTCTGTGATGGCCAGGAGGCCCATATGGCGACGATCGACAGGCCGCAAACGGCCCAGGTCGTGGCGCATGCGACAGAGTATCCAGCGGACAAGGACGGTGATGGCACCGGCTACGACCGCAAACACAAGCGTAACAGCGCGCAGCGCCCCGACGCAGAGACCGGACCGGAAGAAGACGGACCGGCCGTGTTTTTCGATACGAGACACCCTGACACCCATGCCCTTGATGGCGTGGCCGCCTACCGTGCGGCTGCGATTAAGGCGCTTGAACCGGGCATCGATCACGGACCGGTGCGTCCGATGACAGGCAAGATGGAGGGCATGCAGCCGGAGGAGATCCGTCATGCCTATGAAGATCATGGCGAGGAGCCGGTCCCCCACGCGCTTAATGTGGCAACCTAGGACGTGCCGCGTTCAAATGGTTTCAAACCGTTTTGTCTTTTGCTTTGAAATCTCTGATCTCAGGCAGTGAAAGGCCCATCCGGTGACGCGCGATTTGGCTCAAGAGCGGACTATTGCCTTGAACTGCCCTGAAAGGGCTCCCATATGGGCGCGGATACGCATTTTCACGTAAAGGCTTGCGTGGGGATGATGTGTCCAGCCGCGGGATGGGTGGCTTTTGGAACAGGCAAGAAGGGGCTGGGCAGGTCTTGGCAGAAACGATTTTATCATTGGCGGCAGAAAATCTGCTGTCGCCGATCATCCTCTTTTTTGCGCTCGGCCTCGGGGCCGCACTGGTGCGCTCGGATCTGTCCGTGCCAGAGGCTGCCGCAAAGGCGCTGTCGATTTATCTGCTGTTTGCCATCGGCTTCAAGGGCGGTGTCAGTGTCAGTGCCCATGGGATCGATGCAACGCTGTTGCTGGCGCTCCTGGCCGGGGTGGTCCTGTCTTTTGTGCTTCCCTTTGCTGCCTTTTGCCTGCTGCGCGGCATGACCCGGCTTGGTGCTGTGGATGCGGCAGCGGTTGCGGGCCATTACGGCTCGATTTCCATTGTGACCTTTGTTGCGGCCACATCGGTTCTGCAAAGCCAGGGCATTGCCAGCGAAGGATATCTGGTGGCGGTTGCCGCAGCCATGGAGGCGCCGGCCATCCTCTCCGCACTATGGCTGGCGGCCAAATTCTCAGCACCGGACGCCAATGAGGCGCGCTCGCGCGACTCCAAGGGCCTTTTGCGTGAGATTCTGCTCAACGGATCCATCGTCCTTCTTGTGGGCTCGTTCTTCATCGGCTTTTTGTCTGGTCCCAAGGGCCTGTCGGACATTGAGAGTTTCATCGTGTCCCCGTTCAAGGGCGTGTTGTGCCTGTTCCTTCTGGACATGGGTCTTGTGGCGGGCCGGGGGCTGCGCAGCAGTGCGGGGCTCTTGCGGCCGGGCTTGATCCTGTTTGGTCTGTTGATGCCGATGACCGGCGCCCTTGCCGGGCTGCTCGCGGGCAGCCTGATCGGCCTGTCCGTTGGCGGCACTCTGCTCCTGATGACCTTAAGCGCTTCTGCGTCCTATATCGCGGTTCCGGCTGCCATGCGTGTTGCCTTGCCGGAGGCAAACCCGTCAATTTACCTGACAATGTCGCTCGGGATCACCTTTCCGTTCAACCTGACCCTGGGCATTCCGCTTTATCTGAGCCTTGCCAAGGCCGTGGGAGGATAAGTCCATGGAAATGAAAGATGCCAAGCGGGTGGAAATCATCATCGAAGCCCCGATGGAGACACGGCTGACCGATGCGCTGGAAGAGGCGGGTGTCACCGGGTTCACCATCTTGCCGGTCATGGGCGGCAGCGGCCGGTCCGGGCGCTGGAGCCGGGAAGGCCAAGTGTCCCGCGCTGGCGGCATGGTGGCGATCATCTGCCTTATCCGGCCGGAACGGCTGGATGGACTTCTGGAAGCTGCGTTCTCGGTTGTGGACCGCCATATCGGGGTCGTCAGCGTGTCGGATTGCGCGATCCTGCGGGCGGAACGGTTCTGACCAAGGCGGCGGAGGCGCTTCTTTTGGCCGCTACGGCGGCTGCCCTTAAACGCGTTGGCCAGCTTGCATTCATTCCGGCAGGTGCTAAGAACCTCCTAATCTCCGGCATGGGCCGGCAGAGTAGGAGACGCGCTGTTGAAATTTCCCAAGCCGCTTCTGGACGGCTATGTCCGGTATCTGAACAAGGGCTTCGTCCGTTACAAGGAAACCCATGAGCGCCTCGCGGTCTATGGGCAGACACCGGAAGTTTTGGTGATTTCGTGCTGCGACAGCCGAGTAACGCCGGAAGGGATCTTTCACGCGGGGCCGGGCGAATTGTTCGTGGTGCGCAACGTGGCCAATCTGGTGCCGCCTTATGAGGATACCGCAGGCCAGCACGGCACCAGCGCGGCGATCGAGTTTGCAGTCAACAGCCTTAAGGTCAAACATATCGTGGTGCTGGGCCACGGCCAGTGCGGCGGCGTGATGGCGTTCCGCCAGAATGCCAATGCACCCATGGCCACGGGTGAATTTATAGGCCGCTGGATCAAGCTCCTGGAGCCGGCGGCCATCGCCATGGCCTGTATGCCGATAGACAAGGCCGACGACCCGCAGCTGGCCATGGAATATGCGGGCATCCGTCAATCCCTGAAAAACCTGCTGACCTTCCCTTTTGTCGACACGGCTGTCGAAGAGGGAGGCCTGATGCTGCACGGGGCCTGGTTCGATATCGGCTCCGGGGAATTGCGCCTGATGGACCCGGACAGCCAGCGGTTTGAAAAGGCGGCTTCCGGCGCTGAAGAAGCGGACGGGGATGCCGCCGCAACCTGACCAGATCCTGCTCCTGAACCTGGGAGCAGACCTTTCAAGAAAGGCCCTCCATGTCAGCAGATCCTGTAATGTATCAACGTCTTGCCGCGTATAATGCCTGGATGACGGACAAGGTCTATGCGGCGGCGTCCCAGATGAGCGATGCACAGCGCAAGGAAGACAGGGGCGCATTTTTCAAATCCGTCCATTCCACGCTGAACCATCTGCTTTTTGGCGACCGGACGTGGCTTGGCCGGTTTACGGGCAAGGCGTATGAGGTCAAAGGCATGGGCGTTGACATTTACGATGCGTTTGATGACTTGCGCGTTGCCCATAAGGAGATCAGCCAGGACATCGTCACCTTCACGGGCGGTCTGTCGCCGGACTGGCTGGCGGCAGACATGAGCTGGAGCCGGAGTGCTGACGGGCTCACGCGCACGCGGCCGCGCTGGCTGCTTCTTACCCATATGTTCAATCACCAGACCCATCACCGGGGTCAGCTGTCGACTCTGCTCACCCAGGCGGGCGCAGATATCGGCGTGACGGATCTGCCCTTCATGCCGGATCTGGTGGAGGCGTGGGGGGACTATACCAACGTCAATAGATAGAAACCCATCTGATTGCGCTGGTCCGGATTGGCCGGCAAGGCGCTTTGCGCAGGACGGCCTGGTTGGTCGTTCAAGCGGCGCAACGCAGTCCGGCGGGCCGGAGCAGGCCACCGAGGCCGTGTTTGAGGACTGTTCAGCTGCGTCCCAGGTTTTGAACGATAAACCATATCGCCCTGCAACCTGCTCCTTGCCGAACAGTCCCCAAACACAGTCAGATCGGTTCCTATCTATTGAGGTTGGTATCAGATCACGCCCAGCAAGAAACGGCCTTCGCATGACCTCTTTGCTGCCGATTTGCGTTCAATGGCCAGATGCATCGTGCGGCCCGGTCTGGTTGGCCGGTCAAGCGGTGCCCGGTGGCCTTTACCAGCGGTACCACAGAAACAGCCCACCCTGGGCGGAGGCCGCCTGACCACGTTCGTCCACAATGGGACTGTCGGCAAAGTCCCCTAGCAGAAGGGAGCCTCCGGCTAAGCCTCCAAGGCCCCAGTTTTCGGTCACCGCGTATCGTGAAGTCACGCTAAGCGAAATATCCCGGAACCCGGCATCGGCTTCATAGGTGTTGAGGCCGCTGGCGGCGGAACTTTCCGAGCCGACCGAATAATAGGTATCGGCATAGGTGCCATCCACGAAGGTGGTGGCAAGGTCTATGCCCAGAGCCAGCCTTCGGGTGGCGTTGAGTTCATACCCGACGCTGAACGTGGCCGTTGTGCCGCTGTCGCCCATCACGTCATGCGCGATCTCGATGCGGGCGCCGATCTTGTCCCGCTGCAGCATGAGCCCGTCATAGCCCGCTCCAAAGGCACCGCCGACCCAAAGTTCCGAGTCTACTTCCGGCAGTTTTTTCAACACCTTGTCAGAGAGGTCCTTGCGTCCGCCGCCGTAGGCGACGAGGGGACCGGCGTAAAACTGGTCGAATGGCAGAATGTTGGCTGTCGCCTTTGGCCCAGTTATTTTCAGAAAATACGGCCCTTTCTGGATCGTGCCGATGACGATTGGCAGGGCGGTGTAGTCAGAAGAGCCAAGAAATTCCGGGGCTGCAAGGGCCCCTGCCCCCACAAGGACGCTCCAGTCCTTGCGTTCGTCTGCAAGGGCGGCGGAACTTAAAAGGCATTGGCTTGCAAAGAATGAGGCTCGAACATAACACTGGGGCCGCATGAAAGCATCCTATGGCTCGTGGAGAGTTGAATGTTGACAGTGTCAATATGCGGTTGTGCGTGCGGTCCGTCAAGTGTTGACGGTGTCTATTTTATGCGGGGCATGACGAGGGGAGGGCTTGGCCGTTGGGCGAAGCGGGTTATCATCACGGCAATCTGAAACAGGCCTTGATTGAGGCTGGGCTGGACATTTTGAAAGAAAAAGGCCTGTCAGGCCTAACCCTGCGGGCCTGTGCGGCCCGTGCCGGGGTGTCCCATGGGGCGCCGAAGAACCATTTCTGCTCCCTGGCGGTTCTCCATGCGGCCATTGTGGCGCAGGGCTTCTATATGTTTGCCGGGAAAATGACGGAAAATATTCCGGCAGTGCAAAATGACGGTGCGGCATATGTTCTGGCGGTTGCCCGGGGATATGTGGCGTTTGCCGACGAAAATCCGGACCTGTTCCGGCTGATGTTTTCCTTGGAGCGGGAGGTGGAGCTCTATCCGGAGCTGGAGCCGGCCGCCCGGGCTGCCTATGATGTGTTGCGCGATATGTGCCGCTGGATCGACTTCGGCACGGCCGGGACGGCGCAGGAGCGGCTGGCGAAGGAAACCATGCTGTGGAGCTGGATCCATGGCTATGCTTCCTTGCGCATCAATGGCCAGTTCTACAAGGCGCACCGGGAAATCGGGCGGAATCCGGAGCTGGAGGAAATCTTGCTGGATCTCACATACCGGGCTACGCCCTTGCCACCGGTGGATGAAGAGGTCTGAGGGGCCTTCGTTGGCGGGACTTCAAACCGCAGGTTTTCAAGGAAGCCTGCCGTCACGGGGCGCGCCTTCAAGGGGGCAGTCTGATTTTGCAACTTTGTAAGAAAGTCGGCGTATCCTGCCCCTTCCTGGATTTCGGCCTTCCAGGGAAGCCCTGAAGCCAGACGAGAGGGGCGGGACCATGCGTGGGCTCAAGACGCCGGACGGGGAAATCTGGGAAAAGGCGGCCCCCTCGCACGGCCGGTGTCTTGCATTTGACACCTTTTTAGTATACGGCCGCATACAATCATAGCGACCGGGGCGCCGAGAGGAGGCAATCCGGGGCTGAAGCGTCGCGAAACACTAGTTGGTAGGGAAAGCCATGAGCCTGTACTCAGCTTACTTGGATGAGATCGAAAGCCGCAAGGAGCAGGGGCTGCACCCCAAGCCGATTGACGACGGCGCGCTGCTGAAGGAGCTGATTGCGCAGATCAAGGAACCGGGCAACGAGCATCGCGAAGCGTCTCTCAACTATTTCATTTACAACACCTTGCCCGGCACTACGAGCGCGGCGGGCGAAAAGGCAGCGTTTCTGAAAGAGATCATTCTGGGCACGGCCGAGGTTGCTGAAATCACGCCCGCCTTTGCCTTTGAGCTTCTCTCCCACATGAAGGGCGGCCCGTCCGTGGAAGTCCTGCTGGATCTGGCCCTGGGAGAAGATGCGGCCATTGCCAAGGATGCTGCCGACGTTCTGAAGACCCAGGTCTTCCTTTATGAGGCGGATACAGACCGGTTGAAAGCGGCTTTTGAAGCGGGCAATCCGGTTGCGAAAGACATCCTGGAGAGCTACGCGAAGGCCGAGTTCTTCACCAAGCTCCCCAATGTGGACGAAGAGATCAAGGTGGTGACCTATGTTGCTGCCGAGGGGGATATCTCCACCGACCTTCTGTCCCCGGGCAATCAGGCCCACTCCCGCTCCGACCGGGAACTTCACGGCAAGTGCATGATCTCTCCGGAAGCACAGGCGGAGATCCGTGAGCTGCAGAAACAGCATCCGGACAAGCGCGTCATGCTGATCGCTGAAAAGGGCACTATGGGCGTTGGCTCCTCGCGCATGTCCGGCGTCAACAACGTCGCGCTGTGGACCGGCAAGCAGGCCAGCCCCTATGTGCCCTTTGTCAATATCGCCCCGGTGGTCGCCGGAACCAACGGCATTTCCCCGATCTTCCTGACCACCGTGGGGGTGACCGGTGGCATCGGCATTGACCTTAAAAACTGGGTCAAGAAGCTGGATAGCGAGGGCAACCCGATCCTCAACAATGATGGCAACCCGGTTCTGGAGCAGAAATACTCCGTTGAAACCGGCACGGTTCTGACCATCAATACCAAGGACAAGAAGCTTTACAGCGCAGCAGGCGACGAAGAGCTGGTTGATGTTTCGGCCTCGTTCACACCTCAAAAGCTGGAATTCATCAAGGCTGGCGGGTCCTACGCGATTGTCTTCGGCAAGAAGCTGCAGACGATTGCTTCCGATATTCTCGGCATTGAGCTGAAATCCGCCTTTGCCCCGTCCAAGGAAATCTCCCTTGAGGGCCAGGGGCTGACGGCGGTTGAAAAGATCTTCAATGCCAATGCGCTCGGTGTTGCGCCGGGCACGGTTCTGCATGCGGGGTCCGATGTCCGCGTCAAGGTGAACATTGTCGGCTCCCAGGACACGACCGGTCTGATGACCTCTCAAGAGCTGGAATCCATGGCCGCGACCGTGCTGTCGCCGACCGTGGACGGGGCGTATCAGTCCGGCTGTCACACGGCTTCGGTCTGGGACCTGAAAGCCCAGGCGAACACGCCCAAGCTGATGGCCTTCATGCACAAATTCGGCCTGATCACCGCCCGCGACCCCAAGGGCGTCTATCATTCCATGACCGACGTGATCCACAAGGTGCTGAACGACATCACCGTGGATGACTGGGCCATCATCATCGGCGGGGATTCCCATACGCGCATGTCCAAGGGTGTGGCGTTCGGAGCCGATTCCGGCACCGTTGCGCTGGCTTTGGCGACCGGGGAGGCGACCATGCCGATCCCCGAATCCGTGAAGGTCACCTTCAAGGGCAAGATGGCCGATCACATGGACTTCCGCGATGTGGTCCACGCCACCCAGGCCCAGATGCTGAAACAGTTCGGCGACAACGTCTTCCAGGGCCGGATCATCGAGGTTCACATTGGAACGCTGCTCGCCGACCAGGCCTTCACCTTCACTGACTGGACGGCTGAAATGAAGGCAAAGGCCTCCATCTGCATTTCCGAGGACGCGACTTTGATCGAGTCTCTGGAAATCGCCAAGAGCCGGATCCAGACCATGATTGAAAAGGGCATGGACAACGAGCAAAAGATGCTTCAGGGCCTGGTCGACATTGCCGAAAGGCGCATTGCCCAGATCAAGTCCGGCGAAAAGCCGGCGCTGGCGCCGGATGCCAACGCCAAATATTTCGCCGAAGTTGTTGTTGATCTGGACGAGATTTCCGAGCCGATGATCGCCGACCCGGATGTCAACAATCCGGATGTGTCCAAGCGCTACACCCACGACACGATCCGGCCGATTTCCTATTACGGCGCGGAGAAAAAGGTTGATCTCGGGTTTGTCGGCTCCTGCATGGTGCACAAGGGCGACATGAAGATCGTCGCCCAGATGCTGCGCAATTTGGAAGGCCAGAATGGCAGCGTCGAGTTCAAGGCGCCGCTGGTCGTGGCCGCCCCGACATACAACATCATTGACGAGCTGAAGGAAGAAGGGGATTGGGAAGTCCTGCAGAAATATTCCGGCTTTGAATTTGATGATCTGGCGCCCAAAAGCACCGCCCGCGTGGACTATGAGAACATTCTCTATCTGGAGCGTCCGGGCTGTAACCTTTGCATGGGCAACCAGGAAAAGGCGGCCAAGGGCGATACGGTTCTGGCCACGTCCACGCGCCTCTTCAAGGGGCGTGTGGTGGAGGATTCCGCCGACAAGAAAGGCGAATCCCTGCTCGCCTCAACCCCGGTTGTGGTGCTCTCGGCCATTTTGGGCCGGACCCCGACAGTGGATGAATACAAGACCGCCGTCGACGGCATCGACCTGACCAAATTCGCCCCGCCGCTGCAAAAGCCGCTGGATACGAAGTCGGTTCACTTCTGATCCCTGTGGCCTGATGGGCCGCAAGCGACCTGAAGAGTGGAAGGGGGCACCGGGTGCCCCCTTTTTGGTTGGGAGGCGGCGGTTCAGTGTTTTTGACTTGAACCCCGGAGAGGAGGGAGCGATCGTCAAAGGCTGCCTTCGGTTGCGAGAAATGTGCTATAGGGTGAGCGTTTGGTGAGCTCCACTCGGATCGGCGCGTCATCGTCCTGTTACGCTCATGTTTGAGCGTATCGGCAGGGCATCATTTCGTGTTCCGTGTGCCCGCGACGGCCAGATGAACCGGCCCCGTTCCGGGCGATTGGAGAACAGGCAAGCCCCTTGCCTGTCCCACCAAATCACCTTGATCAGATCGCAGCGCCGACCACGGCAGACGAATAGATGACCCAAATATGGATCTCGGTGCAAAACCGTATCGGTCAACGCCGACAGACCGACAACCCCCTTCCGCATGCCAATTAAGCCAGCCGCCAACCAGACCTTCGCATTTGCGCGAACCGGGATCATCGGCTTCGACCGCGTAGTAAACCCGAGTCTTAGAAACGATCTCACGCTTCTCGTCATCAGACCAATGCTGGTGCTTGCGACGCTTGCTTGCCATCGATATACCCACATAGTGCCCACCAAAGATAGTAGGCACCATCAGCCCGCCATCTCCAAAAGGATCGCATCAGATTTTGGATTGAGACAAGGTCCGAGACGCCGGACGGTTACCCCGCGCACCTGGATGGAGGAGCTCAAGGCTTACATCGAAAGTCAGCGGACGCGGCGTTTATCACATGGCGGTAGAAACAGTCGCCTTGATTACCGGCTTCACACAAAAAGCTACATAAAAAATCTTTGAAATTGACATTGGTCTTCTCTCGCTTAGATTGAGATCGTTTATAAAGCTATCTGAACTAGATCTCGTTTCACTACACAACTAATCGGGAGATTTGATTGTTAAGATTGTTCTTATTTATGTCTTGTTTGTGTCTAGCAACAGCAGCGACGAATTTAAGTGTCTCGCTAGCCTCGGAGAGATCTAAGAAAGTCTGTGCCAAAAGGGAAAAAGATAAATCAATACAAAAGGGATATTACGCGTTCGCTATTAGTTCCGATAGGGAGCATTGTGGGTGGAGCTGGGGACGAGATTCTGTACGACATGCAGAACTAACGGCTTTAAGAAGCTGCAAGCAGTTCAAAGGAAATGCGTGCAAAGTCGTTCACAGTGGTTGCAAACCGCATTTAACCAACACGTGCACCAAGTGATCTCACTGTGACAAAAGGCTGCGCCTAATGATTTGGGCACACTGATATCTACGTCTGCGGGCTGGATAATGAAGAAACTAGTGTCGGCAGAGGTACTCGAACGTTAATCGATCAGAGTACCGAGATACTATTGTTAAGCTGTGACAGGAGGGGCAGCTCAGAAAACCAACACAATTTTTCGTGGTGGTATCTGAACATAACGATCGTGAGCTTCCCCCATACCCCCTCCTGCACATCTGAAGCACGCGCTGTGCAACATAGTTGTCGCAGAAGCAGAGTTGATCGGATGGCGGCCTGTAAATAGGGGCAGGGTACTGCCTTATCGAGTAGCTAAAAATGTTTAGTCCCGAAGTGTGATGGAGTAGCAATGTGTCATCACCGACATGAGGGATTATGGGCCAGCTACTTCACGGATCCGCCGCGACTACGCACGCTGTAAGAGCAGCAATACAGCGATCGCAAGCTTCGATCGCGGAGCTGAGTCGAACCTATGGTCTGAACCCCAAGACAGTCGCAAAGTGGAAAAAGAGAGATGGTGTGGTCGACGTTCCGATGGGGCCGAAGGAGCCACGATCAACTGTTCTCAGCAAGGAAGAGGAGGCCCTGGCGATTACCTTCCAGCGCCAAACGTTGCTTCCGCTTGATGATTGCCTCTACGCGCTACAGGCCACGATCCCACACTTGACGCGATCCACGTTGCATCGTCTGTTTCAGCGCCACGGCATCAGTAGGTTGCCCGATGTCGAGGGATCGAAGCCCAGGAAGAAGTTCAAGACCTATCCCATTGGGTATTTCCACATAGATATCGCCGAGGTGTGGACCGAAGAAGGCAAGCTCTACATGCTTGTCGCCATCGACCGCACAAGCAAGTTCGCTTTCGCCGAGTTGCACGAGCGCGTGACCAGGCGTATCGCCGGAGATTTCCTGCACAGGATGAATTCGTACGCGTCGTCAATGGCGATCAGCGGGTCTTTTGAGAATTTCCGCTGCACTTCCCCGTCAGTTCCTATTGGGCAGATTGGTTTGATTGCTTCAGGTCGTGACTTTGGCTCATCATTGCCATCAAGGAGAAAATGGTGAACCGACTTGCCTTCGGTTGAACGCGACACGCTGCAAACTGAAGGATAGGCCAAAGGACGTAAGACAGGCCGGTTTCGGTGCAGGTGATGCTGTGGCATGTGGTATCTCCTTCAGGTGATGACCCAGGAAAAAGGCGCGACATGACGCAAAAGCCTAAAGAGATCGAGACCGCCCTCAGCCAGGACCCGCATGCAGTGCGCGAGTTGCGCGAGAAGAATCTCGAGGTGGCCATCGGGCGGCAAGTGCGGGAGTTGCGCAAACGCCAGCGCATGACCGGGGCGGATCTTGCGGCGCATACAGGCCTGTCCGTCGGCATGCTGTCCAAAATCGAAAACGGCCTGATCTCGCCCTCGCTCACGACCTTGCAGACCCTGGCCAATGCCTTGCGTGTGCCGCTGGTGCAACTTTTTTCCGGCTTCGAGGAACAGCGCGGCGCCATGCATGTGAAGGCGGGCAAGGGGGTCGAAATCGAGCGGGCCGGGACCCGGGCGGGCCATCAATACAGCCTGCTGGGCCATATCGGCTCCAATGCGTCGGGGGTGGTGGTCGAGCCTTACCTGATCACGCTGACCAGCGAGAGCGACCGGTTCCCGACCTTTCAGCATGAGGGAATCGAGATGCTCTACATGCTGGAAGGCGAGGTGCAATACCGCCATGGCGACCAGCTCTATCTTCTGGAGCCGGGGGACTCGCTTCTCTTTGATGCGGACGCGCCCCATGGTCCGGAAGTGCTGATCAAACTGCCGGCCATGTTCCTGTCGATCATCACCTATCCGCAACGGAAATAGGTGCTTTTTCACCGGCTTGCGCGTGCGGAAAAATTTTTTACAAACACGAAATTTATTTTCTTGATAAGAAAATATTCTTCTGGTTAGTTGTGCTCCCGAGGCGATCCCGTCTGACAATCAACGGAGACAGCTATGTGTGGCATTGTTGGCCTGTTCCTCAAGAAGGACGCATTGCACCCGAAGCTGGGTGATATGCTGACCGACATGCTGATCACCATGACCGATCGCGGCCCGGATTCAGCGGGCATTGCGATCTATGGTGACGAGGGCAGCGGACTGAAGGTGACCGTCCAGTCGGACAGCCCCGATGCAAGCTTTGACGGCCTTGGCGAGGCGCTTGGCGCTGCCTTGAATGTGCCGGTCGAGATCAAGATCAAGGACAGCCATGCGGTGCTGACCGTGCCGAAAGACACCGGTGAGGGGGCTGTGGCTTTTCTGGAGGACAAGGGCCTGCGCATCATGGGGGTGGGCGAGGCCATGGAGATCTTCAAGGATGTGGGCCTGCCGGAATCCGTGGCCGAGCGTTTTGGTCTGCGCGCCATGGGCGGCACCCACGGCATCGGCCATACGCGCATGGCAACGGAATCGGCAGTGACCACGCTGGGCGCCCACCCGTTTTCGACTGCCAGTGACCAGTGCCTGGTCCATAATGGGTCCCTGTCCAACCACAACCGGATGCGCCGGGTGCTCACCCGCAAGGGCTTTGCGCCCAAGACGGAAAACGACACTGAGGTTGCCGCTTGCTACATCTCCTCGCGGATTGCCGAAGGGGCGGATCTGGGCGAGGCGCTTGAGGGCACGCTGGAAGATCTGGACGGCTTCTTCACTTTTGTGACCGGCACCAAGAACGGCTTTGGCGTGGTGCGCGATCCGATTGCCTGCAAACCGGCGGTGATGGCTGAAACGGAAGACTATGTCGCCTTTGCCTCCGAATACCGCGCCTTTGCGGACCTGCCGGGCATTGAGACTGCACGTGTCTGGGAGCCGGAGCCGGCAACCGTCTATTTCTGGGAGCGTTGAACATGACCGCTGCTGATCAAGTATCCTCCGGCCAGGATTCGGCTGGCACACAGACAATCGACATGGCGGCCACTAGCCTGCGAGAGCTGAATGCCGCGCTGCAGGGCCAGGCTTCCGGCACCAATCAGGGCTCCTGGGTGATCGAGAACCCGCGCGGCAGCCATGCGGTGGCCGTCGGCCTGGACGCCCCCATAGACGTGACCGTGAAGGGCTCCACCGGCTATTACTGCGCGGGCATGAACAAGCAGGCCACCGTGCATGTGACCGGCTCTGCCGGTCCGGGCGTTGCGGAAAACATGATGTCCGGCACGGTCATCATCGAAGGCGATGCCAGCCAGTATGCCGGGGCCACCGGCCATGGAGGCCTTCTGGTGATCAAGGGCAATGCCTCCTCGCGCTGCGGGATTTCCATGAAGGGCATCGACATCGTGGTCCATGGCAATATCGGCCACATGTCTGCTTTCATGGCCCAGAAGGGCAACCTTGTGGTGTTGGGTGATGCGGGCGATGCGCTTGGCGACTCCCTTTATGAAGCCCGGCTGTTCGTGCGTGGCTCCGTCAAGAGTCTCGGGGCGGATTGCATTGAAAAGGATATGCGCCCGGAACATCTGGAGATCCTTAAAGACCTTCTGGAGCGCGCCGGAGCTGACGCGCGGCCCGAAGAGTTCAAGCGCTACGGCTCGGCCCGGAAGCTCTACAACTTCGACATCGACCACGCCGGCGACTATTAAGGACAGGACCATGGAAGAGACACCGCACACACTGCCGCGTCAGTCCAGCACGTTTTCAAACGAGATCAATTCCGAAATCCGGCGCGCAGCGGCCACAGGCATCTATGATATCCGCGGTGGCGGCGCCAAGCGGAAGGTGCCCCATTTCGATGATCTCCTGTTTCTTGGTGCCTCCGTCTCCCGCTATCCGCTGGAAGGCTACCGGGAAAAATGCGACACGGCGGTCACGCTTGGCACACGCTTTGCCAAAAAGCCGATCGAGCTGAAAATTCCGGTCACCATTGCTGGCATGAGCTTTGGCTCCCTGTCCGGTCCGGCGAAGGAAGCCTTGGGCCGGGGGGCGACCATGGCGGGCACCTCCACCACCACCGGTGATGGCGGCATGACCGAGGAGGAGCGCGGCCATTCGGAAAAACTGGTCTATCAGTATCTGCCCTCGCGCTATGGCATGAACCCGGATGATCTGCGCCGGGCCGATGCGATTGAAATCGTGGTTGGTCAGGGCGCCAAGCCGGGCGGCGGCGGCATGCTGCTGGGCCAGAAAATCACCGAACGGGTTGCGGGCATGCGTGATCTGCCGGTCGGGATCGACCAGCGTTCGGCCTGCCGTCACCCGGACTGGACCGGCCCGGATGATCTGGAAATCAAGATCCTGGAACTGCGGGAAATTACCGGCTGGGAAAAGCCGATCTATATCAAGGTTGGCGGGGCGCGGCCCTATTACGACACGGCGCTTGCGGTGAAGGCCGGGGCTGATGTGGTCGTTCTGGACGGCATGCAGGGCGGTACGGCCGCCACCCAGGATGTGTTTATCGAACATGTGGGCCTGCCGACACTGGCCTGTATCCGGCCCGCGGTTCAGGCCCTTCAGGATCTGGGTATGCACCGGGAGGTGCAGCTTGTGGTCTCCGGCGGCATCCGCACCGGGGCGGATGTGGCCAAGGCTCTGGCGCTTGGCGCCGATGCGGTGTCTATCGGTACGGCGGCTCTGGTGGCGTTGGGCGACAACGATCCCAAATGGGAAGCGGAGTATCAGGCGCTCGGCTCCACGGCCGGGGCCTATGACGACTGGCACGAGGGCCGGGATCCGGCGGGGATCACCACCCAGGACCCGGATCTGATGGCCCGGCTCGACCCGGTTGAAGCCGGGCGGCGCCTGCGCAACTATCTCAGCGTCTTGACGCTGGAGTGCCAGACCATTGCCCGGGCCTGCGGCAAGAGCCACGTGCACAATCTGGAACCGGAGGACTTGTGCGCGCTGACCATCGAGGCGGCGGCAATGGCCCAGGTGCCGCTGGCGGGCACTGCCTGGATACCGGGCTCAAACGGACTTTGACCTGCAAAACTGGCGGCGGGGGGCAACCTCCGCCTGATTTGCGACGGAACAAGACAAACAGGGGAACACCGATGACAGATCTGGCCGCCTTCGCGAAAGACAAAGGCATCAAATACTTCATGATCTCCTACACCGATCTTTTCGGTGGCCAGCGGGCCAAACTGGTTCCGGCCCAGGCGATCGCGGAGATGCAGGTGGAAGGAGCCGGCTTTGCCGGGTTCGCCACCTGGCTCGACATGACACCGGCGCATCCGGACATGCTGGCAGTGCCGGATCCGGACACGGTGATCCAGCTGCCCTGGAACCGGGACGTGGCCTGGGTTGCGGCAAACCCGGTCATGGAAGGCGAGGAAGTTGCCCAGGCGCCGCGCAACGTGCTGCGCAAGCTGATCGGGGAAGCGGAAAAGGAAGGCTTGCGGGTCAAGACGGGTGTGGAGGCCGAGTTCTTCCTCCTGACCCCGGAAGGCGACCGGATTTCCGATCCGGCGGATGTGGCGGAAAAACCCTGCTACGACCAGCAGGCAGTGATGCGCCGCTATGACGTCATCTCCGAGATCTGCGACTATATGCTGGAGCTGGGCTGGGGCCCTTACCAGAACGATCATGAGGACGCCAATGGCCAGTTCGAGATGAACTGGGAATTTGACGATGCGCTGGTCACCGCCGATCGGCATTCCTTCTTCAAGTTCATGGTCAAATCGGTTGCCGAAAAGCACGGCTTCCGCGCCACATTCATGCCCAAGCCGATGGAAGGGCTGACCGGCAATGGCTGCCATGCCCATGTCTCCGTCTGGGATCTGGATGGCAAGACCAACGCCTTTGCCTCCACCGATGGCCAGGGGCAGACAGGTGAGGTGGGTCTGTCCCAGCAGGGCGCCCATTTCCTGGGGGGGATCATGAAACACGCTACGGCCTTGGCCTCGATCACCAACCCGACCGTGAACAGCTACAAGCGTATCAACGCGCCGCGCACCCTGTCCGGGGCAACCTGGGCGCCGAACACGGTGACCTGGACTGGAAACAACCGCACCCATATGGTGCGTGTCCCCGGCCCTGGCCGGTTTGAACTGCGCCTGCCGGACGGAGCGGCGAACCCCTATCTGCTGCAGGCGGCCATCATCGCGGCGGGTCTCTCCGGCCTGCGCAGCAAGGCCGATCCGGGCCCGCGCTACGACATCGACATGTATGCAGAAGGCCATAGGGTGACAGACGCACCAAAACTGCCGCTGAACCTTCTGGATGCGATCCGGGCACTGGACGCCGATGGCGAGTTCAAGGCAATGCTTGGCGAGGCTTTTGCAGCCTCTTACATGAAAATGAAACAGCAGGAATGGAATTCCTTCGTGTCCCATTTCTCCCATTGGGAGCGCGAGCATACGCTTGATATCTGAGGCTTAGAAGACCTAAGCCTTACGCTTCTCCGGATCCCGAATTGTCAGAGAGGCCTTTGTCCGGGTGCTCAAGCTGCATGTGCCCGGTGCCTCCGTGACCGAGCAGACGGATGGTTGGGTGATTGTTGAAATCACCGCTCCTCAGGGGGATAGAGCCTGTGCTGCGCCTTCTGGAATGGCTGGTGGACCTTGATCCGGACAGTTTTGGCGCGCGGGCAGGGCAACCTGCACCGGCCTTGAGCATATGATCGTTTTCTGATCCGCCGGGCGCCGGATCGGCCGGCGGTTCTTGGCATGCGCTTGCAACGGCAGCGGCGCCATTGGCGTTGCCGGGGCCGTGCACATCCTCCTTCAGGCGATCCGCAATTTCAGCGCGGTTGTGTCGTAAACGGAACAGGACACGCGCTGAAACCGGCTTGCGGACGCCTTCGAAAGAATGACAGAACGGATGCGGATTTGGTCAGGCGCTGGCTTTATACCAACCTGAACACATAAGACCGTATTGGATGGTTTTTTCAGCTTCTCCGGCAAGGAAAGGCGCAGACCGGCCGTGTTGGCCGGGCAAGCGGCGTGACACAGCCCGGCGGGCCTGAAAAAGCCTCCGGAGGCCATGACATGAGAGTGTTCCGCCCTGTCGCGCGTCCTGGACGATCCCCGCATCGCCCTGTGACACGCTCCTTGCTGAACCCGCGCATGTAACAGCCCAATTGGTCTTTGTTGTTCAGGTTGGTCTGAGGCCAGCGGCTTGAAAGGAGATGGACATGAACACCTTTACGTTGACAGTTACCTGCCCGTCCCGGCGCGGCATCGTGGCCGCCATTTCAAGCTATCTGGACGAGCAGGGCTGCAATATCACCGACAGTTCCCAGTTCGACGACAGCGAAACGGGTAATTTTTTCATGCGGGTCAGCTTTCTGTCCGAACTCGGGGCGGATCTTGAAATGCTGGAGGCTGGATTTCAGAAGGTCGCCGAAGGCCTCTCCATGACCTACATGTTCCATGATGAGAGCACCAAATTGAAGGTCATCATCATGGTCTCCCGGTTCGGCCATTGCCTGAACGACCTGCTCTACCGCTGGCGGATCGGGGCCCTGCCGATCGATATTGTGGGCGTGATCTCAAACCATCTGGACTACCAGAAACAGGTGGTCAACCACGACATCCCTTTCCACTATATCAAGGTGACCAAGGAAACGAAGGTGGCCGCCGAAGCGCAGCAGATGGCCATCATCGAGGAGACCGGCGCCGAACTGATCGTGCTCGCCCGCTACATGCAGGTTCTGTCCGATGAGATGTGTCAGAAAATGTCCGGACGGATCATCAACATTCACCACTCCTTCCTGCCCAGCTTCAAGGGGGCCAATCCCTACAAGCAGGCTTATCAGCGCGGCGTGAAGCTGATCGGGGCGACGTCGCATTATGTGACGGCCGATCTGGATGAGGGCCCGATCATCGAGCAGGACACGATCCGCGTGACCCATGCCCAGAGCCCGAATGACTATGTTTCCCTCGGCCGTGACGTGGAAAGCCAGGTTCTGGCCAGGGCAATCCATGCCCATATCCACCGGCGGGTGTTTTTGAACGGCAACAAAACCGTGGTCTTCCCGGCCTCTCCGGGCTCCTATGCGTCCGAGCGCATGGGTTGAGGCGGCTTGTCTGATCTGGCGGGCCTGGATCAGGAGGGCAGGACCAGGGGAAGCCCCGACGGATTGTCAGCAAACTGCCCTTGTCGGGACGGACCAAATGCGCTGAAAAGCTTTGGGAAAAAGCCGTTGTGTCGCCGCAGCGCGGGAAATACACTTATGCGCCGGTTGATCAAGACCGGATCAAGAGGCGTCGGCCAGCGTCCCTTCGGGGTCTGGGCGGCGCGTTTTGTCATAAAAGAGATTTATAGGGAGCCCCCATGACATCCAAGTTTCTCACGCTCGCCGCCGGGCTGGCCTTGACCTTTGCCGCCTCCAGCGCCCATGCGGAAACGCGCATCACGTATAAATCCGCCAAGTCCAGCTCGTCCTATTACCAGATGGCTGTCCAGATAGCCGAGGCGGTCAAGGAAGGCAGCAATGGTGAGATGATCGTCACCGTGGAAGAGAGCCAGGGCTCGGTTCAAAATGTCATGGAAGCCCGGGCCCGTGGCGCGGATTATGTGTTCACGACGCCGCCGGTTCTGGTGAAGCTGGCCCAGGGCGGCAAGGCGATGTTCGAAGGCAAGGGCAGCCCTAAATTTGACGAGATCCGGGCCCTGTTCCCGATCCCCTCGCTGACCATGCATTTTGTTATGTCGGACAAAAGCGGCGTAACGGATTTTTCCGGGCTGGAAGGCAAGACGCTGCTGCTCGGGAAAGGCTCTTTCGGGGCCCGCGAAGGCGAAAAATACCTGAAGCTGTTTGGCCTTGAAGGCAAGGTCGACCTGGCAGAGGTGGAACTGTCCAATGCGGTGGCCGCACTCAAAAACGGGCAGATCGACGGGTTCGTGACAGCCGGGTCCTGGCCGGCGCCGAATGTGATCGAGGCGGCCGCCTCGACCGGTGTAAAGGTTCTGTCTCTTTCAGATGACCAGATCAGCAAGTCCAAGCGGGCCAAGCTGGTCATTCCGGCCGGAACCTATGCGGGCCAGAGCGAAGACATCACCACCACGTCCCTGCCGGTGGTGGCGTATACGACCACGGCCATGGATGACGACACCGCCTATGCGCTGACCAAGACCTTCTGGGAGCAGAAGGCGGAAATGGGGGCAGAAGCCCCGTGGTGGAACGGTGTCGATCAGGGACTGATGGCCAATATCACCGGCAAGATCCATCCGGGGGCCGCACGCTACTATGAGGAAGCCGGGATCGCGCTGACCGACGCGCAGAAATAATCTGTCCGCATCCCATCGTGTAAAGGTCTGGCCTCTTGGGCCGGTCCTGCAGCACCGGGTCATTGCCCGGTGCTGCCCCGTCTTCTGAGAGCCGTTGCTCCGGCCCGCCCGCGCCAGTTTCGAAAATTCAAATGATGCTCAACAGCGATCCCGCACAGACGTCCGCCGCGCGCATGGCCATGCTCGGCCTTGCCATCGCCCTGGTGGTGTTTCACCTGGGGCTGATCTTTTCCGGTCTTGTGCCCAATCTCGTCAGCCGCCCTCTTCATCTGGCCCTGGCCCTGCCATGGATCTTTCTGTTTACCGGAGGCGGGCTGGCAACGCGGGTCAGCGGCGCGGTTTTGTGTCTGGCCGGTGTGTCCGCCTGCCTCTGGATCGCAGGCCATCAGAACAGCCTGTCGGACCAATACGGCTTTCTGGAAGGGGACTTTCAGATCCTTGTTGCCGCGGTGCTTCTGGTCACGGTTCTGGAAGCCGCGCGCCGGGCAATCAGCTGGCCCTTGCCCACCGTCGCCCTGCTGGCGCTCGCCTATGGGTTCTTTGGTCAGCATATTCCGGGGGAATTCGGGCATTCGGGCACCCCGGTGGCCAGTTTCCTCGGCACGCTCACTATTGCGGAAGGCGGGATCTGGGGGCCACTCACCGGTGTCTCCGTCAATGTGGTCGCGATTTTCGTGATCTTTGGCGCCGTTCTCAATGCGGGTGAGGCCGGGCAGGGCTTCATGAACCTGGCCGCTGCCGCTGCCGGACGCCTGAAAGGCGGCGCGGCCAAGGTGTCTGTTTTGTCCTCGGCGCTGTTCGGCTCGATCTCCGGATCGGCCTCGGCCAATGTGGCCTCCACCGGTGCGATCACCCTGCCTGCCATGACACGGCTTGGCTATCCGAAACGGCTTGCCGGGGCGGTGGAAGCTGTCGCGTCCTCCGGCGGCCAGATCATGCCGCCCCTGATGGGGGCCGGGGCCTTTGTGATGGTGGAACTGACCCGGGTCCCCTATACCCAGATCATGATGGCCGCGCTCCTGCCGGCGGTGCTGTATTTCTTTGCCGTCTGGGTCGGCATCAACGCCTATGCGCGCAAATTCGATCTGGCGGCCCTCTCGCGCGACGAGCGCCCGGACCTTCGCCGGGTGGCGGTCACCTCCGCGTTTTTCCTGGCGCCGTTTCTCGTCCTGCTCTATGGCATGTTCATCGCCCGGTTCACCCCTCAATACGCTGCCTGCCTGGCCATTGTCGCCGGATTTCTGTTGTTGTTTTTCAATGCCTCCGGCACGTTCAACCGGCCGCAGATCCTCGCCCGGCTGGAAACTGCGGTTTTGACGGCAGCCCGGCAGGTGTCGGTCATCGCCTCCATCATCGTCTGCGCGTCGATTATTGTCGGCGTCCTGTCGGTCACCGGGCTCGGGGTCAAGATCACCTCGCTGATCCTCTCCGGATCCGGAGGCCTGTTATGGCCGTCGCTGCTTCTGACGGCGCTTGCCTGTCTGTTCCTCGGCATGGAAGTGCCAACGACCGCCGCCTATGTGATCTGCGTGTCCGTCGCCGGGCCTGCCTTGATCCAGCAGGGGCTGGATCCACTGCAGGCGCATCTCTTCGTGTTCTGGTTCGCGCTGATTTCCACGATCACGCCCCCGGTCTGCGGCGCCGTTTTCATTGCCGCCGGTATGATCGGCGAGAACTGGCTGAAAGTGGCCCTGACGGCCATGGCGCTCGGAATCGGCCTTTACATCATCCCCCTGGCGATGATCGCCAATCCCTCCGTGATTGCGCTGGCAAACAGCCCGCTGGCCGCCCTTGCGGCCATGGCGAAGATCGGAGTGGGGCTGAGCCTGATTTCCTATGGCGTCATCGGTTTTGAACGGCCCTTTGCAAAACTCGCCGCCATTATTGCTGGCGCGGCAGCGATCTTTGTGCCGGTCGCGGGGCTGTGACCCGGCGCGGAGGGCGGGGCCGGGCTCGCCATGCGGGGGTTTTTCAAAAGACTGAAACGCGGCGCATTTGCATGCCATAGATTTGCCTCAAAGGCCGCGCCAAGCTCTGGAGATCCAGCAACAGGTTGGGTCGAGACGAGTCTGGCGTTGCCGACAGATGTGTCGGCTTGCGCGCTGTGCGGAGGTGTGGAATGGGGCAAGGGCTGGCGGGCTTGGTATGCAGCATCTTGGCGGTTTTTGTAACAGCGTTGCCCGGGATTGCCGCTGATCGCGGGCTTGAGGCTTTTATACCGGGAGGCGCGATTTCCCGGCCCTTCGCTGGCAGCCACAGGGGCGTGGATGTCGCCGCTCCGGTGGGGACCCCCATCCATGCACCGGAGGACGCGGTGGTGCTTCAGGCAACGAATCTGTTCCGGGACCAGCCGCTCTACGGCAAGGCCGTGGTGCTGGAATTTGATGGAGGGTTGCAGGTCTGGGTCACGCATTTGAACGCCTATTCGGTCAAAAAAGGCGATCATCTGTCCAAAGGCGAGGCGTTTGCGACTGTTGGACCGGCGCCCGTGGGCAAACGGGCGCATGTTCATATTGAAGCGCATCTATCTGTGGGCGGATTTCAATTCCGGGTCGATCCTGCTTCCAAGTTTTCCTTTCTCTGGGATGGCAAAACACCGATTCAAACGGATGCGGAAGAGTTCTACCGTTCCGCTCAGCTTGTGCCCTATCAAAGCTACGGCACGGATACGATTGCGGAGATCTATGAAGGCTCCTGGCAGCACGACCCGGTAGACCTCTCAGGTTTACTGTTTCTGCCCGATGGCGACGGACCGTTTCCGGTGGTGGTCCTGCAGCATGGCAGCGGGTTTCCATCCGGGCTTGACGGCTGGTGGCGAGCGATTGTGCCGGAGCTGACAAAAGCAGGGATCGGTGCCTTCATTGCGGACAGCTACAGCGGCCGGGCTCTGGCGCAGACGACCCGCAACCAGGCGCTGCTGCCACGTGCAGCTCGGGCGGTTGACGTGTTCATGGCCCTGAACACCCTGGCGAAATTGTCTGAGGTTGACCCGCGAAGGATCGGAATCACAGGCTATTCCTCTGGGGGGCGGGTGGCAATTGACGCTGCTGATGAGCGTATCGCGCGGGCCTTGTCCGGTCCGGATTTACGCTTTGCAGGGCACCTGCCGGTCTATCCGTCCTGCACCTTGCTGGAAGACCCGCTCATGACCGGCGCGCCGGTCCGGTTTCTGCTGGGAGAAGATGATGACTACACGCCCATTGGCCCGTGTTTGCAGCTGGCCGAGGAACTGAAGGGCATCGGTCTGGATGTGTCTCTGCGCCGCTTTGAAAATGCCGGACATGGCTTTGTGCGCAACCGGGTGACCTATATTCCGACGGCCCAGACGGCACGTGGCTGCCCGGTGGCCACAGTCACAAAGGACGGTTATCTCACGGTTGATGGCATTTCCGATAAGGAAGGCGGCTGGGCGTCCTACGTCAAAGCCGTCATGAAACATTGCGGTACGCGGGGCGTTCACCTGAAGGGAACGGCAGAGAGCCGCCAGAGGGCACTTGATGAAACGGTTGGCTTCTTCAAGGACGTCTTTGAAAACGGCTGATACATAGCGTAATTCCGCTATGTAAAATATCAATCACATTTGATAGAGCGCCACCTGATGGGGTTTTCCAACTTGCAGGCAAGGCGGGGTGTGCAAGGCGTTGCGGCCGGCGTTGAGCGCCGGCCGCGAGGTCTCGGGGTCAGGCCGCAGCGACATTTTTCAGGAAGGTTTCAACTTCCTGCTGCAGCTCTTCGGTACGGGAGGACAGAAGGTCCGAAGCATCCAGTACCGACTGGGAGGACTGGGAGGTGTCGTTGACCGTGCCGGACAATCCGGACATCCGCGACGACACGAAGGTTGTGCTTTCGGCCGCCTTCTGCGCGTTCTCTGAAATCTCCCCGGTGGCGGCGCCTTGCTCGTTCACGGCTGCGGCAATGGTGCTTGTGTAGGAATTGACCTCTTCCATGATCGTGGTGATTTCAGCAATGGCGCCGACGGATTCCTTGGTGGCGTCCTGGATGGCGGTAATCTGCGCGCTGATTTCTTCCGTTGCCTTGGATGTCTGGGTCGCCAGTTCCTTCACCTCGGCTGCAACAACCGCGAAGCCTTTGCCCGCTTCGCCTGCGCGGGCCGCCTCGATGGTGGCGTTGAGGGCCAGAAGGTTGGTCTGTTCGGCAATCGCCTGGATAAGGGTAACCACCTCGCCAATCTTGGAGGCGGAGGAGGCAAGGCCTTCAACCTTTTCGTTGGTGATGCGGGTGCCTTCGGTCGCCCGGTCGACGACTTCCGTTGTCTGCGCCACCTGACGGGAGATTTCGCTGATGGAAGCGGACAGCTCTTCCGCGGCGCTGGCAACGGTCTGAACGCTCGAAGTTGCATCGTCCGCAGAGTTGAGCGTTTCGACCGCGCTGGAAGCACTTTGACCGGACAGGTCGGTCAAGGTGCCGGCGGTTCCCGCCAAATTCTGGACCGTGTCGTTGACGGAGGTCAGCACTGCCGAGACATTGGTGCGGAAGCCTTCGATCAGGTGCTGAATAGTGCTCTGCCGGTCGGCTGTTTCACTCTCGCTGTGCCGCTGTTTCTCCGTCAGGAGGATCCGTTCTTCGGCCCTGGTTTTCAAGGTCGCGACGGCCTGGGCCAGAGTCCCGATCTGGTCGCTGCGCTCCATGAAGGGGATGTCGCTTTCCAGATTGTCCTGGGAAATTTGCGATGTGATATCCGCAAGCCGGGTGACCGGCCGGAGCTGCTGGCGGATGGCGAAAACCAGCAGCAGGACCGAAATCAGGACAACAGGCAGGGCCAGCATGGTATAGCGGCTCATCAGGCTCCAGACATTCGCCTGAACCTGGGCCTTTTCGACACCGGCATAGAGAATCCCAAGTATCTCTCCCGTACCGGAAAAGATCGGCTTGTAGACGGTGAAATAATCTTTGCCGAGGATCGTTGCCTGCCCGTGGAAGGTCTTGCCGCTGGTCACCACCGGATAAACAGCGCCTTTTTGTCCAAGGGGGGTGCCAACCGCCCGTTTGCCGTCATTCTTGATGATGTTGGTGGTCTTGCGCCAGAAATCTTTCGTCTCAGGATCCCATGCAAAGACGGTGGCCGTTTCTCCGGTCATCCGTCCGATGCTGTCGATCATGTCATGACTTGTGAACTCCGGGATGCCGGCCAGTTCAATGCGGGACACGTTCCCATCGGAGGTCCAGGAAATGTTGGCGCCGTCTACGCGTTCCTGAAAAATCGTTGCGGCAACGCGCAGGTTTACATCCTGCTTCTTGAGCGCGGCCGTGTTGGCCTGGCCCATGGCAACTTCATACAGAATGAACCCGACGACAAGCATCGAGAGTGTCAAGACACCTGCTGATACGAAGGCCAGCGTTGACGTAATGCTCAGACGAGCGAATAAAGTCCTCATCACAATCCCTCACGAATCCTCTCTCGCCGGGAGCTTACGTAGTTTTTCGTAAATTTTTTGAAAAAAACTTTGAGTATCAAAGTGACGGCTCTCTAATTTTATATCGTTTGAAATGAGTTAAAATTCCTTTCTGATATCGTTATTTATGTCAATAAATTATAGGAATATATAAAGTTACGCAGTGTTTCTAAGGAAAACGGATGGTTTTTGCGGTGTTGGAAAATTCTAATACATAGCGGAATTCCAATGGTCGCTTTCCTTCCACGCCTCCTCGGGCCTTTGCCACGATACTCCGTCTTACTCAGGAGAGTGGCTGCCGGAATTGCGCTATGTTCAAAACCCGGCGGCTGACCTGCATAGACTGGCCCCGCGCAGGCGAAGGGGGGCAAAGACATTGGAACTGGATTTCAAGCCGTGAAAGGCAGGCCGCAATGAAATGCGGCTTGCTTTAAATGGATGCGTCGCCTGTCCAGGCGGTCTCGAAAAAGGCGGCTTCCAGAAGGCTCATCTTCTTGAAGAACTTCGCCAGCCGGTCCTGATCTTCGAGTGGCAAGGCCGGTCCGATCCTGTCGATCTCATTCCTGATCCAGGTCACAAAGGCTTCAAATCCGGGCGTCGCATGCAGTTCGATCCATTCGGAAAGGTAGAACGCCGCGGGCAGAGGGGGCTTGTATTCGCGCTGCGCCCAGGTGAGATAGCACCACTCGGCGCAAAGCAGGCAGGTCAGGCCTTCCGCGTAAGTGCCTTTGCCGGAGGTTGTCAGAAGTAGGTCGGCAAAGGCCCGTGTGACGGGCCCCTGGGCCGCTTGCTGATAGACTTGCGGATCGACCCCCAGCGCCTGAAAGGCACGCAGAAAATAATCGTTTTCGTCCGAGGTCAGCACCGCCAGAAACCCGGCGAGCCGGGATTTGGCTGGCTTATCAGGCGCTTTCGCGACCAGGTATCCAAGCGTTGAGGCCAGATCCGTGACGAAAGTGTAGTCCTCGAGCAGATAGCGGATATAGGCCTCTTCGGGCATCGAACTGTCGCCAATGGCGCGGGTGAAGGGATGCCCGGTCGCGCTGGTCCAGTGTGGTTCGGCTTTTGCGGTGAGCCAGCTGGTAAAGCTGGCGTCAGAGTGAAGCGTAAGAAAATCCTGAAAGGAGCCGTGAAAGGGGGGCATTGGCAAGCCGCAAGCCGCTTTGGGGCTGTGAAAGGAGAAGAATAAGGGAAAGGGGCAGGCGCCTGCAGGCGCCTGCCGGACCGCGTCAGGCCGCAGCCTTTTTCGGCGTGATCAGGCCCCGGTTGACCAGAACCTCAGCGATCTGAACGGTGTTGAGGGCCGCACCCTTGCGCAGGTTGTCGGAAACGACCCAGATGTTGAGACCGTTTTCGACGGTCGCGTCTTCGCGGATGCGGGAAATGTAGGTCGCGTCTTCGCCGGCAGCCTCATACGGCGTCATGTAACCGCCGTCCTCGTGCTTGTCGATAACGAGGCAGCCCGGGGCTTCGCGCAGAATGCTGCGGGCCTCGTCCGCCGTGATCTCGTTTTCAAACTCGATATTGACGCTTTCCGAATGGCCGATGAACACCGGAACCCGAACGGCCGTGCAGGTAACCTTGATGGCCGGATCGAGCATCTTCTTCGTCTCGGCCAGCACTTTCCATTCTTCCTTGGTGTAGCCGTCTTCCATGAAGGTGTCACAGTGCGGAATGACGTTGAAGGCGATCCGCTTCGGGTATTTGTTCGGCTCGATCGGGTCGTTGACGAAAACGGCACGGGTCTGGTTGAACAGCTCTTCCATCGCTTCCTTGCCGGTGCCGGATACAGCCTGATACGTGGACACGACAATACGCTTGATCCTGGCATGATCGTGCAACGGCTTCAGCG
Source organism: Roseibium sp. AWQ4_254 (assembly GCF_056161025.1). Classification (NCBI taxonomy): domain Bacteria; kingdom Pseudomonadati; phylum Pseudomonadota; class Alphaproteobacteria; order Hyphomicrobiales; family Stappiaceae; genus Roseibium; species Roseibium sp. AWQ4_254. Next base: position 91,333 of record NZ_JBSWYH010000017.1, read on the forward strand.
CGACCACCAGCTGCGCGGTGGAGCAATTCGGGTTTGCGATGATGTTCTTCTTGGTGAAATCGACAACGGCATCGGCGTTCACTTCCGGCACGATCAGCGGCACATCCGCGTCATAGCGCCAGGCCGACGAGTTGTCGATGACGACACAGCCCTTGGCGCCGATCTTCGGAGCCCATTCCTTGGAAACCGTGCCGCCGGCGGACATCAGGCAGATATCGGTGTCTGAGAAATCATAATTCTCAAGCGCCTGAACCTTCAGTGTCTTGTCGCCGAAGGAAACTTCAGTGCCTTGTGAGCGACGAGAGGCGAGTGCAACCACTTCGTCGGCCGGAAAGCCGCGCTCATCGAGAATATCCAGCAGTTCGCGGCCAACATTGCCGGTGGCGCCTGCAATTGCGATCTTGAAACCCATTTTCGGTCTAGTCCTTGTCCGTCTCCCCGCTTCGCCAGCTGCCCGGATCGGATGGGCTGGCCGGCTTCCGGCGCCTCCCATCCCCGGGGAGGCGGGATGAGCGGCTCCGTTAGACGGTGGTCTTGGCGGTGGTTTTGGTCGTTTTGGTCGTGCGTTTGAGATCGGTCGCGGCAGCCGAACGGGTCCCGCCGGGCAGGAACGCTGCGCTGGCAAGGGCCTTGGACATGATATCCAGAATGTCGGCAGGAAGCCGGGTCATCGGAAGCTCGCAATCGTCAAAACGTGAGACGGCGGAGTTTTTGCCCGGAAATGGCTGGAAGTCAACATGGAATGCTGAGAAAGCGCTCTTTCACGGCATTCACTCCGTCAAGCTGGAAGCGCCGGGGCCGTCAGGACGAAAACAGCCGGCCCGGTCCGCATCCTTGTGTTGGAAGACCGGCCAGCTGCAGCATGTGCCAGGCAAGGGCCAGATTTGAGCTGATCACCGGCTTGCCGATGGCGCGTTCGCAGTCCTCAATGACTGAAAAGCTGCGCAGATTGGTGCAGGAGGCGAAGACCGCATCAATGGTCTGGTCCCGGCCAAGGGCCTTCACGGCTTCGAAGACGGACGCCGGAGAGATCCGGGCAACAACTTTCTCTTCGGCCTGCCCGAAAGTGCCGACAGAGACCGGGTCGATACCCTGGCCTTTCAGCAGGCCGCAGACCGCATCCGTGACCGGCGCAATATAGGGGGACACAAGGGCGATGCGGCGCGCGCCCTGATAGGTGAGGGCTGCGATGACTGCACGGGCCGGATCGGTCACGGCGGCGTCCGGGTGGGCCGTGCGGATGGCAGCTGCGACCGCATTCGAGCCGATCAGGGTGGAGGCGGAGGTACAGCCATAACCGATCACGTCCAAAGGACGGTGCCCCGGCAACAGGGCGGCGGCACTTGCCAGATGGGTTTTCATCTCCATCAGCGTCTCGGTGGTTACGTCCGGGGCACTGGCAATGCGGCTGTGATAGAGGCTGCCCCCTTGGCGCAAGAGAAGCGGGCTGACCTCCGCTTCAAGCGTCTCGTCCGCCTGAAGCACGATCAGGCCAAGGGCCGCTGCGCGGGGCAGTCCGCCATCACATTCGAAATCCAGCATCCTGACCATTGCAAATCCTCCTCAGAGCAAATTGCGGTTGATTGTCTTTGTCTTTCACTGCCTGACAATCAGAGATCTCTACGCAAAAGACAAAGCAGTTTGAATCCGAGTGCGCGCGACACACTTTAGATAACCGGGATATCAGGACCGGTCCGTTCGCTTAAAAAATCCGGCGGGCCATCGCGCAAAACGATGTTCTCTTCATGCACCAACATTTTTCCCGGGCCTAAGGTCAGGCTTGGCTCCAGCGTCAGCACCATATTTTCGCAAAGCTCTGTCTGGTCAAACGGGGTGAGAGACGGGCCTTCGGTGAGCTGCAGGCCGAGCCCGTGGCCGAGACGGCCCACATCGCCACCGCCCGCGCCGAGACTGTCCGCCATGGCGTGGTAAAGATCGGCGCATGTCTTGCCGGGCCGGGCAATGGCTGCCGCCGCCGTGACGGCGTCTACGAGCCGTTCATGGGCGCTGCGGACCCTAGGGGAGGCCTGGCCAAGGGCAAAATTGCGGTCAAAATCGCAGAAATAGCCGGATGTGGTTGCGCCGGTATCGAGCATGAAGACATCGCCCTCCGCCAGTGTCTGATCTGTCGGCGGGGAAATCACATCGCCATAGCCGCCAGCGCCCGCGCCGCCAACAAGATAGGGCACGTCATCAGCGCCCTGGGTTAAAAGCTCGATCCGGAAGGCCCGGAAAGCGTCTTTTAACGTCTGGCCCTCGTGAAAAAGGTGCGGGGCCTTGGCAAAGGCACGCGATGCACTGGTGCAACTTTCCCGGATCAGCGCGATTTCCGGCTCTGACTTGACCAGCCGCAGCGTCTGGAGCAGGCCGGATGCGTCCTTGAAGGCCACAAAGGGGAGGCGGGCTTGCAGGGTCAGAAAGTCTTCAAGGGGCATGCGCAGCATGCTTTCCGGTCCCATGGGCAGGCCGACCCGGGCGAACGGGGTCAGTGCTTCTTCAAGCAGGCGGAGTTCCTCCCTGCTTGGATGGGGTGAGGCGAAAAGGCGGATATCGTCAATCCAGGTGGAGGCCATCAGCTGGGCGCCAATCTGCGGAATGACGGCCACCGGCTTGCCGCTGCCGGGCACAATCAGGAACCAGGGCCGGGTCGGGCTTTGCCAGAACAGGGTTCTGAAACCGGTGAAATAGCGGATCTCCGCTTCGGCGGTCAAAAACAGGGCGTCCAGCCCCTGCGCCCGCATGGCGCGTTGGGCCCGCTCCGTGCGCGCGGCAAATTCACTCTCTGGAAAATCCGGCTCAGACATCTTCCGGACCTTCAGAGAGGTAACAGAGCGCGCGGGAGGTTGCCTCTAGTCTCAAGGCCTCAACGTGGCCTGCTGCGTGGCGCAGCGCAGCGAGGCCAGCGGCGCCGGAAGGGGTGGTCTCAAGGCCGTTTTGCGCAAGCCAGGCGACTGTGTCTGCAGCTTCCTCTTCTGAAACCGTCAAAAAGGCATCCGCTTCCCGGGCCAGATAGGTCAGGGCCAGATGTGAGGGCTCCTTGCAGTCGAGGCGCCCCATGGAGGAGACCGGACCGCCAGCTTTCACCGGACGGCCTGCGGCAATGCTCGCCTGAAGCGCGGGGGCTGCCTCCGGTTCAACAATCACGATGGTGACACCATCCCCCCAACTCTGGCGGGCACTGGCCGTGCAGGCGGCAGCCAGGCCGCCGACACCGGCCTGCAAAAACACATGGGTGGGCGGTTCTGCGATCTGCCGGGCGATCTCCTCACCCATTGTCAGATAGCCTTCCATGACATCGCGGCCGGGTGCGGTCATGCCGGGCCAGGTACTGTCAGACAGAAGCTGCCAGCCCTTGTCTTGCGCCGCCTGTTCGGCCGCTGCCATGCTGTCTTCGTAAAGGGCGCCTTCGCGCACCACCTCGGCCCCCCGCGCCCGCAGCCGGTTTGCAAAGGCGTCCGGGACGGTTTCGGCAACATAGACCACCGCCTTAGCTCCGAAAATGCGGGCACCCTCGGCAAGGGACAGGCCGTGATTGCCCGCGCTGGCACAGACAAAGGTCGTGTCCGTTAACGCACTGCCCGCATCCGGGGCTGGCTGGCTTCGGGATCTGTCGTGGGACTGTTTCGCAATTGCATATGAGGCCCCAAGGGCCTTGAAACTGCCAAGCCCGAGCCGGTCGCGTTCGTCCTTCAGATAGAGCGCGCCAATGCCAAGAGCTGCGGCAAGATCGGGGCGGGTCAGCAGAGGGGAGGGGGCAAGGCCTGTGGCGGATTTGAAAAAAGCGCTGGCCGGACCCTGGCTCAGAGAAATCTCACCCGTTGCCAGGCCATCGGCCGGGTCCAGGCCTTTGCCGCGCCAGCTGTTCCCTAATATGTTCATGCCGTGTCCTTCTTTTGCGGGCCCCAGTGTGTGATCTACAGATCATCAGGCCGGACAGGGAAACACAAGCCCGCGCAACCGGCTCTCCCGAGCGGGCTGTTGAGGTTGCTTTTGTCTTTGCTTGGCGGATGGATTTTCCGTTGCGGAAGAATTAAAATCTATATATCATGAAGTATGGATATAAATTCTGCTCTGGCCGCTTTTGCGGCCCTTAGCCAGAAAACCCGGCTGGAGGTCTACCAGCTGTTGATTGCGGCCGGGCCGGAGGGGCGGCTGGCGGGTGAGATTGCGGAGGTGCTGCACGTCCGCCAGAACACCATGTCGGCCAACCTGTCGGTGCTGTTGCAGGCCGGGCTGGTACGCAACAAACGGGAGGGCCGCTCGATCCGCTACTTTGCCGATCTTGAGACCACCGGGGAGCTTTTGACTTTTCTGATGGCCGATTGCTGCGGCGGCCAGCCTGAGCTGTGCGCAAAGGTCATGGAGGCGGTGGCCAGAAAGACCTGACCCAAACCGGAAACGTGACGTTGTTCAAGGGGTATGGCCGGACCGGTCTATTTTAAAAAAATGCCCTGGAAACTGGAGGAAACAATGCCTGAAAATGTTTATAATGTCCTGTTCCTGTGCACCGGGAACTCAGCCCGTTCCATTCTGGCTGAAGCGATTTTGAACCGTGAAGGGCAGGGTAAGTTCAAGGCATTTTCGGCCGGGTCCAACCCGGCGGGCGTTGTGCGGCCGGAGACCCTGGTGCTGCTCAAGAAACTCAACTTCAAGACGGATGGGCTGCGCTCCAAGGACTGGAGCGAATTTGCGGTTCAAGGGGCGCCGGTTCTGGATTTTGTCTTCACCGTTTGCGACAACGCGGCCAAGGAAACCTGTCCGGTCTGGCCGGGGCAGCCGATGAGCGCCCATTGGGGCGTGCCGGATCCGGCGGCGGTCGATGGCAGTGAAAGTGAACGGGGGCTGGCCTTTAGCGATGCTTTCCGGATGCTCAACAACCGGATCTCGATCTTCCTGAATTTGCCAATGGCGTCTCTCGACAGACTGTCCCTGCAAGAGCGGCTCGACGAGATCGGCCGGTCCGGGTGAGACCCGGCTGATCCCGTCATTGCCTTGCCTTTGCGCTGGCGCCGCCGTCAGGCGGGGGCGTTGTTGTCTGGCGTGGAAGCGTCGCCTGCCGGGTCGAGCCGCAAGGTGAGCAGGGCCAGAACAAAGGCGAGCAACGCGCACGTGGTCACCGCACCGGCCAGCGGCAAGGCGGTCCGGTCGAACAGTGGCGTGAACAGGAAGATCATGACACCGCCTGCGACCATCTGGAACGTGCCGCCCAGGGAGGAGGCCATGCCCGCATGTTCGCCATGCTCTTCCAGAGCCATGACCATGGTCGGGGCAATGACAAGGCCAAGGCAGGTATTGCCGAGGAAGAAGAACACCATCAGCACCGGCAGGGAATCGAAGCCCATCCAGATGAGCAGGAACAGGCTTGCATTGGCGGCGGTAAAACCGCAGACGGCCCGGAAGGCCACCCGCCCCATCCCGTAAGCCTGGCCGAGACTGGCCGCAAACTGGGACGCGGCGAAGAACCCGACCGCATTGGCAGCGAAGACCAGGCTGAACTCCGTCGGGGAGAGGTGGTAGCTGGTCATATAAACCAAAGGTGCGGCGGCGATGAACACAAAGAAACTGGCAATGGAAAAGCCGCCGATCATGGTCAACCCCATGAATCTGGCATCTTTCATCAGATAGATGGAGCTGCGGATCAAATCCGTCACATTGATCGGGCTGCGCTTGTCAGCCGGCAGGGTTTCCGGCAAACGGAAGGCGGTCAGAATGATCGCCAGCAGGGCAATGAAACCAAGGACGATGAAAATCGTGCGCCAGTCGCCGAAGGCAATGATCGCGCTGCCGCTCAAAGGCGCAAGCAGCGGCGAGATGCTGATGACCAGCATCACCAGCGCCATCAGCCGTGTGGCCTGGGGCCCCGTGGCGAGGTCCCTGACGACGGCGCGCACGATCACCATGGGCGCAGCAGCTCCCAGAGCCTGAACGAAACGCCCGAGCGCCAGCGTGGAAATATCTGCCGCGCTCGCACAGATGGCCGAACCGGCGACGAAGACAGCCAGGCCAATAAAGATTGGCGCCCGGCGGCCGGTCCAGTCGGCCACCGGCCCGTAAAACAGCTGGGCCACACCAAAGGCGATGAAATAGACCGTAAAGGTCATTTGTGCACCGGCGTCGTCCGTGTTCAAGTCCTTGACGATTTGCGGTGTGGCCGGCAGGTAAAGGTCTATGGCAAATGGCCCAACGGCGGCCAGCAGCCCAAGCACCATGGCGGCGCGGACAAATCCGATCTGCATAAAACTATCCGAGAATTCTGAGAAGCGCAGCTCGCGCCTTAGGTTTGTTGCACCGCAACCTGAGAGAAAAACGCGGCCATGTCCAGTAAAATCTGACGGCCATCCGCCGGATTCGAGCAGGTGAAAGCTTCTTCAAGGTGTCATGCAAGCTTCACCTGAATGTCACCAATTCGGTAATTTCGGCCACTAGCTTTCGTCCACCTTAACCCAGAACAGTGTGGGAGCTAGTGCAATGTCTGATCTACGCGGACGCTTTTTGAAAGGTGTCAGCCTTGCGGTTTTGTTCGGTCTCTGGGCCGTTTCTACTGCACAGGCCGAGTTTTTTGAGCGGATCAATTCTTACCCGGTCTACAAGACCCTTCCAGAAGGGGCCGGCAAGGCGACCGAGACCGTGGCTGAAATCATCTATGCGTCCAAGGATGGCCGGACTCTCGTTTTCACCGACAGCCCGGGTGAGGACATCGTCTTTGTGAATGCGGCGAACCCGTTGAACCTTCAACCGATGGGCCGCACGGCTCTTGGCGGTGAGCCGACCTCTGTCGCCGTTGGCCAGAGCTACGCCTATGCAGGCGTCAATACGAGCGCAGACTATGTGAACGCCTCCGGCCATCTGGCCGTTATTGCCCTGGAGGGTCTGGGCATCACCGCCACATGCGATGCCAAAGGTCAGCCGGACAGCGTTGCCATTTCGCCGGACGGGAAATATGTGGCCATAGCGATCGAGAACGAGCGCGACGAAGATCTGAATGACGGCGAAATCCCGCAAATGCCGGCCGGCCATCTGGCGATCTTCGATCTGGATGACCAAGGCGTTCCGGTCAATTGTGATGCGGTGCGCATTGTCGATCTCACCGGGCTGGCCGAGGTTGCCCCCAGTGATCCGGAGCCGGAATTTGTTTCCATCAATTCCAAGAACCAGGTTGTGGTCACCTTGCAGGAAAACAACCACATTGCCGTTGTTGACCTGGCCTCCGGCAAGGTTGTGTCCCATTTTTCCGCCGGCACTTCGACGGCTGAAAATGTCCCGGTGAAAAAGGCGCGCTCCAGCGATGCTTCGGGGTCTGCGGAAAACGTTGCCCGGGAACCGGATGCAGTGGCCTGGATCGATGACGAGCGTTTCGTGACGGCCAATGAAGGCGACTACAAGGGTGGTTCGCGCGGGTTCACTATCTGGAATGCCAAGGGCGATGTTCTCTTTGATAGTGGCAACCAGATGGAACATCTGGGCATGTCCCATGGCCATTACCCTGCCAAGCGGGCGCACAAGAAGGGCACAGAGCCGGAAGGCGTGGCCGTTGGGGAATTCGGCGGCGACACGCTGATCTTCGTCAACTCCGAGCGCGGAAATTTTGTCGCCGTCTACAAGGACACCGGTGCCGAACCGGAATTCGTCCAGTTCCTGCCGACCCATGTGGGTCCGGAAGGCCTTCTGGCCATTCCGAACCGGGACTTGTTTGCCGTGGCCAACGAAGTGGATGAAGATGGGGTTCGGGCGCATGTGTCGCTGTACCAGTTCGGCGCCGAAGCGCCGTCCTATCCGTCCATCATTTCGGAAATGGATGAGGAAACCAAGGCACCGATCGGCTGGGGCGCATTGTCGGCTCTGGCCGCTGACCCGAAGGACCCGAACAAGCTTTTTGCCGTGAATGACAGCTTTTACGAAAAGGCCCGGATCTACACGCTGGATATTTCCTCCAAGCCTGCCCGGATCACCGGCTACAAGAACGTGACCGGCGCCTCCCAGGCACTTCTGGATCTGGAAGGCATTGCCGTTGCCGGGGATGGCGGGTTCTGGCTGGCCTCTGAAGGCAATCTGGAAAAAGACCGTCAGCATCTGCTGATCAAGACCGATGAGACCGGAGCCGTGCAGCAGGAAATTACCCTGCCGCAGGCACTGATCGATCAATCCAAGCGGTTTTCCTTCGAGGGCGTGGCCGAGTTTGAGATGGACGGGAAGCCGCTTGTGGCTGTTGCGGTTCAGCGCGAATGGAAGGACGATCCGGAAGGCTTGACCAAGATCGCGATCTACAACCCGGACAACAAGTCCTGGGGCTTTGTCCACTATCCGCTCGACGCTCCGCGCAGTGCGGCTGGCGGCTGGGTTGGCCTGTCTGAGATTGTCTCCCTTGGAGACGGCAAGTTTGCCGTTCTGGAGCGGGACAACAAGGGGGGCGAAGACGCTGCTATCAAGCAGATCACGGTGGTGTCGCTGGACGGGGTCACACCCGCTGCCTATGGCGAAGCTTTGCCGGTTCTGGAAAAGCACTTCGCGATGGACATTCTGCCCGCCATGGCCAAGAGCAAGGGCTGGGTTCTGGACAAACCGGAAGGCCTGGCGGTGACCGCTGACGGGCGTCTGATCCTGGTGACCGACAATGACGGCGTGGATGATGCTCCGGGGGAAACCCAGCTGATCGATCTCGGTCCGGCGTCCCGCCTGAACTAGGGCAAGCCGGTTTACCCCCTGGGAACGCGGCGCATCTTAAGGCCGTCTGGAGGGATGACCAAAAGATATCAGGGCCCGGCAGCGCTCGCTGCCGGGCTCTTTTTCAGCTCCAGCGCGGTGGCCATGAACGCCTTGACGGTTGGTGGCACGAAGGTTTGGGACGGATAGACGAAATAGACCGACATTTGTGCGCTGCCGAACTCCGGCAGGACAGGGACCAGGGACCCGGTCTCCGTGCTGGCGGACAGAAAGAAATCGGGCAGCATGGCAATGCCAATGCCCCGTTCGGCATAGGTCTGCGTGGTTTGAATGTCGTCGCAGGCAAGGCGGCCGGAAATATCAACATCGGCGCTGGCACCGTCTTGGCCAATCAGCGTGATCTGCGGGCCTGCGGGCACCAGTTGAATGAAACGGTGGGCTTTCAAGTCATCCGGGTGCCTGGGAGTGCCATGGCGTTTGAGGTAAGCGGGCGAGGCCCAGAGCGAGATCTGTCCGCTAACGAATTTGCGGATGATCAGGCTGGAGGTTTCAAGCTTGCCCACCCGGACGGCCAGATCAATGCCGTCGGCAATCAGGTCCATATGCCGGTTGGTGACACTCAGATCCACGTTCACCTGCGGGTAATGATCCAGATAGCGTTCGATAACGGGGGGCAGCAGGGAATTGGCCAGGTCCGGCGGGGCCGTCAGGCGCAGGGTGCCGGCCGGTTGTCCGGCGCTCTGGGCCAGCGCCTGCTCTCCCGCCTGCAGGGCGTCCAGGGCCTGTTTGCAGGAGCGATAGTAGCGCTGTCCCGCCTCCGTCACGCTGAGCTTGCGCGTGGTCCGGTGGAGTAAGGTGATACCCAGCCGCTTTTCCAGCCGGGCGATCTTGGCGCTGACCGTGGTTGTCGGCATGCCAAGGCGCTGGGCGGCCTGGGAAAAGCTCTGCGCGTTGACGACTTCAACAAAGACGTCGATCCCGTCAAAGGCCATGCTCGGATCCTCTTTGCAGTGTTGATCTTCTACTGTCCCAGATTCAGGATAGTTTTTCCAAATTTTGCCGTCTAGTGCCTAACCAGGCCGTTGTCTATCTTCGGGGCCGCAAGTAATGCCAAGCCGGGCAAGGCATCCAGATGGTGCCGGACGTGAGACCGGCCCAGAACATGGAGACGGCACAATGAAGACGATCGCAATTGAATCGGGCCAGACGAAATGGCTCAATATCGGCCTTTGGACGGCCCAGATCCTGCTGGTGCTGGTCTATGGCCTTGCAGGTTTCATGAAAGTATCGCAGCCGATACCGGATCTTGCCGCCATGATGGTGTGGCCGGGCATGGTTCCAGCTCCTTTCGTCAGGCTTCTCGGGGTGGCTGAACTTGCCGGGGCAGCGGGGCTTGTGCTGCCAATGCTGACTGGTATTCTGCCGAGGCTGACCGTGGCAGCAGCTCTTGCACTTGCTCTGCTGCAAATCTGCGCAGCTATCTTTCATGTGACCAATGCCGAACTTTATGTGCTGCCCGTCAATTCGGTTCTGTTCGCGCTCGCGGTCTTTATCGCCTGGGGACGGGGCCGCAAACTGCCGCTTTGACAACAGTCGAGCCCGTAGGCCGGGCCCGCTGTCCTGGAGCTGCAGACCGCTCCGCACCTGACAAGAGAGACCGGACAATGCCTTCAAAACTGCCAACCTATTTCATTTCTCATGGCGGTGGCCCGTGGCCGTGGCTGCCGGACATGCGGGCCATGTTCGCCACTCTGGAAGCTTCTCTGGTGAATATGGTGGAAGACCTTCCGCAAAGGCCTGAAGCCATCCTCATGGTCTCCGGCCATTGGGAAGCAGAACTGGTGTCGGTGATGGCCTCTCCCAATCCGCCGATGGTCTATGATTATTCCGGTTTTCCGCCGGAGACCTATGAGATCGTCTATCCGGCACCCGGTGCCCCTGCTTTTGCAGAGCGGACGCTGGCATTGTTGAAAGAGGCTGGCATCACAGCGCGTCTTGACCGTGAGCAAGGATTTGACCACGGCACATTCGCCCCGATGGAAATCATGTATCCGAAAGCGGATATGCCGTTGTTCCAGGTTTCTCTGCTGAAGTCCTACGACCCTCAGGCCCATTTCGCCATCGGGCGTGCGCTGGAGGCCTTGCGGGAGGAAGGCGTGCTGATTGTCGGTTCGGGCCTGAGCTTTCACAACCTGGCGCTGATCGGGCCTGGTGCCAAGGCGCCGTCGGAAGCCTTTGACGCCTGGCTCGGTGATGCACTGGCGCTTGCACCCGAGGCCCGGTCACAGGCTCTGATGGATTGGGAACTGGCACCTTATGCCCGGGTTTGCCACAAGAACGAAGATCATCTGGTGCCTCTCTTCGTGGCCCTGGGGGCTGCGGAACAGGAACCGGCAGTGCGGATCTATCACGAAGGGGACATCATGGGCGGTGTCATGGCGTCCAGTTACCGATTTGGATAACGCGCAGGCTCATACCAATCTCAAGCCGGAATCGCTGCGATCTGCGCGACGCGCTTTGCCGAATGAGCTGTGTTCCAACATCAAATCGCGCAGGCTTGTTGCCCGAGGCTTTAGCCAAAAGACCTTTCAAACCGGTCAGATGGATTTCTATCAGGCGAGATGGGCATCAATGGTTTCCCGGATGGCCTGCGCAAAGGCAATCCGAACTTGGTCTCAGGCAGGGTGGCCATAGGTCTCATTGAGGCGTTTGAAGGGACCAAGATCCTGGAGACAGGCCGTGCCGCTAGGTTAGCGCATGATGCTCTAAGCGCGGTTTGCACCCGCCGGTTCGATCAGGTCCCAACGGTTGCCAAATGGATCTTCAAAGACCGCAACCTTGCCATAGGGCTCCTGGCGGGGGGCTTCAAGAAAGACAACGTGCTTGGCCAGCATGGCCTGATGATCCCGGTCAAAATCATCTGTGTTGAGGAACAGGAAGACCCGTCCGCCGGTCTGGTGACCGATGGTGGCGGACTGGCGGGGGCCGTCGGCCTTTGCCAAAAGCAGCCGGGTTTGTGTGCTGCCCTTGGGCGCGACCAGAACCCAGCGCTTGGTTTCCGACACTTGCGTGTCTTCAATCAGATCAAAGCCGAGCTGGCCGACATAAAAGGCAACGCCCGCCTCATAGTCGGGAACCAGAAGCGCGATCGCGCCGATATGCTGTGGCATGAGCGTTTACTGCGCTTTCCGGTAGACGGAGGTGTTGGTGAAACTGGCGACATCCACCAGATGCACGGTTTGCGTTACGGTCAGGGTCCGGCCGTCTTCGGAGAGCTCCCGGTCGGCCTTCATGATGGTCAGGCCGCCGCGCCGGGCTTCGGAAATCAAGTTCCTGCTGCCTTGGAACACCAGCCGCATGGCATCCACCAGCCCGCTTTTGCCAAGTTTGACTTCCGGACCGTCCGGAACCGCCTCGAAACTGTCGCTGGTCTCACTGCCATCGGCGGCAATCTGATTCATGGTGAAAGAGACCATGCCGAAGGTGTCTTCGATCTTCAGTGTCGCGCTTTGCGGCGGGTCCCCCTGTTCAAACTCGCTTTCATCCGCGTCCAGAATCCAGGTTCCGAGAAAGGGGGCGATTTTGTCTTCGGTCATGCGGCCAACTGCCTTGGAATGAAAAACCGCCCACGGGATACCTGCGGGCGGTTTTCTTTGCAATCGGAATTGCGGTCAGGCGCTGAGCGCGGTCAGTTCGGTCAGGATGGCATCGCCCATTTCGGAGGTGGTGACGACCGTATCGCCGTCCTTGGCGATGTCCTTGGTGCGAAGGCCCTTGTCGAGCGCCGCTTCGATGGCTTTTTCAACCTTGTTGGCCGCATCGGCTTCCTCGAAGGAATAGCGCAGCGCCATGGCGAAGCTGGCGATCATGGCGATCGGGTTGGCTGCGCCGGTGCCGGCAATATCCGGGGCCGAGCCATGGACCGGCTCATAAAGCGCCTTGCGCTTGCCGGTCAGCGGGTCCGGGGCGCCGAGGGAAGCGGAGGGCAGCATACCCAGGGATCCGGTCAGCATGGCGGCAACGTCGGACAGCATGTCGCCGAACAGGTTGTCGGTGACGATGACGTCAAACTGCTTGGGCCAGCGTACCAGCTGCATGCCGCCGGCATCGGCGAGCATGTGTTCCAGCACCACATCTTCATAACCGTTTTTGTGGGTCTCGGTGACCACCTCGTTCCAAAGCAGGCCGGATTTCATGACGTTCCGCTTTTCCATGGACGTGACCTTGTTGTTGCGCGTACGCGCCAGTTCAAAGGCAACCTTGGAAATGCGTTCGATTTCGTAAGTGTCGTAAACTTGGGTGTCGATGCCGCGTTTCTGGCCATTACCCAGATCGGTGATCTCCTTCGGCTCGCCAAAATAGACGCCACCTGTGAGTTCGCGCACGATCAGGATGTCGAGCCCTTCCACCACGTCCGGCTTCAGGGAAGACGCATCGGCAAGGGCAGGGTAGCAGATGGCTGGGCGCAGGTTGGCAAAGAGCTTCATTTCCTTGCGCAGGCGCAGCAGACCGGCCTCCGGGCGCACGTCATAGGGCACTTTGTCCCATTTCGGTCCGCCGACAGCGCCGAAAATGACCGCATCTGCCTCCAGGGCTTTGGCCATATCCGTATCGGAAATCGCCTGGCCATGGGCGTCATAGGCCGCCCCGCCCACGAGGCCATCGGTCGTGTCAAAGCTCATGCCGCTGTTCTCGTTGAACCAGGCGATGACCTTTTCCACTTCCTTCATGATTTCGGCGCCAATGCCGTCACCGGGCAAAAGCAGAAGACTGTGAGAAGCCATGGACGTTCCATCCCGCATTATTGAAAACTGATCGCGCTGAGTTACCCCGTCACGCCGGGGCTTGCAAGGTCACGTCAGTTGCGAAGAATTCAAGCATGGCCCTGCTGCGGGTCAAGAGAGGCCAGAGATCCGTCTCTTCGATGGGGGGCTAGAGGATCCCTTCTATGGACTGCCAAAGGAGATTGAGCGCCAGTGCGGTCATCACCCATTTAAAGCCGGTCCGGAAGGTGGCTTCGTTCATCTTGCCGAGCAGGCGCGATCCGGCCAGCGTGCCCAGAAAACCGCTGAAGATCATCAGGACAATCAGCCACACCCAGGGGGCAAAGGCAAAGCCGAGCAGGCCGAAGGCAAAGATCTTGAAAATATGCATGGTCAGGGCGGTCACGGCCTGATTGGCGACAAAGCCGTGGCGGGGCAGGCCGAAGGTGGACAGAACCGCCCCGCCAATCGGACCGGCGGCCCCGAAAAACATGGACAGGAACGTTGAGGCAAACCCGGCAGCGGCCATGGCGCGTTTTTGCATATTGCCGAATTTCGGCGGTTTGCCCCAGACCACCCAAAGCACGAAAGCAGCCAGGCCGAGCCGCAGGCCTTCGGCCGGAAGCTGGATGGCAAGGGTGCCCCCGAGCGCTGCCCCCAACAGGGCACCAAGGGTGAACCAGGCTACGATGGTCCAGTCCACGTGTCTTATCTGCACGAGGGCGCGCCCGCCATTTGAGCCGATCTGAACAACCCCGTGGACCGGAACAAGTGCGTTCAGCGGCATCAGACTGGCCATGACGGCGATCAGCGCTACGCCGCCCCCAAGGCCGACGGCGGCGGTCAGGGCGGAGGTGAAAAAGCTGGTCAGGATGAGAAGGGAAGCAGCAGGCAGGCTGACAGGATCCGGCAGCAGCGCGGACAGGAAATCCATTTGGTCAGGTCCATCGGGTTTTGGCGTAGTTCAGCGCTTCACGCACATCCAGTTGACGGGTCGAATTGCCGCTGCGCACATAGAAGATCGAGGCCTTGCCCTCTTCCATATAGACGGCGCGCGGGGCCGGACGGATGATGATCATCGCCACGTCGAAGGTGTTGATCCTGGCAAAGACGGTGTGAATGAAGGGACAGAGATCCCCGCCGAGGTTCTTTGAGACGATATCATTCACCGTGCGTTCAAAGGCATCAAGATCCGGGCTCTTGAGCGTCGACAGGTCCTTGTCGAGGCCAAGCGGTGTGCCGTTGTCATCCACCCCGACAACAAGATGGCCGCCCTCGGCGTTGAAAAATCCGGCGACCGTCTTGGCAATGACCTTTTCCAGGCCCCGGTTGATCCGGTTCTCCTTCACGTCCCAGCGCAGGGTCGACTTGAATTCCACATTGTCCGATTCCCCATTCTGCAACAGGCTCGGAATGAGCGCGACCTGTTCTTCGCGCAAGGACCGGTAGGCTTCCGTGGTCATCATGTAGTTGCGGGTGAAGATGCCGAAGGCCAGGCCGACAACGGCGCCGACACAGGTATAGGCCATCGCAACGTCCATGTGGCGCGGCAACAGAACCAGCCAGAGGCGGGCACTCAGGAATTCCATGAGGCCAGGCGCCGTTTCGGAAAAACGGGCCAGCTCCCACCAGACCACAATCAGATTCAGCGGGTGAATGACAAGGACGCCAACCACAGCGCCAACAAGAAGATAGATCGCAAGAAAGGGAAGTTTGAACCGGGAAAGAACCATCGTGAAGTGCCTGTTGGGGACATGCCGGCCCGAGGCCGGGCCAGCATCTGTTCTACAGGTAAACAGACGTTACGTCATCCCGGAGGTGGCGGCCTGTGGGGCCACCCAAAACGGGTTGCCGGACCGGCTCAGGCCGCCTTGGCAGGCAGAGCGGTTTCCACCAGCTTGACCCAGTAGGAAGACCCGAAAGGGATCAGCTCGTCATTGAAGTCATATTCGGGGTGATGCAGACCGGCGCTGTCGCCATTGCCTGCAAAGATGAAGGCGCCGGGGCGCTCTTCCAGCATGTAGGAAAAGTCTTCCCCGCCCATCATCGGGTCGATATTCGTATTGACCTTGCCGACACCGGCAATGTCCTCGGCGATTCCGGCGGCAAAATCCGTCTGGGCGTCGTGGTTGGCGGTGACCGGATAGCCCCGGCGGAAGTTGAAGTCGGCGGTCGCGCCGAAGGCTTCGGCAACTGATGTGACAATGCCAGCCATGCGCTTTTCGGCCAGATCGCGCATTTCCGGGCTCAGGGTTCTGACCGTGCCACGCAAGGTCGCTTCCTGCGGAATAACGTTGAAAGCGTTGCCCGCGTTGAACATGGTTACAGAGACCACCACGGAATCAAGCGGATCGGCGTTGCGGCTGGCAATAGTCTGGAGCGCATTGACCATGTTGGCGCCGATCACAACCGGGTCGATGGTTTGGTGCGGTTTGGCCGCGTGGCCGCCAAGGCCCTTGATCGTGATGGCGAATTCGTCGGTCGCAGCCATGATCGAGCCTTTGCGGATGGCAAATTCCCCGACCGGCATGCCCGGGAAATTGTGCATGCCGTAAACTTCGTCAATGTTCCAGCGGGTCATCAGGCCATCGTCGATCATGGCCTTGGCACCGGCGCCGCCCTCTTCGGCGGGTTGGAAAATGACGATTGTGGTGCCGTCGAAATTCCGGGTCTCGGCAAGGTATTTGGCCGCGCCAAGCAGCATGGCCGTGTGGCCGTCATGGCCGCAGGCATGCATCTTGCCGGGCACTTTGGACGCATAGGGCTTGCCGGTGGCTTCCTCAATCGGCAGGGCATCCATGTCGGCGCGCAGGCCGATGGTCTTGCCTGCCCCGCCATTGCGGCCCTTGATGACGCCGACAACGCCGGTCTTGCCGATGCCGGTCGTGACGTCGTCAACCCCGAAACTTTGCAGCAGCTCGGCAACCTTCTCGCCGGTGCGGACGGTTTCATAGAGGATCTCGGGGTTTTCGTGAAAGTCGCGGCGCCAGACGGCGATCTCGTCAGCCAGGTCTGCGAGGCGGTTAACGATGGGCATGTGGAACTCCTGAAAGCACCAAAGGGGGAGGGGGGAGCGCAAATCGCTTGGCGGCTAACCTATCGCAAGCGCGAAAAAGGGAAAGTCCCGACAGGAGAAAACTTTTGATTTTTCATCCACTTTGAATCTTTGACCCAAGGAAACGGACTTTCTTGGGTCAATTTCACTCGTATCGGAAGACCCGCGTCTTTTTCACGTCGCTGTCTTCCAGCGCTCCGACCACAGGAACCTCATAGACACCAAGTTCCCTCAAGCGGTCTTTCGGTAGATAGGAGCGGCCCGGATCCCCGACATAGACCGTTGAGCCGCTGGTCAGCAGCCTGTCTAGAAAGGGGAGCACAGCCTCCGCCATGGGCTTGTCATAAAAGACATCGCCGCAGAAAACGACCTCTGCATCCGGCGGCGGAGCGCTGGTGATGTCGCCGGTCTGAAGGCTGAGTGTGACCCCGTTCAACTCCGCATTCAGCCTGGCGGCAGCAATGGCGAACGGATCGATGTCGACACCGTGGCAGGTCTTTGCACCGGCCATTTTGGCCGCGATGCCGACCAGTCCGGAGCCGCAGGCAAAATCCAGCACCTTTTTGCCGTGCACCAGAGCGGGCGTGTCCAGAATATGCCGTGCCAGCCCCTGTCCCCCCGCCCAGGCAAAGGCCCAGAAGGGTGGGGCGAGGCCAAGCACGCCCAGATCTTCTTCCGTCTTCTGCCAAAGCGCCAGGGCTTCATCTGCCAGGTGAAGCCGGATCTCCTCCGCATGGGGCACGGGTTTGACCCGGGTCTCCTTGCGGATGAAGGCGGCAGCATCCTCAATCGGGTGCATGGTCACGGGTCATGAAACATCCTCAGACCGGCTCTTCGAGGCCGCCCATCTCGCAGACAATGGCCCATTCGTCCGGTGTGACCGGCTGCACGGAGAGGCGCATGGAGGTGACGAGGGACATTTTTTCCAGCCGGGGCTCGGCCTTGACGTCTGCCAGGGTGACGGGCTTGGGCATGTCGCAAACGGCTTTGAAGTCAACGCATTCCCAGCGCGGATCGTCTGTGGTGCTGTCCGGATGGATGCCGCTGCACACTGCGACAACTCCGACAACTTCTTTACCGATATTGGAGTGATAAAAGAAGGCCTTGTCGCCGATCTCCATGGCGCGCATGTTGTTGCGGGCCTGGTAGTTGCGGATGCCGTCCCATTCCTCACCGGCTTCGCCCTTGGCTTTCTGCTGGTCCCAGGACCATTTGTCGGGCTCGGACTTGATCAGCCAGTACTGCACTTATGACACCTCCGGGTTCTTCACCACCCAGTTCCAGGGGCGGATTTCAACGCTTTCAAACAAACCGGCCTTGGCATAAGGGTCCTGCTCTGAAATTGCCAGCGCTTCGTCGCGGTTCGCCGCCTCAATCACCACAAGCGAGCCGGTCATGGCGCCGTCATCGTCCAGAAACGGGCCTGCGGCCTTCAAGCCATCGCCAAGGCCTTTTAGGAAGGCAAGGTGCTCGCCGCGTGTGTCGAGACGGATTTGCAGAGCACCGGGTTTGTCGGTGCAGATCAGGGCATAAAGCATGAGATGAGATCCCGGGTCAGAAAAACTGGCACGACCCTATGGGGACGCTCCGGGAAACTCAATGGGCAAGTGCTGGGGGACAAAGGGGGAGCCGTCAAAGACCCTCGGTCTCCGCCTTCAGCGGCCGGGCCATCAGAGTGTTGAGCGCATCGTCAATCGACAGGTCCTCGTCAATCATCCGGGCGACCGTGTCACAGATCGGCACGTCGATGCCGTGTTTCTGAGCCAGTTTGACCGCCACTCGGGCCGAATAGGCGCCCTCGGCGAGTTTGCCCCCGGCAGCGATCAGCTCGGAGGCCATGAAGCCTTCGCCAAGGCGCAGGCCGAAGGAGAAGTTCCGGGACTGGCTGGACGAACAGGTGAGGACCAGATCTCCCAGGCCGGACAATCCGGTAAGGGTTTCCCCTTGGGCGCCCATCGCGGCGCCAAGGCGGGAGAGTTCGGCAAAGCCGCGGGCGGTCAGCGCCGCCTGGGCACTGGCTCCCAGCTTGCGCCCGACCACGGCCCCGCAGGCAATGGCCAGCACGTTTTTCAAGGCGCCGCCAATCTGTGTGCCCAGAATGTCGATCGAGGCATAGGGGCGGAAACAGGCTGATTGCAGCGCCTCGCACAGACTGAGTGCCGACTTCGCGGAACTGGCTGCGATGGTAACGGCAGTGGGCAAGCCCCGGGCCACATCATCGGCAAAGCTCGGGCCGGACAGCACGCCCGTTTCGATGCCGGGCAGCTCCTCGCTGACGACCTTGGACAGAAGCTTGCCGGATGTCTGTTCAATCCCTTTGGCGCACAAGACCAGAGGACCGCGCACCTTGCCAGTGTCCTTCAGTGCAGCCAGGAGCGCACGCGTCGTCTGCGCCGGGGTGACCAGCAACAGGGCATCGGCATCGGCCACTTCGCCCAGGCTGGCCGTTGCATTCAGCGTTTCGTCAAAAGTGATACCCGGCAGATAGCGCGGGTTCTGGCGGCGGGAGCGGATATGGGAGACGGTTTCCGGTTCCCGTGCATACAGGCGGACGTCCCGCCCGGCCCGGGCGGCTGTCAGCGCCAGGGCCGTGCCCCAGGCGCCGCCTCCGATGACGCCAACTGTTTTAATGGCGCCCATTGCTCTGCCTTTCCACGCGCGTCCGTAATGTTTCAAGCTGCGCTCCAAATTCTTCAAAGAACAGGGTCACGTCAGCTGCTTCATCTGAAAACAGATCAATCCAGAACAGGCGGAACCTTATCGGGGCGCCACCGCTGCTTGGAGAGGTTTCGAAATGTTCCCAGGTGTCCGCGGGCTTTTCCCGGATTGTTCCGTGAAAATGCCGCCGCCGGTGCAGGCCGTCGAGACAATGGGGCACATTTTCGATGATGCGGTCCTGGTCCGCGAACGATTCGATTGCGATATCCAATGAAAGTCCGGTCTCTTCGCAAAACTCCCGCCGTGCGGCCTGAAGATAGCTCTCGCCCGGGTCCAGCGTTCCGCCGGGAACCTGAAGGCCCACATGCGGGAAGTCCGGTTCGGAGAAAACCAGAAGGTCACGGCCGCAGGTCAGATAGACATAGGCCTTATGGTAGACGCGCATTCTTTCAAAGTCTCCAAGGGCGAGCCGGACCAGGATGAAAGGGCCGGAAAGGAACCAGTAGGGGAGGGACTGGAAAATTTCCACCTTCAGGTGCCGATCGGATGCAGAAAGTCAAGGACAAGGCTGCGAAGCCATGCATGCCGACGGGCTCACCCTAGTCCAAACCTTGGTGTGGGAATGCGGAAATCATTGAAAATGAACTTTATTTAACGCGGTGGTTTGAAGACTTCAACGCAATGCGTTCTCAGATTTTTTTATTTAGCCAAATAAGTAGAATTTTTCAGGGCTCCAGGAAAACACTTTCTCGCCACATATCATACGCACCTACCGACTGCGCGGGCCAGACTTCTCCGGCAAGACCGGTGTGGCCAACCCGGCAGACTGCCCGGTTTCAGACCGGACATCCTTCCTGAAATCAGAACTTACATCCCAGTCTTACTTTCGAAACCACGGAGCAAATCCATGAAATTTTCGAATAAATTGGCTGTCGTGGCCACGGCTCTGGCCATGAGCGCTGCTGTCGCGTCACCGTCTTTTGCCTCCGACATTGTCGGGGCCGGATCAAGCTTCATCTATCCGGTTTTTGCCAAATGGGGCGATGCCTACCATAGGGAAACCGGCATCAAGCTGAATTACCAGTCCATCGGTTCCGGCGGCGGAATCAAGCAGGTTGAGGCCAAGACAGTCACCTTCGGCGCCAGCGACAAGCCGCTGTCGGATGCCGAACTCGACAAACACGGCATGACCCAGTTCCCGATGGTGATGGGAGGCATTGTGCCGATGTACAATATTCAGGGCATTAAGCCGGGAGATCTCGTGCTCGATGGGGAGACGCTCGCCAATATCTATCTGGGCAAGGTCACCAAATGGAACGCCCCTGAAATCGCAGCTCTCAATCCGGGTCTGAAACTGCCCAACCAGCCGATCGTGGTTGTTCACCGTTCTGACGGGTCCGGCACCACCTTCAACTTCACCAACTACTTGTCCAAAGTCTCTTCAAAATGGAAAAGCCAGGTTGGCTCCGATACGGCAGTTCAGTGGCCTGTCGGTCTGGGGGCGAAAGGCTCTGAAGGGGTGGCCAACACCATTAAGCAGACCGCCGGCTCCATTGGCTATAATGAATATGCCTATGTCATCCAGAACCATCTCGGCTACGCCCGGATGAAGAATTCTGCGGGCAAGGTGCTGCAGCCTTCGCTGAAAACCTTTGCGGCGGCTGCAGCCAATGCTGACTGGGCCCATGCGAAGAACTTCCGTCTGATCATCACCGACCAGCCCGGCGACCAGAGCTGGCCGATTGCCGCCTCCACCTGGGTGATCATTCACAAACAGCCCCAGGATCCGGCTGCAGCAGGCGAAGCGCTGAAATTCTTCGACTGGGCCTATCAGCATGGCCAGAAAGAAGCCAAGGCCCTGCAATATGTTGCGATCCCCCGTTCGGTCGTCAAACTGATCGAACAGTCCTGGTTGTCCATCCAGTCCAACGGCAAACCGGTCTTTACCAAAAACCATAGCTGAGCGCTGCCCGGACTGAAACACGTTCGACAGAGCGGGCCGGCCGCCCGGCCCGCTCTGCCGCTGCCAGCATCCCCCCGCAAGATCTTTCATTGCCTTCACCAGACGCCCAGCTGCAGGTTATCACCAACATGGCTTTTCAGGATCTTTCCAGCGCACCTGTTCCTGCCATTGAAGAGGGGCAACGGTCCCGGCGCGGTCCCACCGCCGATACCGTGTTCATCCGCCTGACCTGGGGCGCCGCCACCCTCACGGCTCTGGTCCTCATCGGTATTCTGCTGTCCCTCCTCCATGGCTCCCTGCCAGCCTGGCGCGCATTCGGCACCGGATTTCTGGTCAATGAGAACTGGAACCCGGCCAAGGATGTTTATGGCGCTGCCGCGCCGATTTTCGGGACGTTGGTCACATCGGCCATTGCCATGGTGATCGGGGTTCCGGTCAGCTTGGGCATTGCCATGTTTTTGACCGAGATGTGCCCGGACCGGCTGCGCATACCCATCGGCATTGCGATTGAACTCCTGGCCGGTATCCCGTCCATCATTTACGGCCTTTGGGGGTTCTTTGTATTCACGCCCTTCTTGCAGACAATCGTGCAGCCGGTCCTGATCAATTATTTGGGGCCGCTTCCGGTGATCGGGCCTCTGTTTGACGGGGCGCCCTATGGCATCGGCCTTCTGACCGCCGGTCTGGTTCTGTCTGTCATGATCCTGCCCTTCATGACATCCGTCTCCCGCGATATCTTCCTGACCGTTCCGCCGATGCTGCGCGAGTCGGCCTATGGCATGGGCATGACGACCTGGGAGGTCACGCGCTCCATCGTGCTGCCGTATACGCGCCGGGCACTGGTGGGCGGGTTGATGCTCGGTCTTGGCCGGGCGCTCGGGGAAACCATGGCGGTCACGTTCGTGATCGGCAATGCGCACCGGATCTCCGCATCGCTGCTGTCACCGTCCACCACCATTTCCGTTTCCATTGCCAACGAATTTTCCGAAGCGACTACACCGCTCTACACCTCAAGCCTTGTGGCGCTGGGGCTGGTTCTGTTCGCCATCACCTTCGCCGTCTTCGCCGCCGCCAAGATCCTGATCAGCCGGTCAGCACAACACTGAGGGTCCTGAGATGTCCAAAGCACTTTTGCACCGGCGCTATCTGGTCAACCGGCTCATGATGGGCGCTGCCCTTAGCGCAACCGCCTTCGGCCTGTTCTTCCTTTTTGCGATCCTCTGGTCCCTGGTCCAGAAGGGGCTGCCCGCGCTGTCGCTCTCGCTCTTTAGCGAGATGACCCCGCCGCCCGGCTCTGATGGCGGTCTGGCTAATGCGATTTACGGCTCCGTGGTGATGACCGCGCTGTCAATCGTGATTGCGACCCCGCTGGGCCTTCTGGCCGGAACCTATCTGGCGGAATATTCAAACCAGTCGAAGGTCGCCGCCGCAGCGATTTTCCTCAACGACATTCTGCTGTCCGCCCCGTCCATCGTCATTGGCTTGTTTG
Source organism: Roseibium sp. AWQ4_254 (assembly GCF_056161025.1). Taxonomy (NCBI): domain Bacteria; kingdom Pseudomonadati; phylum Pseudomonadota; class Alphaproteobacteria; order Hyphomicrobiales; family Stappiaceae; genus Roseibium; species Roseibium sp. AWQ4_254. The sequence goes on from NZ_JBSWYH010000017.1 coordinate 113,922, forward strand.
TTTATGCGACCGTTGTTGTCACCACCGGGCATTTTTCCGCCTATGCGGGCGCGCTCGCTCTGGCCCTGATCGGGCTTCCCGTCATCAATCGCACCACACAGGACATGCTGACCCTGGTGCCGGTTGAAATGCGCGAAGCGGCGGCCGCCCTTGGAACACCGCGGTGGAAAATCATGGTGTTCATCATCTGGCGGGCGGCGGCCAATGGCATCCTGACCGGGGTGCTGCTAGCGCTTGCCCGTGTCAGCGGCGAAACCGCTCCCCTTCTGTTCACGGCGCTGAACAACCAGTACTGGACCGCCAATCTCGGCCACCCCATGGCCAATTTGCCTGTGGTCATCTTCCAGTTTGCCATGAGCCCCTATGACGACTGGCAGCGGCTGGCATGGGGCGGGGCCCTGCTGATCACCCTGTCTATTCTCGCCTTGAACCTTGCATCGCGCCTTTTGGCCAAACGCCGGTCCCGGTGACGCCGCTGGACCTGCCCTGGAGATCTGCCATGACCACATATCTGGAGACTGCGCCGCTGACTATCACCGCGCCGCCGGTGCCACCCATGGCCGCCGGGGACGAGGCCCTGGGGGCCGAAAGGCCCGTCAAGATCGAGGTGAAGAACCTCAATTTCCACTATCAGAACGGGCACCATGTTCTCAAGGACATCAACATTTGCCTGCGCGACAAGAGCGTGACAGCCTTCATTGGTCCATCCGGCTGCGGCAAGTCCACTTTGCTGCGGACTTTCAACCGCATTTATGACCTCTATCCGGGCCAGAAGGCGGACGGGGAGATCCGGATCGGGGGACAGAATATTCTCTCCCGCACTGTCGACCTGAACTGGCTGCGCTCCAGTGTCGGCATGGTGTTTCAAAAGCCGACCCCGTTTCCCATGTCGATTTTCGAGAATATTGCCTTCGGCATCCGGCTCTATGAAAAAGTTCCAAAACAGGAGATGGCCAGCCGGGTGGAGAACGCTTTGAGCGAAGCCGCGCTTTGGGACGAGGTGAAGGACAAGCTGCACCAGAGTGCGCTGGGCCTGTCCGGGGGGCAGCAGCAACGGCTGTGCATTGCACGGGCAATCGCGGTGAAACCGTCGGTCCTGCTTCTGGACGAACCGGCCTCCGCGCTGGATCCGATTTCAACCGCCAAGATCGAGGATCTGATCGAAACCCTGAAAAGCCACTATTGCATTGCCATCGTGACCCACAACATGCAGCAGGCCGCGCGGACTTCCCAATACACGGCCTTCATGTATCTGGGCGAGCTGGTGGAATTCGGCATAACCGATATGCTTTTCAGTGCGCCGCAGGAACGGCGCACCAGCGACTATATTACCGGCCGGTTCGGATAGCTGGTCCCAGCCGGGGGAGCCGGAAAGCGGAAGACCCAGCCGGCAGAAGGCAGATCCGGCGGGCGGATGGACTGCGTGCAAACGGAAAGATCAGACCTTGGCGCCCTTCTTGCCCGCGCCCAGCACACCGGCCTGGTGCGCATCCAACGGCCAGCGGGGGCGGGGGGACAGGCCCATATCGTCAACGGGGCCTTGCTGCAACCGTTCAATGCCCGCCCACGCAATCATGGCCGCATTGTCTGTGCACAGGCGCAGCGGCGGGGCCACAAACCGGGCGCCGGCGGTTTCGGCTGCGGTGGTCAGCGCTGATCGGATCTCCTGATTGGCCGCAACCCCGCCCGCAACCACGATCACTGGCCGGATGCCCGGGTGGCGGGTTTCGAACAGCTCCAGCGCGGACCGCGTCCGGGCGGCCAGCACATCGGCTACAGCGCGTTGAAAACCGGCACACAGATCCGCAATGGTCTGTTCATCCACAGGCTCCAGCTTTTTGGCCTGGGTGCGCAGGGCGGTTTTCAGACCCGCAAAGGACATGTCGAGGCCAGGCCGGTCGAGCAAGGGGCGGGGCAGTTTGAACCGGGTGACATCGCCCCTTGCTGCCATCTTTTCCACATGCGGGCCACCGGGATAGGGCAGGCCGAGCAGTTTGGCGGTTTTGTCAAAGGCTTCGCCAATGGCATCGTCAATGGTTGTGCCGAGGCGTTCATAGTCGCCGACGCCGCGCACCAGGAGAAACTGGCTGTGGCCGCCGGAGACCAGCAGCAGCACAAAGGGAAAGTCCAGGTCGTCGGTGAGCCGGGCGGTCAGGGCGTGGCCTTCCAGATGGTTGACACCAACGAGCGGTTTGCCAGAGGCCAGTGAGATGGCTTTTGCGGTCATGAAACCGACAATGACGCCGCCGATCAGGCCTGGCCCGGCGGTGGCGGCAATCGCGTCGATCCCGTCCCAGCCGCAATCTGCCTCGTCCAGGGTTTGCTGGATTATCCGGTCGAGGATCTCGATATGGGCCCGTGCGGCAATCTCCGGAACGACGCCGCCAAACTCCGTATGTTCATCAATTTGCGAGCGGATCGTATTTGATAAGATGGTCTTGGCGCGGGGCCCCCGGACAACCGCGGCTGCGGTTTCATCGCAGCTGGTTTCGATCCCCAGAACGGTCAGATCGCTTGGCATGGCATCTTGATTGACTGAAGTCATTGGTTTTGCAATCGCGGCCTGTGATAGGACAATGGCACGAACACTTCATTTCCGGTCCGGCGGCTGGTCTGCCGGGCGTAGCATCTGGACGGTAAACCTTGCAATCAAATCCTTTGCGTATCGGCACCCGGGGCAGCGCGCTGGCGCTGGCACAGGCCCATGAAACCCGTGACCGGCTGATGGCGGCCCATGATCTTGCTGAAGAGGCCTTTCAGATCGAGGTGATCAAAACCTCCGGTGACCGCATCCAGGACCGGCCCCTGTCGGAAGTGGGCGGCAAAGGGCTCTTTACCAAGGAAATTGAAGAAGCGCTTCTGGACGGGCGGATCGATCTGGCCGTTCATTCGTCCAAGGATATGCCGACAGTTCTGCCGCAGGGGCTGGCGCTGACCGCCTTCCTGCCCCGCGAAGATGTCCGTGATGCCTTTCTGTCCCCCAAGGCGAAGACCCTGAATGACCTGCCTCAAGGGGCGGTGGTCGGCTCCAGTTCCCTGCGCCGCCAGGCCATGATCAAACGGCTGCGGCCGGATCTTGAGGTGGTCATGTATCGCGGCAATCTCCAGACACGGCTGCGCAAGCTGGCAGAGGGGGAGGTGGATGCCACACTGCTGGCGGCGGCTGGGCTCAACCGGCTTGGCCTGCAAGGGGAAGTCACCAGCCTTCTGGAAACGGACCAGTTCCTGCCGGCGGTCGGGCAGGGCGCGATCTGCATTGAAAGCCGGGAAAATGATAGCGCCACCCTGGACATGCTGGCGGCAATCCATGACCGGGAGACCCAGATCCGGTTGGAGGCTGAGCGCGCCTTTCTGGCCGTTCTGGATGGCTCCTGCCGGACGCCCATTGGCGGTCTGGCGGTGATCCGGGGGGATCAGATCCATTTTCAGGGTATTGTGCTGAAACCCGATGGCAGTGCCGCGCATGCGGCCGAACAGACAGGCCCATTGGAAGAGGCAGTCCAGATCGGGCTTTCCGTCGGAGAGACCCTGAAGGCAAAGATGGGGCCGGGTTTCCTGGCGGGGAACTAGGGGATGCGCTTTCTGGTGACACGGCCGCAACCGGATTGCCACCGGACCGCAGATGCGCTCCGGGCCGCTCACCACCGCGCTGATGAAGCGCCGCTCCTGACCTTCTCAGCCAGACCCCCGGAGCAGTTTGATCTGACGAATGTGACTGCAATGGCCATCTCCAGCCGCCGCACGGTCTCCGTATTGCGCGGCCATGCCCAGTTTGCCGATCTGGCACGGCTGGTGGTTTACACCGTTGGCGATTCGACTGCGGAGGCCAGTCGTGCGGCGGGATTTTCAACCGTTCGCTCCGCCTCGGGCAATGTGGCGGCCCTTGCACAGCTGATCGCAGAGGATCCGCAGACGGTCGGCAGCGGCAGTATTCTTTATCCGGCGGCCCGGGACCGGGCGGGAGATCTGGAGGGGCTGCTGCAGGCGCGGGGCATTTCCTGCCGCGTGTGCCCGGTCTATGCGATGATGCCCGCGCAGGCCTTGCCCGGGGAGGTGAGCCGCGCCCTGGCTGGCGGGCTTTATGACGGCGTTCTGATCTTTTCCAGGCGCACGGCTGCCACGTTTTCAAAGCTGCTGGGCGCGGCCGGGCTCGATCACATTTTGCCCCGATTGCGGGTCTATGCGCTCTCTGAGCAGGCCGGCGCACCGCTGGCCAGCCTTACGCAGGTGGAAGTCGCTGAGTTTCCGGCGGAAAAAGCACTTCTGGAGCTGGTTTTAGGAGAGTCTTAACCAGAACCGGGGGAGTCGTTGTTTTGCAGCGCGCAAAAGTCTGGGCCGCAGCGGTACCGCTTCGCAAAGAGGTGTGTATAGTGAAGGGTGGAACCTGAGCAAAAAGGGTTCAGGAGGAGTAGAGATGGCGACGGACAACAAATCTTCTGGCGGAACATCCTCTTCAGGCGGCGCCAAAGGCGGAGCCTCGGACACGCCGGGCAGCAGCGCCAAGCCTTCTGCGAGCGCGGGGGCGGCATCCAAGCGGCCCGTGACGATTGATCTGAAAGCCAAAGAAGTTGCCGACAAGCCGGGCAGTGCGTCTTCCGGCAGCAGTGCGTCAGCCAGCGTGCCGAAATCCGGATCCGCCTCAACGGCTGCAGGCAAGCCGGGCGCACCCAGTGCTGGCGCGGCAGGGGCCGCCTCATCCCCCCCGCGGCCGGGGGCTGCTGGAAGTTCTTTGCCGAGCGGGGGCAGCGGCCTCAGAGCAGCCGATACGTCTTCGTCATCATCATCGTCCCGGCCTTCGACTGCCGCTTCATCCTCCAGTTCGTCTGCTTCGGGCAGTTCGGCGCCGTCTTCCGCTTCCGCCTCCGGGAACTCCTCCGGGACCAAACCGGGATCTGCTTCGGGCAGCAGTGCTTCCAAACCCTCCGCAAGCTCCAGCTTTTCCAATCCTCCGGCTGCCGAGGATCGGGGTGGAGTTGGAGCCTTCGGTGTTCTGATTGCCGCTGTGATTGGCGGGATCATCGTGCTGGGCGGTGGTTTCGGGCTGCATCAGGTGGGTCTTTTGAAGATGACGCCGGAGAAGGATCAGCAGCTGGCCAGCGCGCTGTCACGGGCAGAAGGACGGATTTCCGAACTGGAACAGGAGCTTGGATCCGTTCGAACTTCGGTCCAGGGGCAGGATGCCAGCCAGGCGGTTGCCGCTTTGGAGCGCAAGCTGGCGGCTTTGGAGAGCGATCTGGAAACGGCTGTTTCCTCAGCAACTGACGGGGCAGGCTCTGCGGTGGAGGCTTTGAAGTCCGACTTTGAGACTTTCCGTAATTCCGTTGAGATCGGGGCAGGTGGCGCCGGGGTCACCGTCAACCTTGCGCCCCTGGAAGAGCGGCTTGCCAAGCTTGAAACTTCGGTTGGCCCAGAGATACAGACGGATCTGAAGCCTCTCGAAGACCGGCTTGCCAAGCTTGAAAGTGCGACGACCTCGTCTAGCAGCGAGGCAGATAGGCTGACAGGGTCCCTGTCCGGGCTGGAAAACCAGCTCACCAGCCTCAAGACGCAGATCAGCGAGGTGGAGGCCCGATTGCAGACGACAGAAGCGGCTGCCAAGACGGCCCAGACGGCTGTGTCCACAGCGGATGTTTCCTTGAAAACCCTCGCCGACAGTCAGGCCCGGGCCTCGGAAACCCTCTCTGGTCTTTCCGCTGACCTCAGCGCGGCAGGCGCATCCAGCAAGAACGCTCTGGATCAGATCCGCAGTGAACTGACGGCCCTATCCGCGCGGCTCCAGCAGGTGGAAACCACCATGGGCGATGCCACCGCCCGCGAAGTGGCAGCGCGGGCGCTGTCCGTCTCCGCGCTGAAATCGGCGGTGGATTCCGGCCGGCCCTATGAAACGGAACTTGCAGCGGTGAAAGCCGGTCTCCCGGCGGATATCGATCTTGCCGCGCTGCAGGCCCACGCCAACACCGGTGTCGAGCCCGTCTCCGTTCTGATTGCCCAGTTTCCGCCAGTGGCGCGGGAGATCTACCAGACCTTTTCCCAACCGGACCATTCAGAGGATGTTCTGGACAGCCTTCTGGCGAGCGCAAAGTCGATCGTGTCGGTGCGCGGGCCCGGAGATGCGCAGGGTACAGGTCCGGAAGCGGTGTTGCGGCGCATGGAAAATGCGGTCTCCAAGGGGGATCTGCAGGGCGCGGTTGCCGCCTATCAGGACCTGCCGGAAACGGCAAAGGCGGTTGGCAGTGACTGGATTGCCCGTGCAGACGCGCGCGTCGAGGTGGATGCGCTGACAGACAAGGCGTCGCAGGAAGTGCTGAAAGCACTTGCGGCGAAGGACAGTTGAGTGGCTGCCAGCCACCAGCGCCGCCAAATGATGTTTGAGCCGGGCAGGCCCGGCAACGCTTGGGAGCGAGCTACATGATCCGCGTCTTTCTCTTTTTCGGGATGGTGTTTCTCCTTGCGCTGGGATTCACCTGGATGGCGGACTTGCCCAGCATGGTGCGGGTCAGCTGGAACGGATATGTCTGGGAACAGCCGCCGGTGGTTGCGGCGCTGGTGGCCGGCATTTTGCTGGCGGTGTTTCTGGTTATTGTCTGGGCGGTCCGGGTGGTTCTCAAATCGCCCCAGATTGCGGGCCGTTTCTTCCGGCAGCGGCGCAAGGACAAGGGCTATGCGGCTTTGTCCGCAGGCCTGATTGCCCTGGGGACGGGCGATGCGAAACTGGCCCGGCGCCATGCTCTTGAGGCGGACAAGCTTCTGCCTGTTGAACCGGCAGCCAAGCTTCTGCTGGCCCAGACCGCTCAGCTTGCGGGCAAGGATGACGAGGCTCGCCAGCGCTTTGAAGCCATGCTCGATGCGCCTGAAACCAAGGCGCTTGGCCTGCATGGGCTGTTTGTGGAGGCCGAACGCCACAAGGAACCGGTCGCGGCCCGCCATTATGCGGAAGAAGCGGCCAAGACCGCGCCCGGCCTGGAATGGGCCGGAAAGGCGGTGCTTGGGTATCAGGCCGTGGCCCATCACTGGGACGAGGCGCTGAAGACCCTTGAGCGCAACTATGCCGCCAAGCTTCTGGACAAGAAGAGCTACCGGCGCCAGCGGGCGGTGATCCTGACCGCCCTGGCCATGAAACTGGAAGACGGCGAGCCGGAACGGGCTTATTCCCTGGCCAAGGAAGCCCATGGCCTGGCGCTGGATCTGGTGCCCGCCGCCGTTCTGACCGCGCGGCTGGCAACCCGCCGGGCGGATCTGCGCAAGGCCGCCAAGGTTCTGGAAGCCACATGGCGCCTGGCCCCCCATCCCGAGCTTGCGGCCGCCTATGCCCATGTGCGCTCCGGTGATTCGGCTGTCGACCGGCTGAAACGGGTGAAATCACTGGCTGCGCTGCGGGCGGGCAGCCCCGAGGGCGGGCTGGCCGTTGCCCGGGCCGCGCTGGAAGCCCGTGAATTCGATGAGGCCCGGGGCGAACTGAAGAAGGTGCTGCAAAGTGATCCCTCCCGGGCCGCCTTTTTGTTGATGGCCGAGCTGGAAGAAGCCGAACATGGCGATGAGGGCCGCATGCGCGGCTGGCTTGCCCGGGCCTTGAAGGCGCCGCAGGACAAGGCCTGGATTGCAGATGGCCTCGTCTCTGCCGACTGGCACCCGGTCTCCCCGGTCACCGGAAAGCTGGATGCCTTTCAATGGCAGGTGCCCGGCAGCGCGCTGGAAGAAGACGAAGAGCTTGTGCTGGAGGACAGCCTGTTCGAGGCGCCGGCGCTGCCGGTTGCACCTGCTGTCCCGGCCGCAGCCACGCCTGCAGCGGCAGCCGCTGACGCGGCCACGTCGGCTGAGGCCGCTGACATACCTACTGTTGACCTGACGCCGGTCGGAAAAGCGGACCCGGTTCAGCCGTCAGAAGCGCCCGCAGCCGAAGCGCCCGCTGCTGACGGACCGGCAGCACAGGCGGCTCCCGAGCCGGCGGCACAGGCCGCCCCCTCTGATGCCAAAAAGGGTTATGAGGGCACGACAGATGATGTGCGCCACAGCCCGCCGCTTTCGGACCTGCCGGACAGCTCTGCAGCTTCCGGCAGCCCTGCTGCTGCGGCGACCGGGGCAGACAGACCAGAGACAGCAGCTACATCTGCCACCGCCAAGGCGGCCGCACCGCCTGCACAGAGCAGCGCCAAAGACAGTGCCGCTTTCGCTGAAACGGCCTCAGACAGGGATCCCAAGGGCGCCAATACTCCAAAGGCTTCTGTTCAGCCCGCTGCCGCCGCCCAATCTGCGGCGGGACAGGACGCAACACCGGGCAATGGTGCCTCCGAGGAGAAGGCGGACCGTCTCAACCAGCCGATCCAGTTTCCCCTTTCCCGTATGCCCGACGATCCGGGGACCGAGGAGGAGGACGACACCTTGGCAAAGAGCCCCCGTCCGCGGTTCTTCAATTGACGGCGAACTCCCGCCTGGCTGCCCGTCTGATCTGCCCGGCTGATCTGTCTGGGCTAGGTGCGTGTTGGCTCATGGGCACGGGCTGAGCCGTTTCAGGTCAGGTGGGGTGTGCTTCTTTTGGGAGCATGTGGATTTCCGGCAAAGATCCTTTGCCAAGCCTCTTGCATCTCGGTCAAAGCTCCGGTAATTAGCGGCCCACTCGAGAGCGTTCGAGACGGCGCACCAACCGGTCGCCAAGCCTGGTTTTCAAGGCATGCTGCTGTAGCTCAGCTGGTAGAGCACGTCATTCGTAATGATGGGGTCGGGGGTTCGAGTCCCTTCAGCAGCACCATCTTCCCCAAGCGACCAAAACTGCAAAATGACGAGCTTGGCGGGACCTGCGCCGAGTGTCGTTTTTACACTCCATCAAGACATACTTTGCTGCTGATGAAAGTGGCGCTTGGTATTACCCAAAGTCTCAAATGCGGACAAAGCAGACGCCGTTCCGCCTCGAAAGCACTTTGGGATCTATCCTGCTATGAAGAGGGCGGATTATGAAGAGGGCGGATCGTCAAGGGAGCAATTGAGCACTCGGGACGGAAGGGTTGACCAATGAGAGAATGTCGCTAAGCACTGTGCGGAGGCTAGGTCTCAGTAACCCGGTTTCCATCGGATATCATTCCTTCCAAGGTTGAGGAAATTGAGAGAATGAATGAGAAGAATTTGGTCGTTAACGATTTCCGCGTCGCAACGACAGAAGGAGGAGTGCTAAGGACTTCGTGCTCAATCCAGAATGACGGTGTAGCCGTAGACATGTGGTTTGAGGTGTCAGGCTTTCCCAAAGACAGCACTATCGAATCTGCAGATGCATTTTTTGCGCCGTGTCTACTTCTTGGCCTTAAGCACAACTTGCCAATAATTTTCGACGTTCCTGTCTCTGAGTGTATTGCTCATCAGCGTGCCGACCTGATCTACATTTTTGGGACACAGTTGGGCTTTAACCCTAGGCTAAAGGTTAAAGTCTCCGAGCCAATAGCGATTGATCGCAAGGTGACAGGTGCTATTACTGGTTTCTCTGCAGGTGTCGACAGTTGGTTCTCGCTCAAAGAAAATCTCATTGAGTGTCAACTGCACACAAAAAAGTTAACACATTTGCTTGTGAGTGACGTTGGGGCAAATACCACGGAAGAGAAGCAGCAGCAGGTGCTCGCCCAAGCAAGGGATGTCGCAGCTGAATTTCGGTTGGGACTGGTAAGTGTGAAGAGCAATATGGCCGACGTTCTAAAAATGAATTTTCAACGTACACACACCGCTCGCAATGCGTCTGTAGCGCATCTGCTAACGTCGATCGCCAACACCTACTATTATTCTTCAGCAGACACTTATGATTACGCAGGCGTATTTCCAACGGACGACATGGCGTACGCAGACACGATAATCCTTCCACTTCTTTCTACTGTTTCGATGACCCTTCGCTCTACAGGCTCCGCTTTCACCCGGGCTGAGAAGACGCGTGAGATTCTCAGTATTCCTGGAATTGGCGAGCGCCTTGACGTTTGCGTCGCTCACAATCACAAAGGAGAGAAAATCAATTGCGGGGCTTGTTGGAAGTGCTCTAGGACTCTGTTGACGCTCGAAGCCTTTCAGGCCCTTGATCAGTTTGAGCATGCATTTGATTTAGATGCCTACGGCAAAAAACGCAGCCAACGTATTTCAGAATTTTCCGCGAGTAAAAAACCAACTGAGCGCGAAGCGTTCAAGCTTGCTAGCGAAGCCGGTCTGACTGGTCCTATATTGCTTCATCAGGCACAATCGGTCGGAGTAAGAGCGGCGAAGCGCCTAAAGCGCGCCTTGAAAGTATTGCTGTAAAGAGGGTCTCGGCGGTGATTGCATACGTTGCTTTCGGGATTTTGCTAGGGTCTGTGGACATCTAGCGCAATGCGATGATCGTTGCTGCCAGGTTCCATGAGGCTTGATAGCTGGTATCGGTTTTATCGTATCTTGTATTTATGCCTCTGAACTCTTTGATTTTGCTGAAATAGTTTT